>CAZORN010000322.1:0-3452 GCA_964581935.1 uncultured Victivallales bacterium
CTTCCGGAATGGCCGATCCCTGGATCGCCGGGGAAATCGCCCTGTCCGTGGAATATGCGCTCCGGTCGCGGCGGACCGATCCCGAAGCCGGGAATGCGGTCCATGCGGCGGATATCGACGACTGTGTCGTGCGGATTCTGGAAGAGACCGGCTATGCCGCCGTGGCGCGCCACTTCCGCGGAAATGCCTCCGCTTCAGGCGATTTTGGAAAACTGACCGCGGACAGCGTGGAGGAATTTCTCTGCGCAAAACTTCAACTTCAACCCGCTTCGGCGGGGCCGCTGATCCGGAAGGTCCGCGACGCCATGAATTCGCTCGGTGTCGAGAAATGCTCTCCCCGACTGGTGATCGAACTGGCCCGGCATTTCCGGGAAATTTCCTCCCATCCGCAACTGCAACCTCTTCAGCCGGAAAAACTTCCGGTATCCAATCCGGAAGTCTCTCCGGAACAGGCTTCTCCGCTTCTGGTCCGGAAGACGGCCTCCCTGTTTCCCTCCATCCGGGCGGAAATCGACCTTCCGCGGCTGTTTGCGGACTGCCGTCTGACTCCTCCGCTCACGGAACTGTCGCTGATGCCATACCTGATGCCCTGTGCGGAAAGACTGGACGCCGCCTGTGCGGAGCTCCGCCGGAACGGAGCGGAAAAACTGCCGCTGCTGCTGACCTTCTCGGGTTTTCAGGATTTTGCGGGCAAGTGGCTGAACTGCGAATATAACGGAAAGCCCGATTCCCGTGTGACGTTCTTTTCGGACTTCTTCCGGTCCCTTCTGCGGGAAAAACCGTTCAAGATTTTTGTTCGCTGACTTGCGGAATCGGGGCGGTCGGTTCCATTTTCTTCTGTCCTGAAGGAGGCGTTTCCGAGCCTGGACGTTTCAGGAAATGGAGCAGAACCTTTTTCGGAGGCGGAGCCGTCAGGTCGAATGTGAAAACCGATCCCGGAGCGGCCGCATAAGCGGGAAGAAGTCCGAATGCGAACGTATAGATTCGATCGATGGTTCCGAAATCTCCCTGAATCGTGATTTTCAAATCCAGATCGCTGTCCGGCGTTTCCCTGACCTGTACTAAAAAGACATGTTTCTTGCCGTCAAAGAAATAGCGGGTTGCAAAATATCTGTTATCAGAGGGAAGGTTCATTCCGATTTTGTCGAAGTCTGAGAAATTCATTTTCGGCAGGGCAACATTTGGTTCGGGCATTTCCCTGACGAGAAAGACGACGAACTGTTTGAAGTCTCCGGGAACCGTCAGGAGGGGAACGATTCTTTTATCGGCGGCGATTTCTCTCCGGACCCGTTCCAGTTCACCTACGGAATCGAAATTGCGATCCGTCAGGTCGAGAACCAGAACATCCCCGGTTTTTCTCTGGACGTTGAAATATTCCGTCGGATACTCGAACAGAAAATGTCCCCGCAGACGCATCGTAGTCAGAATGCGGCATTGTTCCGGGAGTTTCGATTTTATTTCCCGGATCAGCGCGGTTTCGTCGGGAAGTCCGGCAATCCGGCGAAAATTGTATTTTCCGAAATAAGCGGTCATGCCGAAACAGTAATAGGAACCGAGAACGGTCAATGCCGTGGCTGAAACGGCGGCTCCCGCAATCGCACGTCTGGAAAATTTCTTCTTCAACCCGAAGTTGAGAAATTCAGGAAGGGCGGAACGGTCTCCTTTCAAAATTCTTCGGAGATTGATGATGGAAAGAGCCAGGAAAAGGGTCGTGATTTCGACTCCATACCACAGCACGACGTTTTTCACGTCCGGGGAAGGACGTATCCATATTCCGGACAGAAGCGGCACAATGACAATCATCAATGTGGGAAACAGCCAGACGCAGAAGAAAAAAGGGATCAGAAGCGTCAGGAGGAAAGCGAAGTTCTGCCACTGTAAGCAGACAGCCCGGAATGCTTCCGGACGGCGAAGCGGCGAAAGCAGAATCTCCATAGGAGTATTTCCCAGTTTTTCGAAAAGAACCGTCTGTGAATAGACACCGGTTCCTTCGATCTCAGGAAGCACGACTGTGCTGATGAAGAGGAAGAGGGAAAAAGAAAAAATGGTTAAGATCGCTCCTGAGAGCCGACGTCCATTCAATAAAAGATAGATACCGTAGCCCATCCAGAAAATGAAAACGGTTTCCTGTATCAGAAGGGACAGCGCGAACACGATTCCTATTCCGATTTTGTTTCCGGTTTCACGGAAGAGAAAAAAGAGCAACAGCAGGGGAATCATGAAATTGATGGGATGAAACCCGTAGAAAAGGGAAAGGCTCTGGTTGCTGTAAACCGGGTTCAGAATTGAGGCAATTGCGAAAATAAGGGCATACCCGCGCGAGAGAGAAAGCTTCCTGCATAGGAGATAAGCCAAGGGGGCGGCGGAATAGATGACTGCTGAATTCAGGAGGAAAATGAATTCCGGAAGCGGACAGACTTTCATCAGGAGCGCCATCAGTAGATTGATTCCCGGATTCCAGTGCAGCCCGGAAGAAAACCAGTTTCCAAAACTTCCTCCGGCGTAAGCCAGCTTCATATAGGCATCCGAATAGATTCCCCAGTCGGGATAGCAAAGGAATAAGGAACGGAAAGCGTGATACTGCATGTAAAATCCCCAGCAGACCGCGCCTGAATACATCAGCGCGACCAGCCACGGAACCGCATTTTCCATTCCTGGAATGTGGGTGCAGCGTTCGGGAATTTTCCGAAACATTCCCCCATACAGGGAGGCGAAGCGGAATGCGGTCCAGCCAAGAATCAGCAGCGACAGCGGCAGGGAAAAGTAATTTTCGCTCAGAAAAAGCGAGACCGGAAAAAGGAGAAGAAGGGGAAGGGAAGCACGCGTCCAGCGGATCAGGTTTTTCCTTCTATCTTTGTAAAGAAACAAAAGGGAAATCGGCAGGAGTCCGGTCAGACACCATCCCCAGGAAACGGGAGAGGGATTGATTCTTACCTGATAAGAAAGCATGTCCGTCATAAGGATAACAGAAAAGATTTGTCTCAATCCCACAGCCAACGAAAAGAAGCAGCAGGCCAGCAGAGCGAGGGAGAAAAGACGACAGCGGTTGTCTTCGTGAATTATTCGGACAGGCTTATTCTGAAGGTACATGAATCTCTTTCATCTACGGTTGTACGGCAACAATTTGAAATAAAATAAACTTATTCGGAAAAATAGCAAGCGTGGGAAGAAAAAATACGATAATTTTGGATGATAATATAATATGCTGATTTCCGGAGCGGGTCATTGCGATACGACTTTCTGTTCCCGGAAACGGGCGTAAAGTCTTGCCGCGGCCGCATTCAGGCCGGAGGGTTCGGCGGCCTGGCCCCGGACCATGTTTTTTCCGGCTTCGGAAATCGACGGATATACGCCCAGAGCGGTCATGCCGACCACTGCCGCGCCCAACAGAGATGCTTCGGAATTTTCCGGCAGGAATTTCTGCTGGGTGAAGAGTCTGCCCGCGCATTCCC
>CAZORN010000323.1:0-3434 GCA_964581935.1 uncultured Victivallales bacterium
TGGGACGGCGTCCTGAAGACCGCCTACGATTATTCCACGGATTTTGTTTTCGGCAGCGGAGGCGGGGTCAAGGGCACCCTTGAAATTTACGAGATGACCCCGGGCGGTTCCTTGCTCCGGACCAAGATCAAGGCGGTGGTGAGTTTCCCGAAAGAGGATGCCCCGATTCTGAAGAACGCCTCCGGGAAAACGGTGCTTTTTGAAGGGAATCTCCTGAAACTGGAACCCTTCGCGCGGGAAATCTATCTCACCGATGGAAAAATCGTCCGGGTGGACTCATGAGGACGAACCATCCGAAGGCGTCTCCGGACGGCGCCATGCTCGGGCTCGGACTCGACAACAAGGACGGGCACAAGCGTCTAACCCGCGGAAAGAATTTTCTGCTTGTGGGCGGTTCTGAAGAGACGCACGAGCGCATGAAGGAAACCGCGATCCGCGTCAACGAAAAGCTCGACAAAAAGGGTAAGTCCCTCGGAGAAATCAGCGGCGAGGAGTTTCGCGATCTTCTGACCGAATGCGGCGGAGAATCCTGAGCATCCTCCCGCTTCAAACTCCGTCCCGCATTATGCTGATTTACAATCTTAAGGTTAGTACCCATCTCAAAAGTTAATGTTTCTGCAAATAATTGATATACAAGGGGGAACTATCCCCCCGATAAAATGAAATTCTCATTCCCGATTAAGTACAATATCCCCTAATAAAATGGTATTCCCCTGACTAGTTGGAAATGTTCGATCTTGGATTTTTATTTCCTTTGGTGTTCCCATTCGTTTAAAAATCTGTTCGTTGATAGATATAAAACGCTTAGCCCGTGCTACCATGTCTTCACTGATCATCAGCATTTCCAGATTATAATATTTCTCTGGTATTTTATACCCTTCAGCTGAAATCTGTATCTCTTTCATCAAGGATCTCAGGCTTACTTTGTTTTCAGAAAGATAGTTCGATACGAAGAAAAAGGTTACCGGTGGAATTCCACTGAGTATAAAGTCCCCCTTATGGTTTGAAATTGCTTTTAATATATGGAGTCTATTAGGATCTGTTACAACAATTTCTCCACCAGCAATAGGATTACCATTCTGATTGATCAACCTTCCTTTTAATGTTACACCTTCCATATTCAAAGATAAATTTGTGTCGCTCGTATCTTCTTCGGATACCACGGTGCTTGCAGATAACTTCTTCAGAAAAAAATCCTTTCGGGAGGACTTAAAAGGAACTTCGGCTGTTATTGTATATTCTCCACAGGGAACGTGATCAAATCTAAAACGGCCATATTGATTCACTTTGTTTTTTTCAGATTTTCCATTCCCTGACAGATAAACCGTGACTTTATCATACCCTATTCGCGGCAACTCTTTCCGCAACGAGAAAAATAAATCGTTGTATTCTTTTACTGATTTAATATCAGCTTTTTCCATACGGTCAAGCAATACATCAAGATCATATGTGTTATTCAGATCGATTTGTCCCGTAATTGTAAACGTGTCTTTTGCATTCAGGAAAAGTCCATTCAGCAAAAAACTGAAGAGCAATAAACATGTAAATATTTCTTTCATTTTTTATTTTCCTCTTTTATAAGTCAATGAAATGGAAAGATGAATCCTTTAAATCAGGCCTATTGGGATTTGAAAACTATTCTGGAGCATCAGAACCGGCAATTCCAGGATTGCAAACATCGTCAGATGAAGTACCAGTCGGACACTCATCTTCCGCAGGAGCTCCTGTTGAACATTCATCTGAATTTGTAATATTGGCAATACATTCATCTGGATTTTGGGGAATAGCATTTGGAGCACATATATCTTCAAAACCAGCAGGACATTCATCTTGGGCACCTGTACTTGTAGCGGGACTGTAAGCTTATTATTCATATATTACCTTTCTTCCATTTTGGTAATATATCACGAATTCAAATCTTATCGAGCACTTTTGAGATGGGTTCTAGTAACACTTCAATTGTATTGAACTCATGAGGAGCTTTTTGCGGAAGCGTTCATTACTTTTGGACGATCGTTCAATCAGGCATCGACCGAGATAGGTTCGTGATTCCGTCGCGAACTGAATTTTCTCCCTTCAGTTCGGCAGGGGACTGCCGAACCTACCCGAAACGTCGCAATGCAGAAAATATGTTGAGCTCAACTATAACGTTTCCTATCCAATTGGTATTACCGTATCTCCACACACCAGTATTGGAAAGCGGGGGTCTCATACGGATGCACGGAACGCATCGCCTGGATCACCGCACGGAGTTTGTCTTCCGCGCAGATCATCTCCAGTTTCCATTCGCCGACGGTTTCCTCCTCGCCCGTGGACCCGATAAAGGGCTCTGCCCCCTCCAGCGGACGGAATTGTCCCGTCCCTCGGGTCTGAAAGCAGCAGCGGTCGTAGTTTCCGAGTTTTCCGGCGCCCGCATCGAACATGGCTTGCTTGACATCCCCCGCGTGGGAAGCCGGAACATAAACTTCGATCTTGTGGTATTGCATGAAAAAACTCCTCTCTGGTCGACACTGTTGAAAACCGTCTTTCCGCAGGCCAATATAATACCCTGTTCCGTATTTTTCACGAAAAAAGATTGACAATCTGTCTGTTTTGTGCAAAATTATCTGAATTCTTTGTAAAAACCATCCCGTCTGGAGAGAAAAACATGAAATTGCATCTGCTGCTGGCGTTGCTGCTGTCCTCGTCCGCGATTTTCGGTGATACCGTTGCGGAACAACGTCTCAACTACCGGATCGTTCTTCCCGACAACGCTTCCAAAGTTCAAAAAACCGCCGCGGATGAATTGAAAAGTTATCTCGCCGGAATCTATTCGGAACCGATCCGGTTCAACGGAAAAACGCCCGCCATGCTGACATTCCTGATCGGGTTTTCCGCCGAGGCGATCCGGGCCGGATTCACGGCGCTTCCCGCGCTCAGCGACTATCCGGGCGAGTTCGGCGTGTTCACCCGGAAAGACCATATCCTGTTTTCGGGCGTGGACGACGACAAGATCGATCCGTGGGCCGTCTCCGGCAGGACGGGAACCCTCCTGAGCATCTATTACTTTCTGGAAAAATACGCGGGCGCGACCTTTTTCGCGCCGGGCGCGAAAGGCGAAAAACTGACCCTCAATCCATCGCTGTCGCTCCCCGCGGAAGACCTCCCGAAGCCGGCGTATGAAGTCCGCGGTTTTGTGGTCAACAACGATACTCTTCCCCGCCCGGACCTGATCCGGTTCTACAAACAGCGTCTCTGTTCCGTTCCCCTGTGGGCGTCTCCGAACTTGAACTACATGACGCTGAACCGCTGGGACAAGCGTTTTGCAGACCGCCCCGGACTCTTCGCCCTCTACGGCGGGAAGCGTATCAACAAAAGTTATCCGTATCATGTTCCTTGCCTGAGCAATCCTGAAGTGTTTGACCTGATCACGAACGAGATTCTTGCCGAAATCC
>CAZORN010000324.1:0-3423 GCA_964581935.1 uncultured Victivallales bacterium
AGGGCGGCACCCTGAAGATGCAGTACCGCAAGAACGAATATACCGAATTCATGCAGAACTATCACGAAATGAAGAGCCTCGCTCCCCGCGACGTGGTGGCGCGCGCGATCGACAGCGAACTCAAGCGGACCGGGCAGCCCTGCGCCTATCTGGATATGACCCACAAGAGCGAATCGTTCCTCCGCAAGCGTTTCCCCCGCATTTTCGCCCAGTGCAGCGAACTCGGGATCAACATCGCCAAAACACCCATCCCCGTCGTGCCCGGCGCACATTTCAGCTGCGGAGGCGTCCTGACGGACACCTCGGGCTTCACCGGAATTCAGGGACTCTACGCCGTCGGTGAAACCGCCTGCACCGGACTCCACGGAGCCAACCGCCTCGCAAGCAACAGTCTGCTGGAGACCGTCGTCGTCCCGAATCTTTCCGCTCAGCATATCCGGGATCGCCTCGAAAACCTCAAGCAGACCCGGCCGGAATTGGTTCTCCCGCCCTGGACCCCGGGCAACGCCACCGATTCCGACGAACTGGTGGTCATCTCCCACAACTGGGACGAAATCCGCCGCTTCATGTGGGACTATGTCGGCATCGTCCGCACGAACAAACGCCTTGAACGAGCCAAACGCCGGATCAAGAACATCCAGAGCGAAATCGAAAAATACTACTGGGATTTCCACATTACCAGCGACCTGATCGAATTGAGAAACATCGCAACGGCCGCCGAACTCATCATCGACTCGGCCATGCTCCGGCACGAAAGCCGCGGGCTTCACTACAACGCCGATTACCCGGACCGCGATCCCGCCCTCGACGGCGTCGACACGGTCCTTCAAAAACCTTACCTGTATTGAAACCCATGCAAATCAAAGAAAAAATACTTCCCTACATCGTCGAAATCATCGCACAGCTTCAGCAAGCCGGATTCGAAGCCTATATCGTCGGCGGCGCCGTCCGCGACCTGCTGCTGGACAGAGTCCCGAAGGATTACGACATCTCCACGTCCGCCACTCCGGAACAGGTCCGCAAAGTCTTCCGCGACCGCCGGACCATCATCATCGGCAAACGCTTCCGGCTGGTTCACCTTTTCCATCACGGCGACATCGTCGAAATCAGCACGTTCCGCAAACGTCCCCAACCGCAGCAGGAGCTCCGCCGTCCCGGAAAAGACGCCCCCGAAAACATGATCTTCCAGGACAACGAATTCGGAAACGCTCAGGAAGACGCCTGGCGGCGCGACTTCACGGTCAATGCCCTCTTCTACGATCCCGTCAACGACAAAACCCTCGACTACACCGGCATGGGATTGAGCGACATTCAGGAGAACCGCGTCCGCTCCATCGGCGATCCCGCATTGCGCTTCGAGGAAGACCCCGTCCGGATCCTCCGCGCGCTGAAACTCGTCGGACAATACGGATTCAAGCTGGAAAAGGAAACCGGGAAAGCCGTTGCGGACTGCATGGATTTCATCGACCACGCCTCCGGTTCGCGCCTCACGCTCGAACTCGAAAAAATCCTCAAGAATCCTTACGGACACCGGATTCTCCGGACTTTCCACGAATACGGATTCCTCAAAAAATTCCTGCCTTTTGTCGAACAGCAATGGAACACGCCCGCCTGCAACTACATGCTTGCGCTTCTCGAGGAACGCAACCGCCGGGTCCGCTGCAAAATATACCGCGACAGCATTTCACTGGCCATGTCCATCATCACCCTTCCGTTTGCGGAAAAGCTCATCGGGGGAAATGAACCGGGCGGACTCTGGGATTTTTCGCCGGACATTCAGGAAGAACTGTGGGAGCTTCTCCACCGGGTCCTGACGCCTGCGTCGCTGACCCGCCGCGCCTCTTCCGCCGCCGTCCGGACGATCTCCCTTCAGGAACGTCTGAAAGACCGGAATTTCAAACGTCTTCTTTCCCATCCGGGCTATCCGCACGCACGGGAGCTTGCCATTATACAGAACAACGTGCTGTGGCATTTCGGAGATTTCGAGGATTCGCTTCCTGCGGCGGTTCCGTCTACGGAAAAACGCCGGAACCGCAGACCCGACCGCCGTCATAAAAACAATGAAAATATGGATTCAGGAGCCGGGCTCGAATGAATTGAGAAAGTTGCGCGTAAAAATCAGAGGGGGTTTTATGTCTTACTTTTTGAAATTGCTTTTATCGCTGCTGCTGATTCCGGTATTCCTGATTCTTCTGCTGCTGTCCATTCCGATACTGATGCTGATTACCTGCATGGCCTCGCGGATGCCGCGGCATGTCCACGTGGAAACCTTCACGGCAAAATGGCCTCCCGAACCGGAGCAGAAAGAAAGAGCCCCCCGCTCGGTCGAACAAGTCTGCGATGTGGAATGCACGGTGATATCCTCCACCCCGCTGGAAACCGGCAACGATTCCGCAAACCGGAACGGTAAACCGTCCAGTCTTCCGACGGACATGCCGTATGGGTCCGGGAACTTTCCAAAAAATGAATGAAGAATGAATGACAAAACCAAAAAACGAATTTATTTTCTGCTGTCCGGCATCCTTTGCCTGACAATGACGATACTGACCTCCGCACCCGTTTCCTCCGGAGGGGCGGCAAAGCCTCTTCCCCTGTTTCTTCTGGAATGCCTGGCGCTGTTTTTCGTGATCCGCTTCCTGCTGGACGCCGCCGTCAGGATTTTCAGTTCCACGGAAATGACCTTTGCCTTTCTGTTCTTTTTCCTGGGAGGAATCCTCTGGGCTCCAGCCCTCGCCTCACCTTTTCTGGGGATGGATACCCTGACTGTTTTCAGGATCGAAGCTCCCTTTTCCGTCTTCTGCGCGGAAGGCCGTCCGGTGACCGGAGCGATCCTGACAACGCTGAAGGACTTCGGATGGTTCACGCCGTCTTCCCTGAAAATCTGCATGGCTTCCGGAATATTCCTGCTGGCGGTGGGAATGACATTCCTCTGGGAATCCTGCGTGCGTCAGACCCGCCGGAACGCCGCTTATGACAAGACGCTCCTCGGCATCGGCATCGGGGCGGTTTTCTTCGCCCCCCTGATGGTGGTCGTCCAGGCGTTTCCGATTCTCATGCTTCCCTGGTTCGCAGGACTCTCCGCGCTGATTTTCGCCGTCGTGCTGCTGATGAACGGGAAAGGTTGGAAAGTCTGGCTCTCCGCGTCTCTCCTCCTCTGTCTCTGCACGAACACTTATCAGACGTTTGCGGGTTTTTTCATCCCGCTGGCGCTGCTTTGCGCCGCTCACCCGCAGGGAGCCGTCGACGACAGCGGAAAAATCCGCTGGAAGAAATTCATTCTTTTCTTTGCAGGCTTGTGCGGGACAACTCTTGCCGCGCTCGGGACCTCCTTCCTTTGCGCGAAATGGATTTCCCCCCTGCTCGGGAATGAAAATATCCGTGCGGTCGGAAGCATTGACGTCCCCGGCAACGCCCTGACGATCC
>CAZORN010000325.1:0-1829 GCA_964581935.1 uncultured Victivallales bacterium
CGGCCAGGAGATGGCTCGACATGAATTCTCCCGCTTTGCTTCTGGCGTGATATTCCTCCGCCGGTTCGTGGATGATGAATGCGTTGTCGATCATGGTGCTCCTTTGATGTTCGGTTGAAAAAACTCGTATGTTCACATCTCCTAAATACGAGAATGGAAGGCGAAAGTGGGTCATTTACGCTCAAAAACGAGAGCGAAAACCAAGGCGAATTAACACATTTTTGATTTCCGCGAACCGGATTCTGACAGTACGTCGTTCAACGCCGAGATATTCCGCGATTTGCGCTTTATTATTGCCGAAAAGCATGATTGCATGGCACATTTTCCGAAGAGGCCTGGGCATGGAGGCAATCGCATCGCGGACATCCATGCGCAGATTTGCCGCCTCGGTTCCGGCTTTTTCCGTGCCGTCGGCGATCAGCCCGTCCGAATTCACAAGATCGCGATAGAAGACGGGATCGCTCCGTTTGCTCCCGGGAACGGGATCATCGAGCGTAAAATCGGCCATTCTGCTGTAATAGGAATCCGGGCCGGTATGTTTTCGGAGGATATCGGTCAGGGCATGCTGCACGACAACCGCGCGGAAGGCGTCCCACGTGTTGACTTCCGGATTGAAATGGTGAATCCGTCTGGCCAGAACCAGCACAAGATCGTGTTCAATGTCCGGAATGTCCTGTTCCGAGATTCCATTGATCCGCAGGGCCTTACCGGCAATTTCGGAAATGAATTCCAGATCCTTCTTGCGAAGTTGCCGCTTGCCGTAACGTTTCTTCTTGCCTTCTTCCATTTTTGGGAATCCTTTCCCGACCGCCAGGGGATGACGGCGGTGGGAATTATCTCAAAGCGGCCGGAGGTTTTTCTTGTTTTGAAAACCGTCGTCGCTTCTTAATGGTGACTTGTCACCGAAAAAGTTGGTTTGTCACCGGAAGAAATGTTCGATTTATTCATAAGATTATGAATATCAGTACATATCAAAGATTGAAAAAAATCAAAAAAAAGTTGGTTTGTCACCGGAATCCGATTTGGTTTGTCACTTTTGTAACCGGAGAAGCCCGTTTTCAGGCAAAAAAAGAGCGGCAGGGCAGGGGATTATTCCTGCGCTGCCGACCAAGGTTTTTTCTTTATTTCTTTCTGAGACGGCGATGATAGTTGGTGCTGTGGGATTCGGGAAGAATGGTGAAATCCCAGACGTATCCCCGCCGGTCATCGCTCCAGCGGATGGGATTGTCGGTTTTATTGAAAAAACATTTCAGGACACGGCAGAGACGGCATTTTTTCTGCTGAGCGCTCTTCGATTGCCGGTAATTCCGCCAATCGCATTGCCAAAGACCGTTCTTTGCCGCCAGACTCATGAAAAGCGTCCATATGCTGTCGGGTTTTCCGGTATGGACGTTTCCCATCCCCATTTCCTTGTAGTTGAAAGTGGCATGGGAACCGCCGACCCGGCAAGTCACGGTGTGCTGGTCGAGGAAATGAAAGTGGATGTCTTTCCATTCGATTCCGACCGGGACGGGAAACGTTCTGCGTTCAAGGCTGTCTTCGGTTTCCTCCCTTGCATAGGCATCCAGCGCGGGATGGAGCGGAAGACATTGCGAGACCCTGCCGAACCGATCCACCGTTAAAATTTCCTGAACCGGGAGAAGGGTGATGTCCAGGGCATTGAGGGTAGTCCGGACGAAATCGTCAATCCTGTGACAATGCGGAGAAAGAAGAAAACACGGATTTCGGTCCACCGCCAGAATGCAGCTTGCGCCCATGAGCATGTCATCGGGAGGCATATAGGAGAGATACACCCGTTTCCGTCGTACGGTGCCGAAATGCAATCCGCC
>CAZORN010000325.1:1929-3413 GCA_964581935.1 uncultured Victivallales bacterium
ATTATCCGGAGCGTTCACCCGGAACACTCCGGCTGTTTCTGTCCGCCGACGGCATTTCCGCCCGCGGCGCAATTGGGAACGGCATTTTTTCCGGCAATCACGTTCGTTCCTCCTGATCGGTTTTTCGCGGAAAAGTAAAAAAGACCGGGAGCGGCCTTCTTTCAGTTTCGCGGCGAACGCGGAAAAGGAGAGCGATTGGCGTTTAAATCGCCTCGATCTCCGCATTTCTGAAAGACGACATCATAATTCCATCTACCACAAGTTCGTCTTGCGGGCCTAGATGGATAGGGATGTCGCCTTCCGGGAGGAGGAGGATTTCCTTCATGGAGATTTTGATCTTGAAGAGTTTCCGGATGCTGTTCAGAGAGGCGAGAATGGAGTTCCCCGTGGTCGGGGTGCAGCGCCTGCGGAATATCAGGATGTCGTTGTCCCTGCAGCGGTCCCGGACGGCCGTGCCTGTTTGAATGACCCTGAGCGCAAACAATTCCGAGAGGTCCGCGCCGTCCCAGGCGACCGAGGCGGAGGTGAGGCAGGCGAAGCCAATCGGGTCGCGTCGGCTGGCGATGACTCTGTCCTTCACCAGAAAACCCGTTATGGGAATACGGACGAGGATGGATTCGTCGACCCAGCGGAGGATCCGGTATCCATGCCGTTTCGGAATCTTCTGGATGAATTCCAATTCCCGGAGCCGTTTGATGGAATGGATGATCGAGGAGTTCTCGAGGGACAGTGCCTCGACCAGTTCCCTGTGGCTTGGAAAACGGTTGTTTGCACGAAAAAACCGGCAGATTTCGTAATGCACCATTGTCTGCCGTTCCGTCAGGCTGTCGCTTTTTTTCTTCATTCCGGCCTCGTTGTTCGTTCCGCGTTGTCACTAAAAATAACACGCGGAATTTCAATGTCAAGCCCCTGTTGCATAAAAAACCAAATTTTCATAATTGGTTGTACCGTGTGGAATACAGATTGAAGAGTGAGAGAAAAGTGAAAAAAACGCATGTTTTTTGCGAAGCTTTTTTGAGCGTAAATGACCCACTTTTTAACACCATTCTCGTATTTAGGAAAGAGAGAACGCGCTATTTCAACCATCATGGAGGGGGATATGAATTACGGAAGCATCTGCAGCGGCGTGGAGGCCGCGACGCTGGCGTGGGAACGGCTCGGCTGGACTCCGAAATTCTTTGCCGAGGTCGAGCCGTTCCCCTCGGCGGTGCTGTGCCACCGCTTCGGGGCGACGCGGCCGCTCCGGCCGCTCGACCCGGCGGAAGCCGACAACGGGAAGGAACGCAAACTCCGGGAATCATGGAGGCGGCAGATTGCCGATCTTCCGCCGTATGGCAAAATTCCCAATCTCGGAGACTTCACCAAGATAAGGAATGACGACTATGACGGAAAAATCGACCTGCTCGTCGGCGGTACCCCCTGTCAGGATCTTTCGAACGCTGGAAAGCGACTCGGATTTGAAGGTAAACGAAGCGTCCTCGCTC
>CAZORN010000326.1:0-3380 GCA_964581935.1 uncultured Victivallales bacterium
GCCATCCTGTTATATTGATAGGGTATCAGCATGGTCACGCCTCATAGGAATAAGCGTAATTAGCCTGGAAGCGGACGTTGTTGACCGCGCCGCTTTTGTACAGCGCGCGGATCACGAACACGTGATAGCTGGCGCTGCCGTTCACGAGCTCAAGCGTCTCCGGGATGTTGATCCCGGCCATCGAGCAGTTGACGCTGCCGACCGATACGCCCGTCACCCGCGCCGAGCAGAGCACGTGGTATTCCCAGGTCAGCAGGATGCCGTCGGGGACGCTGTATGCCGTGCCACCGGACTGGGTGTGGATGGCGGTGAATTCAAGCTCGATCGTGCCACTGGAGTTGTTTGCCGTGTTCCGCAGAACCGGGCAGTCTAGATACAGCGTTTTCGGATTGGAGGCCGAAAACACTTTCTGGTAGACCGGATTGGAAACTTCGGTCATGGCATGGGTGTGCACCGCCGGCGCGAACGCTGTCGGCTTGCCCGTCACGCCGTTCCATGGAACCGCATCGGCGACATCCGCATGGTCGGCTTCAACCGCGGCATCGACTTTGCCGTCATTGTTGGTGTCGTAGACCGACTTGATCATGTCTCCCACGCCCTGGCCGTCGTCGCCGATGTATTTCACCCACACCGCTTCGGCAAAGTCTGCAGCGGAGGGTGACTGAATCTCCCCGTTGGAATGAATTTCCGCACGAAACTTCAAGCCGTTGGACGGCGTGAGCGAGAAGTTGGCGCCAATTGAATCCGATGCATAGGCAATGTAGCAGAACGAATCCGCCCCGTCATCGCCCTTCGGGCCGGCGAGCAGTCCGACCGGATCGCTCCATGTTCCGCTGACGTCGCCGCGCAGGCGGAAATGGACGAATCTGTCCGTATCCAGCTGCACCGAATGCCAAGCCAAGCCATCGAGGCCGAACTCGCATTCCATCCCGGCGGCGAGCATGGCCCTGACCTGCGCCGCCGTCAGAAAATCCGGGTCGATGGGCATCGGATTTCCGATGCTGGTGATGCGGTTCCGCACCGTGAAGTTCTCGATCTGCAGGATGAACATCTGGCTGCCGCCGGCATCGAACCCGACCAGCTCCCCGGCGAGTCCGGACTTGCTCTTCTCCGTACCCAGCCATGCGGCAAGCTCCTCCGTGTTCATGCCGGAGATCGGGATGGAGATTTCGGTGTAGGCCACTTCCTCGCCGTCGGTGGCTTCGGTGACGGCGGAAACGGTGATGTCGCCGTTGTCGCCGACGAGCTTGTAGGCGGTGGACTCGTTGAAGTCGCTGTCCATCGCCCATTGCCAGGAGACGATATTGGCGAACGCAGACATCGGATACGCACCCGTGCCGTCCCGGCTGGCGAAAAGCCGCATTCTGAGGCATGCCGCGACGCCGCGAACCAGCGTCGGCGGCGCGACGGTCTTCGCGTTGGCATAGTCCTTCACCACGCCGAGCGTCTCGTTCGCCGCAACATAAAAAATGGTATTCTGCATCATGTCTCCATTTCAAGTCGTTTCAGTCGTTCGGTGATATCCGGGTGGTTGCCGTTGAACGCTTCCCGTACTGCGGTGAGGAGTTCGTCCCAGCCGCCGCCGATTTCCGCATCGCGGTTCCCCTCGATGAGGATTGCCAGATCACGTGCTTTCAGCGCAGCGTTGCGGTGGTCATACATGAGGTGATCCGCCGCCAGCCGGAGCTGGCCGGAGATGGCGTCGCGGTTGTCATCGGTGTAAAGGAATTCATTGAAGAGATTCCACGCCTTCACCACATGCTTCTTCGCGCAAGCGGTGCATTGATCGAAGGGAGACGTGCGCGTGACCGTCGTGCCGTTTTTGTTGTGACAGTTGCAGCTCATTCAAACTCCACGTTCTCCGGTCTGGAATAGACCGGTTCTTCCGTCTCGATAATGTGTTCTTCCGGATCCAGATCGACCAGCCGGACATCGGACGCCCGGACAATGTGCCGCTCCTCAAATGCCGCCTCTCGTTTCGCATGGAAACAGTCCCCGCCGTAAAATGCGCACTTGTAGGCTGGATCGCCATCCGCGATGACGCTGCGGAGGATTTTCATGCCCGGCTGATACGCCCAGGAGAAAATCTCTCCGGCATCATCCTGGCCGGAGATCAGCAGCCGGTTCGGCTGGAACGGGTCGTAGGAAACACGGTAGACGAATTCGACGCCACGCAGAGAAAGCGTGGTTTTCCTGCCCGGTTCGGTGATGATAATCGGCCCGCGCCGGCCGGTAAGAACAACCCGGTCTTTGTGGACGAATCCGGCGTCCGCGAATCCCTGCACCATCGGTTCGGAGTCGAGTCCGTACATCCGGTAGAGCCGGAATCGGCGGTCCCCCTCCCAGCCTCCGGCGACGAAGGAGATCTTCCAGACGCCGTCCTCGAATTCGGCGGTCGGCGAGCACTCCGTCGCATCGGCGGGAAGCCCGGTATGCAGACGCTTCCATTTGTGTCCGGTGAAGTGGTAAAGCTTCCACAGCCCGTTGACCTGGATGCAGCAGAACTCCTTCGCATTGCCGTCCGGGCCGATGGCGGCGAACGGCATGTGCGTATATCGTGAATCTCTAAAATTGAACATTTTTTCTCCATAGGGTTAACCGTTCGGGCAAGGCCACTCGATGCTTCCGTCCTCCCGGACGCATCCCTGCTGAAGCTCCATGTAGCCGTTGTAGGAAAAAGTGGAAACGAATTCGCCGGGCAGACCGGTCAGCCGGCCTTTTTCGTCGATTGTGCCGTTGTTGTAAATCGAGCCGGAGCAGGACGCGCTGTCGTTGTTGTGGTGCGCTTCGCCCACATCGCGGAAGCGCCAGCGCGCCCCCGGCAATCCGATCCTTTCGCCCTGATACGGCTTGAGATCCCAGCGTTCCGTTCCGTTGCTCAGGTTGGTGATCTTGCTGGCGATCACTCGCGGCCTGCAGCAGGGACACACCCAGCAGGCTACGAGCCGTCCGTTCTGCCCCCTGCGGATCAGCTTCCCAGTCTTCCTGTCGCGCCAAAGCTTTGCAGATTCCATTCCGCCACCTCAGTTTGTTGCGGAGCAGATGTCCGCGGCGATGAAAATGGCGACCGGAACCCGGAACGAGCAGACGGTCACGGATTCGCCGGAAACCTTGCAGCTTCCGACCGGAAACGCATACTGCCCCGGTGTGGCGACTTTCACCTCCGGCGTGGTCCAGCTGCCGTCGCTTCCAATCGTCGTGCAGACGCAGACCGTTCCCATCGATGGCGGGAGTTCCTTTTTCGCGACCTCCACCCATTCGCCGTTGCAGTTGAGATAGCCGGCCGCGACTTTCAGTTTCTTCGACTCCGCGTCATACGAGAGGGCAAACGGCCCGTCGTAGGTGTCCTGCGTGCTTGCGCCAAGGTTGATCACGGCTTT
>CAZORN010000327.1:0-3373 GCA_964581935.1 uncultured Victivallales bacterium
AAATAGCAAAAACTTAAGAAAAACTCCGAACCGGAGTGGAATTTTATCATAGGAGTTGGAGAATGACAGAAAAAATGAAACGTCCGTATTTCGGAGGGAAATATGCAGTTTCCATGCCGCATGCAGGAAAAAGATTCACATTGATAGAGCTTCTTGTTGTGATTTCGATCATCGCGATTCTGGCGGCAATGCTCCTGCCCGCGTTGTCCAAGGCGCGCGTCATGGCGCGTTCGACCGCCTGCACGAACCAGCAGCGCCAGCTCGGCGTCGCGTTCGTCCAGTATGCGACGGACTTCAACGACTGGCTTCCCTGGGGCTATGACGGCTCCGGCAAGTATTTCGGGGATGACACCATCGTTCATTTCCGCTGGTTCGACACCCTGATTCCCTACCTGAATATTCCCGTCAAGTTTTCATTCAACGGGAATTCTTATCTTCGCACCGATTTGATTGCCTCCTACCGTGCCGGCATGATTTTCGCCTGTCCGGAGGCCTATCTGCGAGCTCCCAAGAGCATCTCCATCTATGGAGAAAACAAGGCGGTCCTTGGAAGCGCCGCTTCTCCCACGCTGTATCCCTGCCGGAAACTCAGCAAGATCAGGACCAACCGGATCATGCTCTGGGACGGCGCGATCAACGCCGCACTGTATGACAGCGGCTGGCCCGCCCTTATGGACAAGGGCCGCTATTACCACAACGGGAAATCCGGATTCCTCCTCACCGACGGATCCGCAAGAATGATGAGAAAGACAGAGCCCACCACCACGATGTGGGGGCAGAGCGCATATTGAGTGAACCGGAAGAAAAAGGAGTTATTATGAAAGCAGTGGTCAGTGCAATCCTTCTGAGCGTAATTTTCACCGCGAAGGCGGACTACGCCTTTTCGTTTCAGCCGTTTCCTGCCGTGGACAGCCTGAAGACAGTGGAATGCTCGAAAGACCGTTTCAAGTTCCAGGTGACCGATACCCATAGTTTCATCATGCTTCGTACAAAAGCGCCCGTCGAAGTAGCCGGTAACGAAGAATTCACCTTCGTTTTCGAGGCTCCGCTGCCGGGCCGGATCACTTTTTTCTACTACAGCGCGGACGGGACTCTGGTGAATATGGAAACACCCGTTCCGACCCTTCCCGGCAGGAATGAATACGCCATCGACCTTTCCAGGGTTCCGTGCGGAAAACAATACCGTTCCAAAGCTATTCCCGACTATCAGCAGTTCGGCGCGGCGGAGAAAAAAATCACGGGGCTCAGGATCGATTTCTGGTTCCCGAAAGGAACGGTTCTCATGTTCGGGAATCCCCGTCTGGGAAAACCCGGATCGGATACCGCCGCTGAACGGAAGTGAATTTCAATTTTGAATAAAAGGAGTTTTTCATGAAATTTTTGAAACGGCTGCTGGGCGTGTGTCTTGCCCTGAGTGCGGGAAGCATCTCTGCAAATAATCTGCTGATGAACGGCGGGTTTGAAATTGAATCCGCTCCGGGCTTGCCCGACGCATGGAGCGACGGCGGGTGGGGAATCCGCTTCCAATGGGCGGAAAATCCGGAAGAGTGGCGGCGCTGTTTCCGCACTGATGCAAAGATGGTGTTAGAAGGGAAACAGTCTCTTCGCATCGAACGGAAAAAGGGGAATCCCCCGCTCGGCGCTTATTCGTGCTATGTCGCCGTTCCGAAATTCCTCAAGGACGTGCGTTTCTGGAACTTCTCCGTATATGCGAACGCCCCCGCCGGAGGGAAGGTGCAGCTCGCCGTCCTGGATGCGGGCCACAACGTTCTCGCTTCCGAAAGTTATGCGGTCAAACCGGGAGAATGGACACGGCTGTCTCTTCAGACGAAGCAGACGAAGGAAACCGTAATCCTGCGGATCGAACCGGAAAGCGATGGCGTCTATTATTTTGACGCCGCGCAATTCGGGAAGAACGAGGCGGCCGCGTATACTCCCGGCCTCTACGATTCGCTGCGCCTGAAACCGGTCGTCCGCGGACGCGTCGAGGATTTTTTTCCCGATGCGCGGCTCCCCCTGCCGAAACCTTCGGAAGTGCTTCCCCTGCAACTGAAAGGACGCGTCTTTTACCGTGAGGGCCGTCCCTTTATCCCTTATGTATTCGGGGTGCAGGGATCGGGAAGCCGGGACGTTTTCAAAAAGATTGCGGAAAACGGATTCAATGCCGTCGTCTTTTATCATACCGGACAGAAAAGCGACTGGATTTTCGACGCCTTGGGGGCGACCGGACTGTACGCCGTTCCCTGGATGAAGCCTCCGAAAGATGTGGAGTTCTCGAAACTGATTCAGCCTCATGTGAACGCTCCTTCCATTCTCGCCTGGCTGGTGATCGACGAGCCGTTCGATCCTTTTGCGAAAGTGGTCCTCGACCGCGTAGCCGTCACGGAAAAAACGGACCCCGCGCACCCTGTCTACGTGAATTACCGGACCAATGAAATCAATGTTTACATGAAACGCATGGCGGAACTCCCGGGCAGGGTCATCTCCTGCGACCAGTATCCGCTGGGCAATTTCTGGTGGCCGGGCACGGTTCTGGACTGCGCCGACCTCATCAGGAAGATGGAGGAGAAACTCGCGCCCGCCGGAAAGCCTCTCTGGAACTGGTTTCAGATTACCGGCAACGCATTCATGAACACCCGCGAACCCACCCCGGCCGAATATGAGGCGATGCTTTATTCTTCCCTCATCAACGGGTGCCGCGGCTTTCTCACCTTCCAGAATATTCCTTTCTCGGGGGATTTGTGGAAGACGGCCGGACGGATCGGCAAGGAGTTCCAGTCTCTCGCCCCGGTCGTTTACGGAACGGAGATTGCGGCGCCCGGATGTTCCCAGCCCGGAATCATGATGCTCGCTCGCCGTTTCAACGGGGAGAATTACCTGATCTGCGTGAACTCCACGGATTCGGCCGTGAGTGCGGCGTTCAAGATTCCCGCCGGTGCGGAAGCGGTCTTCGAAAACCGAAAGCTGGAAGGCAGTTCGGACACCTTCGAGCCTTACCGTCGGCATGTCTACCGCTGGCGCGACTGAGTTCAGTTTACGCCTTCAACGGAATAAAAACGGGATTGCTGCGTTTCTGCAATGAAGCGCGGCAATCCCTGATTTTTTATTTTCGCGTTTACGCACAGGATCGGAAAAATTCAGCTTCAGCGCAGGCCGACCGCTTTGCGGACTTCATCCAGCGTTTTCTCCGCCAGAAGGTTGGCCCGTTCGGCGCCTTTCCGGAGGACGTCCTGAATGTAATCCGGGTTTTTCTCCAGTTCTTCGCGGCGTTTCCGCATGGGGGCGAAATAGTCCATATACGCCTCGAAAAGAGCCTGCTTTGCGTGTCCGTAACCGAAGTTTCCGGCGCGGTAGCGGGCGGCGAGGGCCTCCG
>CAZORN010000328.1:0-3368 GCA_964581935.1 uncultured Victivallales bacterium
AGACACGCCCCGGTGATCCATTGTCCGAAGTAGTTGCCCCAGAGGTTCTTGGCCCATCCGGTATCCGAGACGGTGAAATGGAGGTCGTTTTCATCGAGTCCATGCCAGAGCTGGGCGGTGACGCGGTGTCCGAGGGAGTATGCGTGGCTGTGAAGGACCAGTTTCGGCATTTTGCTGGTGCCGGAAGTGAAGATCATCAGCATCGGGTCGGAGGATCGGGTCGCGTGGATGAAGGCGTTCTTGACTTTGTGTCTGGAGAGGGTGGCCGGGCACTGGATTTCCCGGGGATAGGAGATCCAGCCTTCTCGTTCGCCGTCGACGACCATGCGGAGGGAGAGGGAGGGACAGTCATTGCCGATCTCGTCGATTTTGGGCGCGTTGGCGGTGTCCGTGATGACCATTTTGAAGTGTCCGAACTGAATCCTCTGGCGGATGTCGTGAGGGGTCAGGAGAGTGGGGGAAGGACACTGGACGGCGCCGATCTTGATGAGGGCGAGGGAGAAGAACCACCATTCGGGGATGCGCGGGAGAAGGAGGAAGACGCGGTCGCCGGGCGCGATTCCACATTTGATCAGGAGGTTGGCCGCGCGGTTGGAAAGGCTGGAAACGTCGTGGAAGGTGAAGCGTTTCTCCTCTCCCTGCTGGTTGGCCCAGATCATGGCCAGACGGTTGCGGGATCGTCGGGCGATCTTGTCGATCACATCGAATCCGTAGTTGAAAAATTCGGGTGCGGCAACCGGAAACTCGTCATTGAACGTGAATTCGGCATTCTCTTCCAAAGAACAGTTTTCTCTCATAAGGGGACCTTGATTTTAGGGGAATGATTCGGAATACTATATTCCGACGGAACGGTTTTTCAATGACCTGTCCGCAAAAAAACTTAAGAGACTCAAGGATCATACCGCGGTGGAATTTCCGGGCAGGACCGGGCATGAGAGGAATCCGGGAAGATTCCGGACAGAAATTGAACAGAGTTCCATGGAATGAAAAAGAAAAAGCGATATTTCTCTGAAACGAGGGTTGCTTTTGCCGATGGGGGCTGTACAGTAAAAACATTCGCTGAAATACGGAACAATCGAAAGCCTTTTGACTTTATGAAGGGTTTGAAACGGTTGCTCGGATTCATCAGGCCCTATTGGGGACTCTGCATCGTATCCGGGATAAGCCTCCTGATATTCACGGCGCTGGGGATGCCCATGCCGTGGTTTTTGAAACTGATCATCGACAAAGCCCTGGGAAGTTCGGACCTCGGACTCCTTGTCCTTCTGCTCGGATGCATTTTCACGATCTATATTCTGCGCGAGATTTTCTTTTACATCAGCCATTATCTGTTTTACTACACGGGCAACCGGATTCTGTTCGGGGTGCGGATCAAGCTGTTCAAGCACATCCAGAGCCTGTCGCTCCGTTTCTATCAGGAATACCGCACCGGAAAACTGATCTCCAACATCCTGACGGACGTATCGATGCTCAACGGGATGATCAGCACGGTGCTGGTGAATCTGGTGATCCATCTGTTTACGATCGTATGCATCCTGACGGCGCTGATCATCATGAGTCCGAAGCTGTCGGTCATCTGTTTCATACTGGTTCCGCTGCAGGCGTTCAACTTCACCTATTTCCGGATCATCATGAAACGGGTGGCCGTGGATCTCCGGGAAAGAATGTCGGAAGTTTCCGCGAGTCTGGCCGAAACCATCAACGGGATCAAGGTGGTGAAGTCCTTCGGCAAGGAACGCACGGAAAGCCGCGAGTTCGCGGAGATGCTGAGACCCACGTTCGACGCCTCCCTGCGCCTCAACATGCAGGGCGTTTACACATGGATGATCTCGGAAGGAATCAACTGCGTCTGCATCATCCTGGCTCTCGGCTGGGGCGGATATATGGTGGTGCTCGGCGAGATCAGCATCGGCGACCTTGTGGCGTATTACACCTATCTGACGATGCTGACGGGTCCGCTGAGTGCGCTGGGCGGTCTTTCGGGAGCGATCACGGACGGAATGACCAGCATCGACCGGATCGGCGTCCTGCTGGATTCCGTGCCGGAAGTGAAGGAGTCCAGGCATCCGCAGGAACTGGAATACGCCTCCGGGCGTCTGGAGTTTCAGGACGTATGTTTCGGATACGATCCGAACAAGCTGGTTCTCCGCGATTTTACGCTGGAAGTCAAGCCGGGGCTGAAAGTGGCTCTGGTCGGACCCTCGGGATCTGGGAAATCGACCATCGCGAGCCTCCTGATGAGGTTTTTCGACGTTACGGGCGGGAGCATCCGTCTGGATGGCGTGGACTTGCGCGACCTGAGCATGGAATCGCTCCGGCAGAACGTCGGAATCGTGCTTCAGGATTCCTTCCTTTTCAGCGGAACGATCGAAGAGAATATCCGGTACGGCAATGACCATGCCATGCATGCGCAGGTGGTGGAAGCCGCCAAAATGGCGAATGCCCACGAATTCATCCAGGAACTTCCGAAGGGATACAATTCCGAGGTCGGCGAGAACGGCGTGAGCCTTTCCGGCGGGCAGCGGCAGCGGATCGCGATTGCCCGCGCTATCCTGAAAAATCCGCGGATTCTCATTCTGGACGAGGCAACGTCCGCGCTGGACACCCTTTCCGAAGCCTCGGTTCAGGAAGCGCTGGATACGCTGATGTCCAAGCGGACCACTATTATTATCGCACACCGTCTTTCCACTGTCCGGAACGCCGACATGATCGTGGTGCTTCAGGACGGCGCGGTGGTCCAGAAGGGCAAACATTCGGAACTTTTGCTCCAGGACGGTGTCTATCGGAATCTTTATGCCATGCAGCTGAAAGAGTCTACGAAGGGCAGCGAACAGCTCTTCGCAGTCGACGACGTTTCTACGCCGCTGCAGAAAAAAACGTGATCAAGGGAGTTATTGGAATATGAGCAAGTCGCCGAACAAGCCCGCCGGGCTGAGGGCAAAAATCAAGGTTTTCATTCTGCTGACCATTCTGGGAGCGCTTGCAATCCTTTCGCTTATTTTTTCCCTGTTCTTCTTTGAGATCGAGGATACCATCTACGCCGACGGCGTGATCATTCCGGACAAGACCTTTGAAATCGTCGGCCATATCGACGCGCATATCGTCAAGTTCAACAACCGCCGGGGCGACGACGTCAAGGAGGGCGACGTCATTGCCGAACTCGATTCCCGCACGTATGAGGCCGACGCCATCTCTCTGGAGTCCGCGATCCGGGAACTCGAAGCCGAACTCGAGGTGAAGAAGGCGGAACTGGCCATTCTGGAGAAGGAACCCCTGCCGAAGGACCTCTGGTATTCGAAGACCAACCTGAGTGAGTGCGAGGACAAGGTCCGCATGGCGCGCGAGCGTCTTGACCGTTCCAAAAAACT
>CAZORN010000329.1:0-3367 GCA_964581935.1 uncultured Victivallales bacterium
TCCATGGAAATGACCTTTGCCTTTCTGTTCTTTTTCCTGGGAGGAATCCTCTGGGCTCCGGCTCTCGCCTCTCCTTTTCTGGGGATGGACACCCTGACCGTTTTCAGGCTCGAAGAGCCCTTTTCCATTTTCTGCGCGGAAGGACGTCCGGTGACGGGAGCGATTCTTACGGCACTGAAGGATTTCGGATGGTTCACGCCGTCTTCGCTGAAGATCTGCATGACTTCCGGAATATTCCTGCTGGCTATGGCGATGACTTTCCTCTGGGAGTCCTGCGTGCGTCAAACCCGCCGGAACACCGCCTGCGACAAAACGCTGCTGGGCCTTGGAATCGGAGCGGTATTCTTCGCTCCGCTGATGGTGGTCGTCCAGGCGTTTCCGATTCTCATGCTTCCGTGGTTCGCAGGACTCTCCGCACTGATTTTCGCCGTCGTTCTGCTCATGAACGGAAAAGGCTGGAAGATCTGGCTCTCCGCGTTTCTTCTCCTCTGTCTCTGCACGAACACTTACCAGACGTTTGCGGGTTTTTTCATCCCGCTGGCGCTGCTTTGCGCCGCATCCCCGCAGGGAGCCGTCGGCGACAACGGAAATCTCCGCTGGAAGGAATTCATTTTTTTCTTTGCAGGCTTGTGCGGGACAACCCTCGCCGCGCTCGGAACGTCTTTCCTCTGCGCAAAATGGCTTTCCCCGCTGTTGGGAAACGCCAATGTCCGGGCAGTCGGAAGCATTGACATTCCGGCAAACATCCTGACGATCCTCCATTCCCTGAGGCCGGTATATATGGATCTTTTCGGCATATTTTTCCCCGGATTCCTGCCCATCGCGATCCTGGCCGCCGCCGGAGTGATCCTCTTTTACGCCCCCTGGAGAATCCGGCGTTTCCAGCTGATCCTCCTGATGATGCTGTCGCTTGCAATGCTGTTCTGCACGAGCATACTGCTCCAGCTTTTCGTTTCGGAAGTCTGGATCAACGACCGTGCGTCCATCCCCTGTTCCGCATCGGCAGGACTGGCGGCATTCACAATCCTTTTTTTTCTTCAAGGGAGACGCCTTCTCTCCGGGCTTCCGGAAAACGGCCGCCCTTCTCTGATGGCCGCAGCCACACTCTCGACCAATATCAGGATCACGGTCCGGATGCACGAATCCGAAATGGCCGACTATTACGAAGCCAGGGAATTTCTCCGGAAAGTCGAAACCCATGAAAAGAAGAATCGGGCCACCGTCGAAGCGATCGAACTCCATTTCCGTCCGCGCTATTCCACCCGGAACCGTCCGGGAAACTATCCGTGCCCTGACATTTCCCGAAAATTGGAGCAAGACACAAAACTGTTCTGCACGCCCTGGAAAATACAACCTTACTTCGAGCATTTTTTCAACCGCCGTTTTCTTGTAAAACGCAACCCGGTCAACGCCCCCGGCACGCTCCTGCGCTGGGAAGACGGCAAACACCGGGAGGATTCCGACTATGACGGGCAGATGGTCTTCGAAGGGAATACCGTCCATCTCCTTAATGATTGATTCCCAAAGCATAAAGCGATCGGAGCCGTGACTTATTTTTGAAAAAATTCCAATGTCGGAAGAACAATTTCAGTTTTAATTTGTCTAATCTTGTAACAAAAGGAAAGTTGAGGGGTATCATGAACATGGGGAAATATGTTTTTTCTGTGGCCGCATTGCTCTTTACGACCACCGCCTTCGCATCATTTCAGTTCGACGTGAGCAATGAGACATTCAAAACCAACAATGCCGGTTATCTGGAAATTCTTCAGCCCTCGGTCCTGAATATTTCCTACAACTCTCCCGAAAGCAAGTTCGGGCAGGTGCAATCCTTCGGTTACTTCACACTCGACGAAAACGGAAAGATCCTCACTACCCAGGAGCTGAATGTGAAACCGAATACCACCGTTGCGACCGTTGAACTCCAGACGGGAGACAAGGTCGGATTCTGGCTCAAAACCGACAAGGGCACGCAGACCTATTACTCGGTCAACGCGTTCAACAAAAACAAGACGAACTACTTCAACGATTATCTCACAAAGGACGGAAGCATTCTGTTCGGATTCGGAAATGACAAATGGGACAGCGGAGTCCTGTCTTTCAGCGTTGCCTACACCAACGAAGGACCTTCCGGACAGCCCCTGCCGGGAATTCTTGTCACTCTGCTCCTCGGGGGAAGCGCTCTGGCGCTTGCAAAATGGAAACATCCGAAAACCGCCTGAGACTCCTCAATAATATCCTCATGAAAAAACCGGACCTGCAAAAGGTTCCGTTTTTTTTCATCTCTGGACGCGATTCGTGAATGCGTCAGACCTCTTCCGGAAAGCGGAAGAAGGTCGGGACAAACTATTCGTTTCCCTTGGAAGTCTGCGAAGGCGGAGGCTGCATGACCTGAAAGGCAAATCCCGGCTGATGACGAACCCAGCTGTCCACCAGCGGTTCCATGATGAAATCCTCCAGCTCGAATGAGCTTTCAAACTTGTAGGAACAGAAAGGACAGGCGGAAAAGCCTTCGATATCCGCCCTCACGAGAACTTCACGGCAGGCAGGACATACCAACAGCCTGTCATTGGCAAGCATTTTGGGATGATCCACCTTCCGGAAATTGTATCCGCCCATTTTATTTTCCTTCTGCATCATGACACCTGCATATTGGAACGGTGAATTTATTTTGTCACAAGCTCGGGAGACGTCTGCAAGTAGAAGGAAGTGGCCATCCGTTTGAGAAACGGAAGGTCCTGCTTCCATGCAAGGGCCTTTTCGCCGAGCGCGGCTCTAACCTGAGTGTTGTCGAAAATGATCTGAGATGCAAAGTAGGGCATCAGATCCTCGATCATGCGCTGGACCAGCCTTTCGTCCATGGTGGGATTCTCGACCACTTCCATGACCTTCAGGCCCTCCACCTTCAGAACCGAGGCGATGGCCTCCTGAATATGCTTGGTGGAAACAGGGCTTTCTCCGGTAATGTGATAGCATTTGTTTTCAACCGGCTTGAAGAAAATCGTGGAAATAGCCTTCTGGACATAGTCGATGGGCACGAAATAAATGCTGTCGGTGCTCTTGGATTCCAGACGGAGACTCATGTGGACCGGAGAGCTGGGAGCAATTCCATGCTTGACGCAGTAATGTTTTTTGAACTTTCCGAGAAATTCCATGATGCGGTAGAATGCAAGAGGCTTTCGGATCAGACCGTCGGAAAGACGCCCGACAATGATCGAGGGACGGTAGATCGTATAAGGAATTCCGCTTTCCTTGACCAGTTTTTCCGCCTCGAATTTGCTTCTTTCATAGGAATTGTTGAACCCCTCGGCGGGAAGAGTGCCTTCCATGACGCGGCCGACCGTGGTTCCGGCGACATACGCGGTGCTGA
>CAZORN010000330.1:0-3361 GCA_964581935.1 uncultured Victivallales bacterium
TTATTTCATGGACGCGAGGAAGGCGTCCATTCTCTCGCTGACAGTCCACGGGAAATCTTTCGGACAGCGGGAAATTTCGTATTTGAGACCGTCCTGCAGGAGCATCAGTCCGGCCTGTTTCATGCCCGTGACGTCAAGGACCTTTGAATTGTCGATGATCCGGTCGAAAAGACGGTCGCATTCGAGCTGCCATCTGGCGCCGCGGGAATAGGGATCGGGCGAGAGAATGCGGAGATAATCCTCCTTGTCCACCCAAATCGCCTTGAGTTTGCATATCTCTTTGTAATAGTCGGCGATTTCGCCCCATGTGTGATGTTCGGCCGTGGCGACGGTGAAAGCTTCGCAGACGGCCTTTCCGTTGAAGAGAAGTCCCGCGATCATACGTGCGACGTCTCCGGCCCAGCTCATGGTCGCCTGAATATTCCGGGCTTGTTCCGGCAGGACGACCGTCTTGCCCGCGAAAGCGCGTCCGACGGTATTGGGGGCTTCCAGAGTCACCAGCTGATAACGCATCCGCGAATAGGTGATGGCCGGGCGTATGATCGTCCAGTTCCGGCGGGGCAGGGCGCGGAGGATGTTTTCTCCGCGCGCCTTGTAAATGGAATAGTCGTCCGAATTGCGGAGAATGAGGTCGTCTGCGGTGTCGATCAGGCGCGGGGAGGTTTCTTGGATGGGATGTTCCTTGTTGTCGTAGATCCGGTAGCTCGAAAGATAGATGCAGTGTCCGGTGTGATCGAGGAGCAGGGGGAGGACGCCGGCCAGTTCGCCCGTGGAATAGATCAGGAAATCGACGATTCCGTCGTATTGGTTTTTGAGGAGTCCGCGTAAGACCTCCGCGTCCTTGGCGTTGGCCTTGAGGCAGTTCACGTTCGGATGTTCGCTTTTGTTGTCGTCGAGGGAAACGGCGTCCACCTGATGGCCCGCCTCCGCGAGAAGCGGAACCAGATATTGCCCCATGGCGCCGCTTGCGCCGAGAACCAGAACTTTTTTGGGTCGAGTCATGTCGGTATATCTCCTTTACGAAAGTTTATTCTGCGATTTCATTGATGTTCCAGTGAAGGTTTTCCAGAACCGTCTTCATGGCGTGGATGGTCGGCTGGGCCATACCCGGATAGCGCGGGTTGCAGCGGGAGACCGCGAAGAGAATGGACACGCCGAGGGCCGGTCCCAGGAAGCGGTGCGGACGGCTGAACTTGCCGTTGCAGAGGTGGATGAAGGGCTTTTTGAGTTCTCGTTTCAGGAGCAGGGTGGTGCGGAACGCCTCGGCGAGTTCCTCCGCCGTATTGACGCCCGTCACGATTTTCACGACGTCCGGGCCGCGCTTTTCCACTTCCAGAAGATGTTCCAGAACCTGTTCCGCGGTACGTGCGGAGGTTGACATGTGGGAGGACATGACCACGTTCGCGCCTTTCGCGTGGATTTTGTCGATCAGCCGCTTCTGCTTGTCGATGGCGCTCTTTTGGTGCGTGATTTCCATCGGGGACGGATCATACAGGTCTCCCATCACATCGATCATGGAAGCCCCGGCGTCGGCGGCGGAAAGCAGAACTTCCTGGCGCTCCTCGTCCTTCGGTTTGCCCCAGCGGTCGTTGCGGTAGAAATAGAACATGAACGGAAGCCGGACGGAATCGACGACGGTTTTCAGGGACTCCGCATTCCGGAACTCCGGCTTCAGGTCGAACAGATCGATTGCGATTCCATGCGCTCCGTCGAACTCCGCGTTTCTGCTTTCGGCCATCAGCTCTTCCGGGGTCTGGCCCGCCATGATTCCGGCAATGACCGGATACGGTTTGTTGAGAAAGGAAAGTTTCATGTACATCCTCGCTTCCTTCAGCTTTGTAAGGTTCTCCAGTCGATGACGAATCCGAGCGGGGGGTTCGTCATTTCCGCGATCTTCGTGAAGACTTCCGGAACCTGATCCGGACGGATGACTTCCGAGATGACCGGACGGGTCCTGATCCTGCCTGCCGCCAGAAACTTCAGGAAGGTCCGGAAATCGTCGTGCGACGTCCATTCGCCCGGACGCGATTCCACGTTCGGGCGGGTCATCGTATGCGCTCCGATGAGTTGGATTCCGCGACGGTGCACATATTTGTAAAAGTCGATCGGCGCATCGGAAATCCGGGTACAGCCGAGGAGCGAAATCCGCCCCTCCCACGCGACATATTCCAGCGCCTGCTGCAAGGCGGACGCGTTTCCGGTCACCTCCACCACGGCGTTCACTCCTTTTCCGCCGGTGGCTTCCTTGACCTTTGAGACGAAATCTTTTTCCGAAGGATCGAAAACCGCCGTTGCTCCAAGCTCCAGCGCGAGTTTACGGCGTTTCGGGTCGAGGTCGGCCGCCAGAACCGGAATCGCCCCGGAAAGACTTGCAATCTGGACGGCGAACATCCCGAGGAGTCCCAGTCCGGCCACCATTACGGATTCTCCGATTTCAAGGCGGAGTTTGCGGACTCCGAGGAATGGAAACGAAACAATCTGGGCGAACGCGGCGTCCATCAGGTCGATCCGGCCGTCTTCGATTTTCAGGAGCTGATTTTCCTCCTGAACCACACGGGAACGGTGTCCGCCCCATTTCACGATGACGCGGTCGCCGACCTGAAGAGTCTTGACGTCTTTTCCGGCGGCGACGACCCGTCCCGCCGCGCTGTAGCCCGGATAATGCGGATACCCCTGTTCCGCGACCACCGTATTGGGAAGACAGAGGAGATTCGCCCGTTCCGTTCCCGCGCTGATGACTGAGTAATCGATTTGCACCGCAATGGCGTTTCCTTCCGGTTCCCCCGTCTCGAAATCACCCAGCGCCGCCTTGCCTACGGATTCAAAATAAACGTATTTTCCAGTCATGTCGGAATCTCCCTTTTGCTTTCACTACTATACCCCTGAAAGCGGACGGTAAAACCTCTTTCCGGACGAATCCGCGAAAAAAACAACGCAAACAGAGCTTGATTTCCATAAAAACAGGTATTATAGTGCAAATGAAGCATCAGTCCGGAAAATATTTCAGGAGAACGGAATGAAAATTCAGGAATTGGCCCAACTGGCGGGCGTTTCGCCGTCCACGATTTCGCGGGTTTTCAGTCATCACCCGAACATCAGCGAGGAGGTCCGGGAAAAGATTTTCGCGCTCGCCCGGAAACATCATTACCATCCCCGGCTTTCCACCAAGCAGAGGAACGTGGTCATCATCACGCCCTACAACTGCGCCTATCCGGTGCAGTGCTGCGTCGAAATGCTTCTGATGGCGTTGACCCGCGAACTGCCTGCCCACGGGTTCCGGATTGAAATCCTGCCGCAGGACAATCTGGAGCGTCTGGACGCCATCCAGTTCTGCGCGGCGGTGGCCATCGGCGCCGAGCCG
>CAZORN010000331.1:0-3327 GCA_964581935.1 uncultured Victivallales bacterium
AGGGCCGTTTCCATGCGCGGAATCTGGACTTCCGAAAGCAGCAGCCGGGCCGTCGCCAGTCCCGGATAGCCCATACGGATGAAGGGGACGTCGAAGGAAACTTTCATTTTCAGGACGCCGTCCATCGCCAGCATCCGGTCGAGCACCTCGGGAGAACGTTTCCGCAATTCTTCGAAAAAGACCGGCAGACGCCTGTAGCCGGTCTCGCGGGAAGAGTGAAGCTTCGGATCCATATCCATCTCCGCGACCAAATCGTCCAGCAGGTAGAATTGATCCGTCATCATGCGGTTGAAGGGTTTGCGCCGGAAAAGCTCCGCCGCGTCGGAACGCGTTCCGGGGAGTCCGGCGGCACGGCGCGCCTCCACCTCCTTTGCATACAGACGGTCCGCATAACGCGTCGAGGCGATGCTGAAACAATAGGAAAAAATTCCTGTCAGAAGAAGGAAGGCGATCCCCCATTCGGACGACCGGGTCAGGCGTCCGCCTGTCATCGCGCGGTAGGCGAGAACGGCCGAAAACGGCAGGACGATCTGGAGCAGGATCAGAGCAAGGAACCAGAGGGCATCGCCGGTCGGAGTCATCCCCCGGTCTCCGAATTGCCCCAGCTCTTCGAGAATTTTCAACGGCAGGGCGAAGAATTCCACCGTGGACAGCACCGCGAAAGCGCTTGTATAAAAGAGGGCCTCCCTTCCCTTTCTCCGGGCGGGCAGCATCAGAAAAAATATCCCGAAAGGCAGCATGACGGTTGCAAAGGCGCCGAGCATGGAGTCCACTTTTCTGTCCGGCCGATATTCCAGAAACAGCCGGTAATCGATCCTGAACCGCAGAATCCAATAGGAGAGAATCACCGAAACGGCCAGAAACGCAAGGGGGATGAAAGCCGCCAGGTTCCGGAAACAGAAAAGGTCGGCCGGACCGGTCATGGCGTAATAGAACGCCGCGTTGAATCCGATGAACGGCAGGAGAAAAGCGGCGGCCGCGGATACGGCAAGCCCGGAAAAGAGCTGCTCTCCCCGGCAGGGTTCCTGTCTGACCTCTTGCATGCGGCTGCCTCCTTCCGATTTCAATACGGTAGCACACATGTCCCGACTTTCAAGAACCTCCAGCGTATATATGCTTTATTTCCGGCGCGCCGTTATTGCGGTCTCCCGCGGAATCCCGCGAAAGACCCGTTTTCTTTTTTTTATTTTTCAATCAGAAGGTTTTCCGGCGCGGCTGAGACAAGAGGCAGAGCTGGCGCGCAAATCCGGAATGAGTAGTCTTCCGTCGTGCGGGGGAAACGGATGCTCCACACCTCGGCCTTCCCTGTTTTTTCCCTCGGAACCTTCATGAGGGCTGCCGTTTTGTTATTCCTGATTTCCTTCACGACTTTCCCCGCCGCGTCCAGAATCTGGACGTCGACGGGTTCCATAATCGTGGCCGTCGCTTCCACAGCGACTTCCTCTGCGTTTGCGGGAACCGTGAAATAAAAACGGTTATTGAGTCCTCCGAAAAGATTCACCGGCTGATCCGCCAGAATAGATTGTCCGCTGCCGGACGGATGCAATGAAAGACAATGCCCGCCCGCGTTGACTTCCACCAGATAAATTCCTCCGCCGCCTTTGATTTTCAGGGGATATGTGTAATCCGTGCGGTCCGTCGTAAAACGGTCATAAACGGCTCCGTTCGGATCGCGTAAGAGTCCCTGAAGCTTGAAGGGAGTCTTGCCTACCTTGTAACCGGTAAAACGGATGGGGTATTCGCCAGGTCCGGGGACGCTCTGGACAAAACGGAAAGCCTTCCGGATCCTGATCTGCTCGCCGCCCTTCACGGTTCTGCCCGTCGACGGAACGAGCGTCTTCACATCCACATCGCGGATCTGGATATTCCTTTCGGACGGATTCGGACGATTGGCATTGACAAATCCGGCAAGATCGAACCTTTTGAGTTGTTCAGGAGCTTTCCCGCACAGAAGGCTCCCGGAGAGCGTGGTAAGGCCGTATCCGGTCATTCCGTTGAAGACGATCGGAGGATTGCCTCCGATGATCCTCACATTGTCGAACGTGATGTTTCCCATATCCGCCCTGCCCCCGGCCAGCGCGATCACGGCCTCACCGCTTTGCGAGTTCCTGAATGTGACGTTTTTCAGGATGATTTCCATTCCCTGATCATCCTTTTCATTCAGCAGAAACGGGATCCCCCTGTTCGATTCCACGAGACAGTTTTCAAACAGGAGTTTTCCTTTCATCGTCTTCACCGTCACGATGATGCCGGACAAATTGGAAACGATTCTGCTGTTCCGGACAGTGACGGACAGCGGCGGCGATTTTTCATTCATCCCGGAAATGTGAAACATGATTCCCGCGGACGCGTTTTCATTGAATTCACAATTGTCGATCGTGATATTCGAGAGAGATTCCTTCGGGAAGTTCGGCTCGAAGTCAATGCCGCATTGCGGTGCGGTGCCGGATGTTTTCACGAATTTCGAGTTTTTGATCGTTACGTTCTCCGCGCTGATCACGCTGATTCCCTGCCTATAGTGATCCTCCGCCGCAACATTGTCAATCGTGATGTCCCTGCTGCAGGGACGTTTCGCTCCGCGGGCGATATAGATGCCGTCTCCGCCGGAAGACTTTACGGCAAGGTCCCGAATCACGATTCGTTCAGCTCCCCGGATGGATATGCAGTGCCGCCATTCGGCGTGCCGGTACAACGCGGGATTGTCGTAATCCTTCTTGTTCATGACGAGCGCCGCTCCGGCTTCCCCGCGGAGAGTGACATTGGAAACATCGTTCAGATTGAAGAGGGAGTCGCCGAATCCTTTGAACTCCCCGCGACGGGCGCGGACCGTCACATCTTTCGCAATCACGACTTCCTGATTGGAGCGCAGGAATACGGGCCGGATGATCCAGTCCTTTCCCATGTTGTCGACAATCACCTTTCCGGCGCCGGAGTCGAGCGCCTTCTGAAGCGCGACGGTTGCGTCTTCCGCATCGAATCCGAAACTAGACGCCTTCACAGCCTCCTCCGCGTTCAGTGCAAAAATTCCGGCACACAGCAGTGCGCCCGCAGTCTTTGTCAAATTCATCTTGTACAGCTCCTCACTTCTGTTTGACTTTAAAAACGGATTCTATTGCTTTCATGAAGCGGCATGTCATACTTCCCGCCGCTTCCAGACCAGTAATCGACATGGCCGTCGGCAAAGAGAATGTTCTGCCCTTTCTTATGGGCGAGCGGACGGATTTTCCCGCCGAATGCGGGCATATAGCCGCTCAGGGAAAGGCGATCCGCCATCAGCGGCTGGAGAGAAGGAATCTGGACCGTGCAGCTTCTGTTGGCATTCGCCGG
>CAZORN010000332.1:0-3317 GCA_964581935.1 uncultured Victivallales bacterium
AATTTTACTCATGTTATTTTCCTTTTTTGAATGAGCTGCGAGTGATTATTGCATAGAAAAGAGGGTAATCCTTACCTGATTTTTCCAGCCGCAGAGAAACTTTTTCACTGCCTTCCTGAAGGGTACAACGGAAGAACCCATGTTCATCGAATTTACACATGAGACATATATTCAGCATCCAGTGGCGTTGGATGCATCAGACTCCATTGTTTTCATGCTTGCTCCATAAATCCAATTAAGATGGGACCTCATCAATATAAAAGATTCTTCGAAACTTCAGAATAAAAACCTCTATATCTCTGGGACTGTGCAGAAGCTCTGTGAATAATTTTCTCTGTTTCAACTCAAACTGCCTTACAGTCTGAATACGTTTGCTGTCTGTACCCTTTATTTTTAAACTTTGTTGATTCTCATAGAGTTGGCCGCAATGCCGCCGACTTCGTAGTCTGCGTAATTCAACTCAATCTCAATGGCGCGACCATCCGGGAATTCATGAAGGGTACGGCCAATCTCCGGAGCTTTTTCCGGAAGGTCAAGTCCAGTCAGCCGGGCAATCATACGATACACCCTGTACCATTGCGGGATCTTTTCATTCAACACGACAAGTTCAGGTGCACAATTCAGATAAAAGACTTTTCCCTTTCCATAAACATTCATGGTCAGAAGAGGCGAGCCATCCTTTGCTTGAATCAAGACATCTGCCGCCCCAGTGAAAAGTTTGCGGGTGGTTTCACGAGTGATCTGAATGACTTCATCAGAATTCGGAAGGTCGAACTGAACCTCTTCCTGAGTCAATGCGGTATATTCGATCTCGCATCCGAAGAACTCCTTGAACGGCTGCAGAATACCGCGGCCGGTGTCGGTCACTAGAAGTGAGGCTCCGGCGTGTATATGTTTCCGAAGTTCCTGATAATAACCCTTGTGCAGAGCCGTTGAACAGTTGATGCCCGGCACCCAGTAAAATGATGCTGCCGGAACATGGCAGCGATGCACGGAGGTGTATTCCACCTCGAATCCGGCCTGTTTGGCAAGCACAAACGCTCCGTAAGCCGTGATCCACTGATTTTGAAAACTTGTCGAAATCACCAGAGCATCCACTTTGCGTGGGGGAAGTTTCTCAAAGGGAAGTTCTTTCAGCACGGACAATGTTTTTTTTGCTTCGACAGCGGCCGGGTGAGGTTGATGATCCACATGGAACAATCCAAGTTCCCGTTCCAGTGCCTGCCAGCGATAGGGCGCATGATCCAGCTGCCCCTGATCGAAGGCACACCACCACAAAAACGCCTGACAGTTGTGAGCCCATGCTGAAAGGACGGCAATGCGGATGTAATCCGCCGTCCTTTTTTCGGAAAGCATTCCCGGACCGAGAGTGCCGATTTCTTCGATTATCGCCGGTTTTCCGGAGATTCCCCGGTAAAACAGCGTTTCCGCAGTGCTGTGGAATACCGCAGGAAGAGTATTCAGGGCGCTTCTTCCACACGCGGGAGTAAACAGCGGATAGGGGTGTGTTGTCAGCCCGCTGTAGAGTTCCCCCTGCTGGAGCAGATTCCATTTTTCCCTGGGTTCCGAGAGAGCCCCGTGCATGCCGCTGTAAATCGGTCGCGACGGATCGGCTTCATGAATGGCTTTGACTACAAAATCCTGCCAGTGCCAAGACGCGGCTTCCTCTCTTTTTTCCAATGGGGACATGCAATTGCACTCATTCCCCGGTTCCCAAGCGATAATTGCCGGATGAGCTTTGAACTCCCGTACAAAACGCCGGATGAACCGACTTTCCCAGCGCAGCGCATCCGGATCCGTGAGCAGATTCCGGTTTTCCAATACAGGCGGTACAAACAGTCTTCCGCTCATCCAACCTGTCAGGAGGGCCGTGATCACTTTCAGATGATGTTTTTGTGCCAGATCGAGCATGGCCCGGAAACGGCACAACATTTCCGAATCGACGCCATCGGCATCAGGCTCCAGAGGTTCTTCATTGCGTCCGCAATATTCTTCCGCTACGCCTTCATAGCGGGTGAGTAGCGAAACTGGCTGAAACTCCGACCACAGTGGAAACACGCGGACAACGGCAAAACCGTATTCTTCCAGAGTTGCAAAATCACGTTCGATTATTTCCGGATGCCAATCGCACCACATTGAGGGAGAGTCCCGTGATGATGCGGAAAAGCAGGAGAAAGTTGCATCCGCCGAGGAACATGAAGAGAATGATGACCGATTGTATATAGGAGCTCCGGTAGTAGGCGATGCTGGCGTTTTTGGTGGAAAATCCCCCGGTGGAGATGGTTCCGAAGGAATGGCAGACGGAATCGAAGAGGGACATCCCCCCGAAGTAGAGGAGCAGGGTTTCCGCCAGGGTCAGGGCGACATAGACGATGCAGAGGATTTTCGCCGTGCTGGCGATTCGCGGAGTGAACTGGTCCCCCACGGTTTTGATGCCCGGGACTTCGGCGTTGTAGAGGGCCTGTCCGCCGATGCCGAGCATGGGAAGGATCGCAAGGGAGAACATCACGATTCCGAGGCCGCCGATCCAATGGGTGAGGCTTCGCCAGAAAAGGATTCCGTAAGCGAGGCTTTCCACTCCGTTCGGGAGGAAGGAGCCGTCCATCAGGACGAGGGATTTGTCGACGACGGTGGCGCCGGTGGTGGAAAAACCGGAAACGGTTTCGAAGAGGGCGTCGAACCATTGCATTTTTGTGACGGCGATGAAGGGGAGGGCTCCGAAGAGGGAGATCATGATCCATCCGAGGGCAACCACAGCGAAGCCTTCGCGGGAACCGGTCCGGATGCCGGTCTCCTTCTTCCCGATGAGAAGTGCGCCGACGCCGCCGACGGCGGTCGTGAAGAATCCGCAGGCCAGCATTCCGAGGACATCGTGAAAAGGATCGTCCATGATAAATGCGACGAGGGAGGAGAACGCCATGGCGATTCCCTCCAGAAAGACAAGACAGAAAATCAGATAAAAGACGACACGCAAATTCATGTTATCTCTTCGGGAAAAGAGGTTCGAGTTCTTTTTCGGATTCCGGCGTGACGATGGAGACGACGACGTCGCCGGGGTTCAGGACGGTTCCGCCGGAAGGCGTGATGACCTCGTTGTTGCGGAACAGCAGGGCAAAAAGCGTGGAGGCCGGCAGTTTGCATGAGGAAAGGCTGTGTCCGCAAAGCGGGGAGAATTTGGAGACGCGGAATTCGGTCAGCTGCGCATGAACCATCTGGAGCTGGGCGTCGACGCGCATGGTTCCCGTTTCAAGGAGGCGGAGGACGGTATTGACTGCGACGAGGGTGGAGCTGATGCCGCAGTCGATCATGTCCATGGC
>CAZORN010000333.1:0-3312 GCA_964581935.1 uncultured Victivallales bacterium
GTCGTCGGATAATCCTGCGGGGTGTAGACCCACGAGCCGACCGCCGTCACTTCCTTGTTGCAGAGGTCGTAGTGCGGATTGATCTCGCAGTTGCCGCCGTCGAGGAAGAATCCGACTTCGCACAGGCCGCCGCCGCGGCGGATCATTTTCCAGACGCCAGCATGGGCCGCCGGGACTCCCGTGCACTGGAAGGCGAATTCCGCGCCGAGACCGTCGGTCACGGCCTTGATTTCCTCCAGCAGTTTTTTCGGGTCGGAATATTTCGTGAAGTTGAAGCGGTGGGCCGCTCCGAGGGATTTCGCGATTTCCAGCCGGTTGTCGTTGCCGTCGAGGGCAATCAGGTTTTCGATGCCCATGGTCCGGAGAACGGCCATCACCATGAGTCCGATCGGGCCGCAGCCCTGGATCAGCACTTTCGTGTCGAAACGGAGCAGTCCGGTCGTCTTGGCGCGTTCCACGCAATGGACCGCGACGGCCGCCGGCTCGACCAGCATTCTCTGGTCGAGCGTCATTCCCGTGACGTTGAAGAAGGTGGATCCCTTGCGGATCACCATGTGGGTGGCGAAATATCCGTTGAGGTGGATGTCGTCATCCGGAAAGAGTCCGTAGACTCCGCAGTTTTCGCAGAGATTCGTGCGCGCCGGGGTGTTTTTGCAGGCCGGACACTTTCCGCACGGAATGATGCAGGTCACCAGCTTGTCGCCGACCTTGAGGGGCTTGCCCGCGGAGTCGGTCTTGACATTTTTGCCGATCCGGACAATCTCGCCGGAGCCTTCGTGTCCGAGCACGACCGGACACAGATGGAACGGATCCCTCTTGTATTCGTGGCCGTCGGTTCCGCAGACGCCGCAGCCTTCCACTTTGATCAGGATCTGATCGTCGTTGATTTCAGGAACGGGAAATTCTCTGAATTCAAATTTGCCCGGAGCGACAAGCATTGCGACTTTCGCTTTTTCCGCCATGATGAAAACCCATCCTTTCTTTGATTCAATCGGGGTAAATTACTCTACCCCGCCGGAGGGGAAAAATCAATCCGAAATCAAAAAATAATCACTTCCCCGTCAGATTTTCAGCAGTCCGCAGAAAAGCGGTATGGAAAAGCCGATCAGGATTTTTCGGCGGAACCTCCCGGAAGCGCGACGGCGTCCGCCGTATGAGCCGCCGGAAGGAACGCGTAAAGTAAATACTGTCGGAAAAACCCGCTTTGATCCCGATGCTTTTAATGGGGAGCGAGGTGGAAAGAAGGAGCGATACGGCGTATTGCATCCGTTTGCAGATCAGATATTTCGAGACGGGAATCCCGTATCTGGCATTGAACAGGCGATTGAGTGAGACCCGGTGGATGCCGAGGCTCTGCGCCAGCATTCCGATATTGGTGTTGGGCTGGGAAAATTCCGAATCGATAAGCGATTTCGCCAGTTCGGCATAGTCGCGACGTACTCTTTTTTCCCGGGAGGTAACTTTTCCGAGGCTTTCCATGAAAATCCTGATTCCGAGCGCGAGCGACTGGAGTATTGCGCCGTCTCCCGGTTTCCTGACTTCGACATGAAGTTTTTCAAAGAGTTCCTCCGGGCATTCTCCCGCGTAACGCGGAGTGCGTTCCAGCTGGAAGCCTTTCCAGAAATCGAGCGCCTGCGGACCTTCGAACGCGACCCAGCGATAAGAGAATCCTTCCGCTCCGATCCGGAGGAGATGCGTGTCGCCCGGGAGATAAAAGCAGACTTCCCCCGTGTGAAGGATTTTTTCCCCTTCAGGAAATGTAAATAGGCAGGAGCCCTTCAGACACCAGAAAAGTTCCACGGAATTGAGCATACGCGGGGGAAGTTTCCGTCCCGGCGGCAGAATGGCGTATCCGGTGGAACGGATCCGGAAAGGCATTTTCGAGGAGATTTCGGAGAAGGATGCGAAAACAGTGGCTCCGGGCGGTTTCATGATTCATAATTCCTATCGGATGTTTCATTTTTCATATTGAAAATAAATTCTGCCGGATATACTATATTCGCGGAAGAACCTGTAATCAAGTTTCAATCCGGTCTTTTTGTTCAATAGAATTTTTAAGAGGGCGGAATTCAAATGATTCATTTGTCCCATCCGGAACGCGAATGGGATCAACCCGAATAAGGAAAGAGAGTGAAGAAATGAAGAAAACGGACACCTCAAGCATGAACCTGATTCACGCCGACCTCAAAGGAGTCATCCCATCGCTTCCCGGGATGCTCGAATACCTCCGGTTCTGGAAGGAATGCGGATTCAACGGAGTGGTGGTCGAATACGATGACCGCGTTCCTTTCCGCACCTGGCCCGGAGCCTGGCGACGTGGCTATACAGCCTCGGAACAGCGGAAAATCGTCGAGGAATGCCGGACGCTCGGCCTTGAACTGATTCCGCTGATTCAAACGATCGGACATCTCGAGTGGCTTCTCAAGCACAAGGAATACGCTTACCTGCGGGAGAACGGACACACGAATCAGCTCTGCCCTCTGCACGGGAAAAGCATGCCGCTCCTGAAACAGTGGATCGATGAGGTCATTGAGAGCCATCCCGGAATCCGCTATATTCATCTGGGCGCGGACGAGGCATGGCATTTCGGGAGCTGTCCCGAGTGCCGGAAACATGACAAGACCCGGCTTTTCTTTTCGCATATTTCGGAGCTGACGGCCCATGCCGCCAAACATGGAGTCATTCCGATGATCTGGGGCGACTGTTTCCGCGAATCCGGTCCGAAAAACTGGAAGTCCCTGCCGCCGGAAACGGTCATCTGCAACTGGGCTTACCGGGGCGTTCCTCCGTTCGATTCAACGCCGAAGATTCAGGAGAGTCCGTTCGGGATGCTCGGGTGTTCCGCGCTCAGCTGCAGCTCCCATGAACAGAACTGGCTCCTGATGGGATATCCTTCCAAACGGATGGAGAATGCGATTGGCTGGATCGACTATGCGCGGAAGCATGATTTCGGAGTGTTTCACACCGCGTGGGGACGTTCCAGTTCGCTTGGCCCGTGTTACGGATGCTGGAGCGGGATTGTCGCGCTCTCCATGGCGGCGGGCGACCCTGAAAAATGGAAGCTGCATCCGTGGCATGGAAAGATGGAAAGAATCTTTGATACGGTTTCGGATCCTCACGCTTCGAAGGAAGCGGCGGCAGCGGAAGTGTTGACTCTGCCATACAGGAATGAAATGGAAAAGAATGCGCTCCAGTGGCTGAATCTGGTTCTTCGTTATCAGGCGCTGAATGAACAGGCCTTCGCCATCACCCGACTGAAGAAATCCTTCGATGTCCTCAAGGGATTTCTCGGCAGGGATGAGTTCGTTCACA
>CAZORN010000334.1:0-3290 GCA_964581935.1 uncultured Victivallales bacterium
TGTTCTTGAAGAGCAGATTGATATTTCTTCTGGAACTGTTGGTTTTACGGATCTGTTCCAGAGCCGAGACCAGCTTCCGCAAGGTCCTGGGAATGTCTTTTTCCGGCATGACGACGCGGAAGAGTTCGCCTTCACTGAAGTCGTTCTTGTAGTAGATCGCGCAGGAAAGCTGATCCGGCACCATGATGGAGATGCTGGCGATCTTCACATCGGGGTAGGCCGTCTTGGTCAGCATGATGAGCTCCACCGCGCTTTCCAGTTTCCGGATGCAGGTGCCGGGCGCGTACTGGTTGACGTTCTGGAGCCCCAGGATGACCGGAAGGCTGTAGGAGATGTCCATGCAGCGGTTCTTGTTCATCAGGATGGAATCCGCATCCACGACGAACGGGGACCTCGGGCTGTTGAGCAGCGCGACGGGGATCCGTTCGAGGATGGAGATCGTCAGGGTGTCGGGAAGAATCCGGGTGATCTTGACCTGCTGGATGGACGGTTCCCGCTGGAGGAGCCGCGTCCGGAGTTCGCCCGGATTCAGGCTGAACAGATTTGTGAGGCCCGGCTGGACCCGGAGGATTTCACAGAGGAGCTCCTTCTTGTCCTGCCAGAACCCCTTGCTGTCCACCTTCACTTCGGTGATGGTGAAACGCTGGTTTCCGTCGAACATTCTGGAATAGGTCTGCCAGAAGAGCAGGAGAGACCCTCCGACGAGGATCAGGATCAGTGCGATCGCCAGCCAGATCTTGACGGACCTTTTTTTGAGAAACTCGAATTCCGGTATCTTCATCGAAGCCTCTGTTCCGTGAGGGATTACACATCCAGATGCATGGACTGCCGGTGATATTCCTGAATGCTGCAGACTTCCATCCGGTGCATGACCCGCAGCGCCTTCAATCCTTCGATGGCGGCATGAAGTCCCTTGAGGGTCGTCGTGATGGGGACCCCCTTGATGACCGCATGGGCGCGCATCTGGATTTCATCGAGGCGCGGCGTCACTCCGGTGGAAGGCGTATTGATGATCCATTTGAATTTGTGCGAATTGATGAAGTCGATGAGGTTCGGACGGCCTTCGGAAATCTTGAACATCGGGTTCACGGGAATGCCCGCCTCCCAGAGCTTCGTGGCGGTTCCGCAGGTCGCGTGGATCGTAAAGCCCAGATCCACCAGCTCGCGGGCGTAAGGAACGATTTCGTCCTTGTCCATGTCCCTGACGCTGAGGAAGATGTCTCCGGTTTCCGGGAGGGCGTTTCCGGCCGCGATCTGGGTCTTGAGATAAGCCATGCCGGGGTTCAGGTCGATGCCCATCACTTCGCCGGTGGACTTCATTTCCGGGGTCAGGACGATGTCGATGCCGGGGAAGCGGACGAACGGGAATACGGCCTCCTTGGCGCTGTAATGTTCCGGAATGATTTCCTTGGTGAAGTGGAGGTCCTTGAGTTTTTTGCCGGTCATGACGAGGGCCGCCAGTTTTGCGAGCGGAACCCCGATGGCCTTGCTGACGAAGGGAACGGTCCGCGAGGCGCGCGGGTTGACTTCCAGCACATAGACCTCGTTGCCCTGGACGGCGAACTGGATGTTCATCAGGCCGCAGACGTTCAAGGCCTTGGCAAGCTCGAAGGAATCGCTGTGAATTTTGTCGAGCACTTCTTTCGGGAGGCTGACCGTCGGAATGACGCAGGCGCTGTCGCCCGAGTGGATTCCGGCCAGCTCCACGTGTTCCATGATCGCTCCGATGACGCTGGTCTTGCCGTCCGAGATGCAGTCCACATCCAGCTCGACCGCGTCTTCCAGGAAACGGTCGACGAGGACGGGGCGTTCCTCGGAGGCCTCCACCGCGTCGGTCATGTATTTACGGAGGGATTCCTCGTTGTAGACGATCACCATGGCGCGTCCGCCCAGCACGAAGGAGGGGCGCATGAGGACAGGGTAGCCGATGCGGTTGGCGACGGCTACGGCCTGTTCGATGTTAGTTGCGATTCCGCCGGGCGCCTGTTTGATATGGAGGTTTTCCACCAGACGGTTGAACTCGTCGCGGTCTTCGGCGCGATCGATGTCGGTGGGGGAGGTTCCGATAATCTTGACGCCGCAGGCTTCCAGTTTCTTCGCCAGCTTCAGCGGAGTCTGTCCGCCGAACTGGACGATGACGCCGTCGCACTTTTCGCGTTCATAGATGTGAAGCACGTCCTCGAGCGTCACCGGTTCGAAGTAGAGCTTGTCGCTGGTGTCGTAGTCGGTGGAAACGGTTTCCGGGTTGCTGTTGACCATGATGGTCTCGAAGCCGGCTTTGCGGAGGGCGAAGGAGGCGTGGACGCAGCAGTAGTCGAACTCGATGCCCTGACCGATGCGGTTGGGGCCGCCGCCGAGAATCATGATTTTCTTCTTGCCGGAATTCTTGACGGGCTCGTTGTGTTCGCCATAGGTGGAGTAATAATACGGAGTATAAGCCTCGAACTCGCCGGCGCAGGTGTCCACCAGGCTGTAACCGGGGAGAAGACCGATGGCTTTACGGGCTTTGTAGACATCGATATCGGTGGTTTTGAGAAGGAAGGCGATCTGGCGGTCGGAGTATCCGAATTCCTTGATCTGACGGAACAGGGCCGGGTCCTTCTGAAGGTTTTCCAGCGTTTTGGCGGATGCGATTTCATCCTCGAACGAGGCCAGTTCGTGCATGTGGCGCAGGAACCAGGGATCGATGTTTGTGTATCCGTAGACCTGTTCGACGGTCCAGCCGCGCTTGAAGGCCTCGCGGATGTGGAAGAGTCGTGCGAAATTCGGACGGATGAGCTCGCCGCGGAGCTGGTCGTCGGTCATTCCGGAATATTTGCCGTCCTTGCCGTCGACGCCGAGTCCGGCGCGTCCGACTTCCAGCGAACGGAGGGCCTTCTGGAGAGATTCCTTGAAGGTCTTGCCGATGCTCATGGTTTCGCCGACCGACTTCATCTGGGTCGAAAGGGTATTGTCGGCGGTGGGGAATTTTTCGAAGGCGAAACGGGGAACCTTGGTCACGACATAGTCGATGGAGGGCTCGAAACAGACGGGCGTTTCGCGGGTGATGTCGTTCATGATTTCATCGAGAGTGAATCCGACGGCGAGTTTGGCGGCGATCTTGGCGATCGGGAATCCGGTGGCTTTCGAGGCCAGTGCGCTCGAACGGGAGACGCGCGGGTTCATTTCGACGATCACCATGCGTCCGTCGCGGGGGTTGATGCCCCACTGGACGTTGGAGCCGCCGGTTTCGACACCGATGGCGCGCATGACCGCCAGGGAGGCATCGCGCATTCTCTGGTATTCGCGGT
>CAZORN010000335.1:0-3284 GCA_964581935.1 uncultured Victivallales bacterium
CCGAACCACACCACGTCCGCGCTGAAAAAGCGTTTCGGCAGCGCCTTCGGCGTATAGGAATAGACCGCGCCGATCGTGTTCACGAAAGTGCGTTCTCCCTTGCCGTTGTGCGCACGCGGATCGGAAAAGACGTCCGTGCTGGGGGACGGCCCTTCCACCGTGATGTAATGGTCCGTATTGACCGGCGTTTTCGCAATCGTGGACCGGATGAATTCCGCGCCCGTATCGTTGCCTGTGGCGCCGTAGAAATCGAACTCGACCGGAAGATCGGACAGGATCTGCGCCGCGTTGATCGCCCCGACGATGGCCGGGCCTCCGATATTCTTTCCCGTGGGCTTGCGACCGCCCGTCAGCGCTTTCCGGATTTCCGGATACGGTTTTCCGGCAAACTTCTCGAGGGCGTCCGCAAAAACCAGTTTCCCCGGCTGAAGTCCCCCGTCGCCGTCCTTGACCGACGCGCACGAACGGAACGCGGGCGAAGAGAAATCGACATCGGCGTAAAGAAAGTCGGCCAGAGAACAGCCCGTCACGGAAATGCGAAGTTTTTTCATACCCAATCCACCTGTTTCTTTCCAGAACCGCGGAACATTCCTCTCTCCGGAGTGTCTCTGGTCCTGTTTTGACTGTAGTTTTCTGAAAAGTAAGATACACCTTCTGTCGCATTTGTAAAGGGCGCCGAACTACAAAATGACCTTTTTTCCCGGGAGGCTCCACCCCCTTTTTCCCGGGAAAATATTTGTAAAATTCTGTGTCCTTCCATTTGCGAAAAACACAAAATGGAGATACAGTCCTGTGTCTTCACCGAACGAACCACAAAAGGGAGGGTCGGACCATGAGCGAAGAAGAAAAAAAGCATCCCAATGAAAATATCACCATCACGGCGGAGGGCTCCTCCGCGGACGACGAAAACACCGCCGATCCCGGCGAACTCGTGGAAAGCACCATCGCCCCGGCCATTTCCCAGCCCGGCGTCATTCTCTTTCCGTTCGCCCTGACGCCTCTCGTTCTCGACAATCCGAAGGTCATCTCCCTCATTGAGAAGGCCGCCGGCGGCGACCGCCTCATCACCGTATTCCCGGAGATGCCCGACAAGGATTCCCCCATGTCCGACGTTCAGGGAATCGAACTCAACACCGCCGAATTCGACCTCGGCGACAAAAAAGTCTCCGCCACCGGCGTCCTATGCCGCCTCGTCAAGTCCCTCCGTTTTCCCGACGGCACCGTCCGCGTCCTCATGCGCGGCCTTTCCCGCGTCCGCTTCGTCGAGGCTCTTGAAAACGACGGCGCGAAAGTCCGCGTCGAACGCCTCGCCCAGACCCCCGACAACAGCATCGAAACCGTCGCCATGGTCCGCAACGCCGTCAAGCAGTTCCAGGAGATCATCTCCTTCTCCCCGAACTTTCCCGAGGAACTCAAGATCGCCATCCTCAACCTCACCGACAACACCCGCATCGTCGATCTCATCGCCGACACCATCAACATCAGCTACCTTGAGAAACTCGCCATCCTGACCCTGCCCGCGCTTCAGGAACGGCTCCATCTCCTCACCATCCTCCTCAACCGCGAGGTGGAGGTCCTTCGGCTCGGCTCCGAGATCCAGTCCCAGGTCCACAACGCCATGAGCAAGTCCCAGCGCGAATTCTTCCTCCGCGAACAGCTCCGCACCATCAAGGAGGAACTCGGCGAGGGAAACCGAAATCCAGACATCCAGAACATTCAGGAGCGCATGAGCAAGCTCGAGCTTCCCGAAAAAGTCTCCGACATCCTCAAAAAGGAACTCGAGCGTCTCGACATGATCCCGCAGGCCGCCGCCGAATACAACATCGCCTACACCTATATCGACTGGCTCCTCTCCGTCCCATGGAACAATTTCACCGAGGACCGCCTCGACGTCCGCGAAGCCGCACGCCTCCTCGACCGCGACCACTACGGCCTCAAGGACATCAAGGAGCGCATCCTTGAATTCCTCGCCGTCCTCCAGCTCAAGAACGACCGCAAGTCCCCCATCATCTGTTTCGTCGGACCTCCGGGCGTCGGCAAGACCTCCCTCGGCAAATCCATCGCCGAAGCCATGGGCCGCAAGTTCGTGCGCATGTCCCTCGGCGGCGTACGCGACGAAGCCGAAATCCGCGGTCATCGCCGCACCTACATCGGAGCCCTTCCCGGACGCATCATCCAGGGCCTCAAAAAGGCCGGAAGCTCCAACCCTGTCTTCATGCTCGACGAAATCGACAAGCTCGGCAACGATTTCCGCGGCGACCCCTCCGCCGCCCTGCTCGAAGTCCTCGACCCCCAGCAGAACCACGCCTTCAACGACCATTATCTCGAAGTCGACTACGACCTCAGCTCCGTCATGTTCATCGCCACCGCCAACATCACCGAAACCATCCCCGGCCCCCTTCTCGACCGCATGGACATCGTCCGTCTCCCCGGCTACACCGCCACCGAAAAGCTCCACATCGCCGAACAGTTCCTCATCCCGCGCCAGCTCAAGGAAAACGGTTTCGACGGACGCGAAGTCAAGATCGCCTCCGAAGCCGTCGACGAGCTCATCAACTACTACACCCGCGAGGCCGGCGTCCGCCAGCTCGAACGCACCATCGGACAGGTCCTCCGCAAACTCGCCCGCGAAATCGTGGAAGGCAGACGCGACGAACCGAAAACCCTGGTCGGCGTCCCCGAAATCCATACCCTCCTCGGCGCGCGGAAGTTCCTCATGGACGAAGCCATGCAGAAACCCGAAATCGGCGTCGCCACCGGCATGGCATGGACCAGCGTCGGCGGAACCATCCTTCAGGTCGAGGCCGTTTCCATGCCCGGCAAGGGCGACCTCAAACTCACCGGCTCCCTCGGCGATGTCATGAAGGAAAGCGCCGTCGCCGCCTTCAGCTACATCAAGGGCCATTCCGCCGAACTCGGCATCGACGACTCCCTTTTCACAAAACGCGATTTCCATGTCCACGTCCCCGACGGCGCCACCCCCAAGGACGGCCCCTCCGCCGGCGTCACCCTCGCCACCGCCCTCGTCTCCCTCCTGACCGGAAGACCCGTCCGCGCCGACTACGCCATGACCGGTGAAATCAACCTCCGCGGACGCGTCACCGCCATCGGCGGCGTCAAGGAAAAAGCCATCGGAGCCCTCCGCGCCGGGATCAAGAACATCATTCTTCCCATGGAGAATAAAAAGGACCTCGAGGACATCCCGGAAGAAGTCCTCAAGCAGGTCCATTTCCAGTTCGCCTCCACCATCGGGGAAGTCCTGGACATCATGCTCCTGAAACCGG
>CAZORN010000336.1:0-3282 GCA_964581935.1 uncultured Victivallales bacterium
GACTCGACCTTGAAATAAGAACCGACGGCGTAAAAACGCTCAGAGAGGAGATGGCTGCAAATGCCCAAAATTGACAACCTTGAAAACGGAAATCTGCATATTCACATTCCCATCGCGTTCCGTTCCTGCGGAGCGCGTCGAACCATAATCGCAACTGGTGACGACTCCGAGCCGGAGAAATCGCCGCTGGCTTTGAGTCTTGCCCGTGCCTTCCGCTGGGAAAAGTTGCTGACAAATGGTGATTTTGCCAGCGCCAAGGAGATTGCCGCCGTGCTGAAAATCGATCCCGGCGCGGTCACGCGGCGGCTCCGCATGACCCGGCTCTCGCCCAAAATCATCCACCGCATCCTCTCCGGCGACATTCCAGCCAAGCTGACCGATGCGGTGCTCCGCAATCCCATCCCGGAACTTTGGAAAGAGCAGGAGGAGAGGTTTTTGTAACTCGAAAGGATTTCTTCCGAATCTTGGTTTTCTCATTGCCTGTTTGCTATTCATCTATGTAATCGTTCTCTACGGCGAGCTGGATGCCGTATGGTTATGTTGAGCCGCTGTCGCACAGCACATAATACACAGTCAGAAAAAGAAAATTGCGAATAGGAGAGAAATCTGACATCTGTTCCCCACAGGACATCTCTGCCAACGGCAAAGATACATAGCAAAAAAGGTATTTGTGCCGGGATGAGGAAAATGACAATTTAGAACTGTCCATCGCATTCTCAAACATGCAGGATTAATTGAGGTGTTTACGGGGGAATGGAATGTGGGCTCCGAACCATCCGCCGACGGCGATCTGGGGTATCCTTACTTGTCTAGGCCTTCCCGTACGCGCTCCGCCGCTCACGCCCGCACGGTTTGATGAGGAATTTCAAATCCAGCCGGTCAAGTTCAACAAGGAATTCCAGACAATTCCGGTGCGGTTCGATGAGGCGTTTCCGTATAATCGCGTGGAATTCGACAATGAGTTCCAGACCGGCCCCGCCGCCCGGAAATTCGACTTCATGCCCGCGCCGTAGCGGGTAAGCCCCAAAGACCGATAAACCCGCTTCGCTTTCCGGAGAATTCCCGGCTCTCCGCTTTCCATCCCCTTGCATTGGAGAAATAAACGATTATATTTTAGTATAAATGAATACATATTAGTTATTTTTCAGCGGAATACGGGAGCGCAAAGATGAATACCGCTTTGAAAATCGAACGGATGTGGGATTGGCGTTCCGCCCGTCAAACGTTCGGCAAGCCGGAATACATTCCGCGCGATGCCGCCGGGCAGCCCCTGCACGTGGCGGTCGCCTCCAATCTGGAAACCTTCCTGGCCCGGCAGGAACAGCGCGGACGCCCGGTCCCGCGTTTCGTCGAGCGCGAATTCCGCAATTTCCTCGAATGCGGCATTTACGCGGGCGGCTTCCTGCGGGTTCATTGCGACGATTGCGGCTGTGACCGGGTGGTTCCGTTCTCCTGCAAAGGGCGCGGCATCTGCCCGTCCTGCGGCGGACGGCGCATGGCTGATACCGCTGCCCACCTCATGGACCGGGTTTTCCCGGAGGTACCCGTCCGGCAGTGGGTGCTTTCGCTGCCTTACACGCTGCGGTTCCGGCTGGGATACGATTCCAAAATGGTCGCAGGAATCCACCACATTCTGATCAACACGATTTTCGCGTACCTCCGCCGCGCCACCGGACTTTCGTATCTGGGACGGACCGCTGGTTGCGGGGCTGTAACGTTCGTCCAGCGGTTCGGCGATGCTCTCAACCTGAACGTCCATTTTCATGTGCTGGCGATGGACGGCGTTTATTCGCGGAGTTTCACCGGCAGGCCGATTTTTCACTTCATTCCGCCGGTTTCGCAGACGGATATCGAGCACCTGACCGGATTGCTGGAAAAACGCATTGAAAAATACGTCGCCAAACTTGAACTGATGAATTTCGATGAGGAGCATTCGTTCTTCGCCCAGAATTACGTCGAATCCATCATCGGCAAAAAGACCCCCGTCTCCGGCTCCGGAATGGACGAGCGGGAGGGTTCCCACCTTTGCGCTTCGGTCAACGGCGTCAATCTGCAAGCTGCCACCCGGATCACGGCGGGCAACCGTCCACGACTCGAGCAACTTTGTCGTTACACCGCCCGCTCGGCGATATCCTCCGAACGCCTGGAAGCGATGCCGGACGGACGGTTTTGCTATCATTTCAAGCGTCTCTGGCACAATGGCGCCTCCGAGATCGTTTTCGACCCGCTGGAGCTGGTCTCCAGGATGGCCGCCCTGGTCCCGCCGCCGCGCTTCAATCTGGTTCGTTATTCCGGCGTTTTCGCCCCCTGTTCCAAATGGCGTGAGGAAATCTTTCCCATGTCCGCCCAGGCGGCCGCGAAGCCGCCCGAACCGGATACGAAGCAGGAGCAACCGGCTTTGCCCGCCGCCGCCACTCCCGCACACCATGAGCGCCGCTATTCCTGGGCCGAATTGCTCAAGCGGGTTTTCGCCATTGATGTGCTGGAATGTCCGCGCTGTCACGGCCGGATGCGCATTCTTTGTGCAATTCATCCCCCGGCTGCTATCTGGGGCATCCTGAACTGTCTTGGGCTTCCCGCCCGTTCTCCTCCGCTGACCCCGGCGCAATTCGATGAGGAGTTCCATACTGCCGAGCCGGTATGGTCTGAACGGGAGTTCCGGAATGCCAAAGGGTTTTGGTCTGAACGGGAGTTCCGCGATGTCGAACCGGCGTATGAGGAATTTCAGGCCACTCCCGCTGATTTCGATGCGGAATTCCCGGAAACCGGGCCGGTATGGTCTGACAGGGAATTCCGCGATGTCGAACCGGCGTATGAGGAATTTCAGGCCACTTCCGTGGATTTCGACTCGGAATTCCCGGAAACCGGGCCGGTATGGTCTGACAGGGAATTCCGCGATGTCGAACCGGCGTATGAGGAATTTCAGGCCACTCCGGTGGATTTCGACTCGGAATTCCAGAATGCCGAAGGGTTTTGGGACTGGTGAAATTGGCCGCTTATATCCACCGCAGGTACAGATGACAGCGCGATGCCGTGACGATTCGGCAGATCGTTGACTGGATAAATTTTGTTCTTTTCCGTGATTTTGTTGCTTGACAATGGTTTGGCGGATGGTATTTTAAAGATTGAAAGCTTCTGGATTCGCCGGAAGCGGTTCACATAACAGAAAATTATAAGACGTTCGCAATGTCCGCTCAAGAAATTTGCCGCTTATTTTTCTTATCCACAGTATAATTTAAAGTGAAAGCGGGGTAGAAATATGTATTTGATATTCATGTAATT
>CAZORN010000337.1:0-3269 GCA_964581935.1 uncultured Victivallales bacterium
TTTTTCTCAGATTCAACAGGGAATACGCTTACTTGCGGACCTGTCCGTTCGCAAAGTATTCGATGAGTTTCTTCGGAAGCGCGGGAACATCCTGACGGTTGCATCCGGTGCGCATGGAAAGATGTCCGAGAACGCCGGCCGCGACCGCGGCGCGGGCCGCAATCGGAGAGGTGTTCGTCTTGGCTCCGAAACGCACAAAGTTCAGGAAGTTGTCGACGATCGGGCCGTCCGCGCCGCCGTGTCCGCCGACCGCGGGCTTGAGCTTGTAAACGATGTCCGGGGTCTCGCGGGGACCGCGGCGCGTCCAAACATGGATTTCACAAGTGCCGGAATCGCCGATATTTTCAACGCGGCCTTTGGTTCCGATGAAGGTGTAATTGCGTTCGGCGTCGGGGGAGTAGTGGCACTGCATGTAGGTGGCCTGTTTGCCGTTGTCGAGCTGCATCATGATCATGCTGTGGTCTTCGACGTCGATGATCGGGGAGAACCCGGTCTGAGTGAGCGGCGGATACTGCGCGGGATCCCATTTGGCACATCCGGGAGTGTCCGGAGAACGACGTCCGCAGCGGTCGTAGACGGAGAGCATGCCCATTCCGACGACCGATTTCGTGTAGCCGCCCATGAGCCAGTGCATGACGTCGATGTCGTGCGCGCCCTTCTGGAGAAGAAGACCGTTGGAGAAACGCTGCTCGGAATGCCAGTCGCGGAAATAGGCGTCGCCTCCGTAGTTGACGAAGTGGCGGCACCATCCGACCTGAACGTCTCCGATCACGCCGGAATCAATGATTTCCTTCATCTTCAGGACCACCTGGAAGTGACGCATGTTGTGTCCGATGAAGAGCTTGGAACCGGTTTCCATGGCGGTCTTGAGAATCCGGTCGCATCCTTCGATCGTGATGGCCATGGGTTTTTCCAGATAAACCGCCTTGCCGGCCTTGAGCGCGGCGACGGCCATCTCTTCATGGAGATAATCGGGTGTGGAAATGAAAACAGCGCCGATATCTTTTATTTTCAGGACCTTGCGGTAATCGTCAAACACAACCGCATCGGGAAACTGTTTCTTGAATTCTTCGCGCGCCTTTTCGGAAATGTCGGCTCCGGCGGTAATGAAAGTCCCATTTTCCGGAACATGCGCCTGCCACGCATTGCGTCCGCGTCCGCCGGTCGCAATCGCTCCCACATTCAAAGTTTTCATAAAAAACTCCAGTTGATGTTAATTTTGGATATTGACTTCCTTCGTTCCGGATATAATGTAATAAGTTAAATGGAAACATCAAATCATTTCGTGCGTTTATTGCGAAAAATCCATGAATAAAATAGAACAAAGGATGAATAATATTGACGGCCGAATATTCCATCGACTATGAAAACGACTTCCCGTTCGTGCTCTATGCGGCCACAGAAACCTCGACGACCGCCAGGACTCCGGTCATCAGCCGGACCAATTACGAGCATTGCACGATTGAGTTCATCCGTTCCGGCGCTGGGTTCCTTGAAATCGACGGTCAAACTTTCCACGTGAAGCAGAACGGGATCTATTTTCTCACCCCGGGAAGCAATCATTCCTACTGGCCGGACCGAGACAATCCCTGGTACAAGCTGTTTTTCGTCGTGGACGGAGAACTGATGCGCTTCCTCATGAAGGCCTACAAGCTGGATTCCGTCTACCATATTCCGGACTGCCCCGAACTCAAAAAATATTTCGAGGAAATGTTTGCGGTCAACTACAATTCCAGAACCTCCAACCGGCAGGCGGCCCTGATCTTCCATCAGTTCGCGGTGGAGGCGTCCCGCATCATCTACGGACTGCCTTCCAAACTGCCGGAAGAGGTGGAAAACCTCAAGCTGTGTCTGGACGATTCCGTGGAAAAGACCTTCAATCTGGAAGGCTTCGCACGCTCTCGGAAAATCTCCGAGGCGCACCTCATCCGCATGTTTCACGCGGCGTTCAAGGTCACCCCCTACGATTACCTCATGTCGCGCAAGATGGAAAGCGCGCGGCGGCTGCTTCTCTATTCGACTCTCTCGATCAAGGAGATCGCCGCGCGGCTGGCTTTTTCCGACCAGTATTATTTTTCCAACTATTTCAAGCGCAGGAACGGTCTTTCGCCCCGCGCCTTCCGCGCGCGTTATCTGAGCCGGAGGGAAGACTGAGTTTCCCGTCCCGTCCGCTCAGCTCTCGAAAACGACAAGAGCATAGCCGGTGAACACGTCGAGCGAAACAACGCAATAACCGTCCATGACCTCGAAAGGGAGCGCCTTCCGGTCCGGCGCAAGATAAACTTTTCTGATCTTCCGTCCGTCGCTCCGAAGGGCAAGTTTTGTGTTCAGAACGCTGATACGGTCCTCCACGCTCATGGCCTCGCAGCGGCGCTCCGGACAATAGGCCATCAGATGGACCGTCTCGTATCTCTTCCCCTTCTTCTGGACGATCGCCCGGGCGAAGGACGGCAGATTTTCCGTCCGGAGCTTCGGCGCGGGATCCAGCCGGGCGAGGACGTTTCCGAGAAGCTCCCGGAGCTGTTTCGGAGCCCGTTTGTGGTAGCCCGCGAAAAGTTCTCCGGCGATGTAAACGATGTTTCCCTTCTCGACCAGGAACGGTTCATCGGTCGGGCCCTGCGGCGGAGTATAGTAGTTGCCGCGGAACCCGTCCCATCCGTGATTCATATAAGGCTTCACGCAGAACATTTCCACTTTCGCGCCCCGGAGGGCTTTCACCTTCGAGCCGGAGGCATAGACGGAAAGCGGCATGTCGGGAAGTCCGTCCGCATACTTGCCGTACGGCTGGAAAAAGAACGGATTGTGCGCAATCGGCCCCTCGTAAACCACCGGCCACGAGGCGACCGCAAACGTTTTCCCGTCTTTGTCAAGTCCGGATTTTGAGGTGGCAAGAACCGCCCCGCCGCGTTTCAGATGAGCTTCGACCCGCTTCGTCATCTCCGGACTGAATGGGACGTCGTCGGGGAAAATCAGCAGCTTATATTTATCCCATGAAGAATATTCCGAAACGAAATCGAACTGGACTTTGAGCTCGTCCAGCATCCGGACGGCGGCACGGCAGCCGATGCTGGCCGGAGCGTAATACCGTTCAAAACGGGGATAAACAAGAGCGACGTCACACTCGTTTTCAGCGTCGATCACCCATTCGTCATACTGCTGCATGTTCCGGTAAACCTCGCGGATACGGTCGAATACGGGAAGATCGAGATCGCCGCGCGGATGGGTATGCCCTCCGATGTCGGGCCTCATGCCGTTGGCGGCGCCGTAGA
>CAZORN010000338.1:0-3261 GCA_964581935.1 uncultured Victivallales bacterium
TTGGAGACAACTTTAAAAAGTTTCCCGCTCCGGAGTGCCTCGAGGTCTTCAGCTTTTTTCTGATTCCTGCTGTCTCTCACCTCGTTCGGGAGGTATTTGATGCTTCTGTAATACATGTATTTCGGGATGCTCTTTGCGCCCAACTTTTTTCCTTTTCCATCGCCGGGAGGGACGTATAGAGAGGCTTTTTTTGCATAAGCACTGGCGCAATGACGGAGGATTTCTTTGCTCCTCTGCATTGCTTCCTTTCCATACTTTTTCATGCCCTCTTCCAATGCTCGGAAATCAGTTGTGTAACTCATGGTGGTCACTTGCTGGAGAGGGATTTGAGAAAGATTTTGTAACAAATTCCGAATGCGTCCAAATTGTAACTCTCGACTTTGTAGACAACACCCTTATAAGTAATTTTATCGTCCTTTTTGGGCGTGTAATCATCTTTTTTACAAGAGAGGTAAAACGAGACCCCACTGTCAAAGCCAAATTGGGTGTAAGTCGGGGCAGTCTCGATGTCGTAAGACAGACAAGGGATTGCCCGATTGTCAGAGGTAACAAACACCTCCGCAAACTCGGCAGACCTCATGATATCATCAATCGCTTTTTGGAACAAATCATTCATAACATTCTCCTGTTGGAAATGAGTTCAACAAAAAACCGGGGAAAGGGACTCACATCCCCGTCCCCGGTTTGTCACACTCGTTACAATCAAGCCTGAGAGGAGGAACCAGCATCCTCGAGGCCAGCCGCAAACGCCAAATCGTGCTCAACCACGGCATCAGCACAGATGCTTCCGACAATCTTGATGTTGCCTTCACTGACCTGCGTGAAGGGGTCAACGACAATCTCGAGGCCTTCCCCGAAAATGCCCAGAATCAGCCTCGAAAAGTCGCCGAAATAGAGCACCTCGTCACTGATACAGCCGGAGACAGAGACCGGATAACCGTTGCACTTGCCATCATCGGAGCAAAGGAACTGCGCCGTTCCGGTGGCCTTCTCGGTGCCCTTGAGAGCCGCCAGCATCGCGGGGCAAACCACAAAGGACTTGTTCCGGAGAGCATAACCGGACACCTTGGATTCCATTTCCAGAATCTTGGCCCAGGTAATCGCGGACGCATCGATGTAGACCTTGGGCGCGGAATCCGACACCTTACCCAGCATGTAGGACTCGAGCTTGTAGGCAATGGAGGAGGTAAGGGAATCGACCACAAACGACACGATGTCGTCATTGGACTGGACAATCAGCTCTTTGCCCACAATGATTTCAGCCGCAAATTTGACGGGGGCAAGAGTCCGGGGAGTCATGGTCAGGGTGGTGGCAGTCGCGGCAGTCCGGAGGGTAGCGGCCTGAGTGACAGTCGGGTTAGCCGTCTGGCACGGAATGGAGACGTTTCCACGGAGTCCGCTGATAGTCCGGTATCCCTGCAGACCCAGATTTTTCGCCAGCATCGCCACAAGCGGGAGGGTTTCCGTCCCGATGAGGGAGGCACCGTTTTCCCCCGTCTGACCGCCAAAGCCGGAGAACGTCCGGAGGGTCATGTTACCGCCCTGATTCCGAGAGCCGTTAATCAGCAGGTCACGCACTTCATTCTTTTCTTTCGACATTTTCACTTCAACTTTCTGGGTTTCCCCATTTTTGATTTTCATTTTGAAATCTTTCACACTCATTTTTGAGGCAAGGGCTTTTTCCGTAACATCATTAGCCACGTCAAAGTCTTTCGCCAACTTTTTGATTTCATTCTCGTCACCATTGGCGGGTTCGTCAACGGGTGCTTCAGGCTGTGCTTCAGCAGGTTTTTCCGTCTGTTCCGGAGCAGGAGCAGGAGCCTCACCTTCAGCGGGTTTATCACCTTCGGCAGCGGGGACTTTCCCAGCCTCGGTTTCCTTCGGCTTTTCACCTTCAGCCTTCAGCGTTTCATTTTCCGCTTTGAGGGCTTCATTCTCGGCAACAATCTTGTCAATTTCTTCTTGCGTCATTTCACGTTTTTCCTTATTTTTTGAGTTCATATCGAGACTCCGAATTCCAACTGTTTCGTCGGCAGGGACTCCGACAATCGAGACTTCATAGACGAGAAAATCATCCACGTATCGAGTGATACGCCCGTTTTCCCGCTTCTCGTTCCAGTGATTCACGCTGTAACCAATGGAGACATTTTTAATACGCCCGTCCAAAATGTCAGCAAAAATATTGGAGGAGAATTCATCGTTTCGACGGAATGCAACCGTCACAAAAAGTTTGTTTCCGATGATTGAGGAACCAGTAATCACGCCCAAAATGCGGGTAGGGTCGTGCCCAAAGAGCAAGGAGGCTCCATCCTTCAGTCGGTGCTGGTCAACGGCATTCTCGTCCATTGTGAGCACCTCATCAAACCACACCTTCTTTTTCTCGTCGTATCGTTCATAAGGGAGGTCAGAGGCGCAGGAGAAGGTAATCGTCTGCTCCTCGACATTGACCGCATGTTTTTCGATAATATCAGTTTTCATTTTGCTTTGTATCACTTTCATTTTCGGGCGTGGTGTTTTCGTCTGTGTTGTTAGCCGAGTCTAACACAACCTTTTCAATTAGTTGGTTCGTCAACTCACTGACTGCACCGTCCGGAATACCTTTTTCTTTCATTTTCGAATACCACGTTGCCCAGCCGTTGAGCACGTCATCCGTGTCCAAACCCTGTTTTTCGATTTCAATGATTGGGTTGGTCAAACGCATTTCCAATTTCATTTTGATTGCGGAAAATTCCTTGACGGGGTCAAGGTATTCCCAGCTTCTCCCCCGGAAATCATGCATTTTATAGCTGTCAATTCGGGCGTAGCTCAATCCCTCAATGTCGTTCAAAAGTAAATTCTGGAGCCAGTCGTTGTATTGCACATTTTTCCACGCATCGATGAGGAACTGTTGCAGTTCACACCATGCGTTAATGTCCTCGGAATTGGCCTGTCTCAATGAGCTGTAATTGACCGATTCATAGTCAGAATTCAGTTTGTTTGAACTCACTCCCAGAGACGAGGCAATTCCTTTGATGCACGACTTAAAAAATGCACCCATGTTGTTGTTGGGATGCTGACTCTGAATTGATTTGAGCTCATATCCGTCCGGGGCATACCGAAAAACATTGGATTCAACCTCCACAGCAACGTTCCCGGCATTGTCTGTCTCGCTGTCGGAAAATTGACTGGAAGCATCACCAGCCCCGGTTTTTTGCCAGATTCCCATATACGCGGAATTCAAAAGTGCCGCGTTGATTTCACTATTTTTGTATTCCTCCAACC
>CAZORN010000339.1:0-3252 GCA_964581935.1 uncultured Victivallales bacterium
TATATTCTGAAGTTGAGTCACTGACGAATCATTTGCGCGACATTATCACAGTTCCCTGTGGTTCCATTCGCGGAGAGACCGGGAAATGCCTCTGTTCGAGAACAGCGGAAATTCTCCCGGAAACATTTACCGCGGTTTTCCCTTGGAAATATGCCGGACAGGCTTTTTCCTCGGTTGTATTTTGCGGGCGGTGTGATACAGTAATGAACGAATTCGCTCGTTTTTTTTCCGATTTTTTCCCGGGAAGCAGGGGGATTTCACAAGTCAATGAAGTTTCTGAAGACATTTCCGTCAGTATCGTCAGGAGTCCGTTTCCGGCTCGATGTAATAGTTTCGGCTTTTTCACTGGTCGCGCTTTTCGCCGGAGTGCGACACCTGTTTTCCGTCATTGTAATGTCGAATCTGCTTACTTACCGGGTTCTGCTGGATCCGAATCCTTCTCCGGAGATTTTAGTCCTTTCGCCCGTTCTTCTGGTATTGCCGCTTTTTTTTGTCGAGAAGCGTGAAAAGAAGTTCCGGCGCCTGGCGCAGATGCTGTGGCCTTTTCTGCTGATGTATCCCCTGCTTCTGTTTGCCGGAAATGATTTTTTCTTCATGCCGCTGTCGGTGATTCTTTTCGGCTGGACCGCCTTCCGCGCGGGATCCATGATTCTGGGACCGCTGTATCGGAAAAAGATAAAGGGGAAACACTTCCGCACCGGCTGGATTCCTTGTTTTGTAGGGATTCTTTATGTCGCGGCGGTGTTCTGGGGAGTATCGCTTCAGGTCCGTGCCCATCGGTCGATGTTTCTGCTGTACAGCGACTGGGGAATTTATGGCGAGAGTTATCTGAATCTGCTGAAAACCGGAGGTCCGGCGTGGTGGAACTGGCTGTCGACAGGAGCCCACTGGAATCCGCTGGTGAACCTGGTGCTGACCGGCGCAATGTGGATTCATCCGAAAGCGGACACGATTTTCGTGATGAATTCGGCGGTCATCTATTCCGCGGTGCCGCTGGCATACGCGCTCAGCCGTGTCTGCGGGCTTTCCCGGTGGACTGGACTTTTCTTTGCCCTGGCAGCGTTGATGAATCCGACATTCAGCCACATGAATCTGACCATGGTTTACGGTTTTCACCCCATCAATTTTTTTATTCCGCTTCTGCTGCTTTTCTTCCTGTTCCGCGAAAAGAGGTCCCGTGCGGGAATGGGAATCGTTTTCTTCCTTTCGCTCATGATACAGGAGACGGTTCTGATCTTCTGGTTCGGCTACGGACTGTATCTTCTTACGCGTCGGCAGTGGCGTTCCGGGGCGGCGCTGTCCGTGTTTTCGGCCGCCGGTTTTTTCTGTTTGAGCAGCTGGATTCTGCCCCGGATCTGCAATATGGAGAGCTATCCCCAGATGCTGATGTTCAACGCCCTGGGCAGCACTCCGGCGGAGGTTGTCCTGGCGCCCGTCCTGAAGGCCGGCGTGTTCTGGTCCACGTGTTTCCAATGGCAGAATTTCGCTTTTCTTCTGACCTTGCTGCTTCCCTTCTTTTTCTGCGTATGGGGATATCCCGTCCTGATGATCAGCGTGGTTCCCCTGCTTGGCGGCATATTCATCCGTCCGGGGACGGATGTGAAAAGCGTGGTGTTCCAGTATGGGGTGGAGACTTCCGTATTGCTTCTGTCGCTTGCGATTCTGAATCTCGGGCGGCTGAGGAAGAAAGAGCCGTCCCGTTTTGTGACGGCGCTGAATGTCGGCATGAAGAAATATCCGTCTGAAAACCTGTGGCTGGGGCTCTGTTCCGCCACGGCCGTGACCGTGCTGTGCGCCTACCATTGTTTCGGACTGACGGCCTTTCTGGGAAAGCATACGGACAGGAGTTTTTTCCAGGAAATGGATTCAAGGGTACTGATCCGCGAGATGAAGACTTATATTCCCCCCGGCAGCCGTGTCCTGACGACCGAACGCCTGCGGACGCATTTTCTGTTCGATTATCCCGCAGCTCTGTTCGATGTCCGTAAAAAAACAGGGGATGTAATCATACTGAATCTCCATGACAGCATGATGGACCCTCCGGAAAAACTGGAGAAAATCCGCCGGGAAATTGCCGCCGACAAAAGGATTGTCCCGGTCATGACTTTTTCAAACGGCAACCGGCAGTTTGTCCTGTTCCATGTCGTGAACCCCCTGAATGCGGTTCCGGTCAGGAGGCTTCCTGTTTCCAGCTTTGAGGAGTTCGATTCCCTGGGAATTCCGATTCCGGAGACCGATCCGCATATTGCCGGAAGGTATGTCCATTCGGAAGGGAAGCATCTGTTTCTGTGGCAGATACGCAAGACGCCGGACTATGATGCGGACATTCATGTTTATCTGGAAAACCAGTATGGAACCATTCCTTATCTCCAGACATTCGGGTTCGGGCTTTTTCCGGCGTATTCGCTTGAACCCGGAAGCGTTTTTCAATTCGAGTTGAATGCCCCGGATGTCCGGAACATCAGGGCGGAAGTGGTCAAGCGCCCGTTCTCGGACGGCAAAGGCAAATAGCCGCGCCGGACCGAAACCCCGGACCCTCTCAGTGAGGTTCGTAATAGTAGTCGTGTTCGGGAAGGATGGCCGGGACCAGGATGAGCATCAGGCAGACGATCAGCACGATGATTCCCGAAAAAAGGAAGAGCGACTGGTAGTTCGTGTATTGAACGCTTCCCCAGTTCCATGAGGCCGCCAGAATTCCTCCGCCCAGAAGAAGCGAGGAGAAAACGCGCGACAAGCCCATCCCGCCGTAAAGGAAACTTCCGCAAAGCGCCATGGCCATGGCTTTGTTGCCGGGACGCGCCAGCGCCATCATTTCGCTGGAAGTGACCACGCTGGACGCCGCGGTCAGGAAACCGTAGACGGTCAGGAGAATGGTGATGACCGTTACGGCGGCCGGGAAGGACGGTCCGCACCCGAACAGCGCAAAATTGACCAGTGCGAACAGAAGGTGCAGCGCGAGCAGCATTTTTTTTGCGCCGAAGCGCTGGAGCATCCGGCCTGCGACGAGGTAGCCGATGAGCGTTCCCAGCATGGTCACGGAGGAAATGATGACCAGAACATTATCTCCGACCGGCATGTGGTTTTTCAGATACATGAATCCCAGCGGCAGCGTGGAATAGGATGCCAGATTCAGGCAGAAAAGATAAATGGAGAATCCGCAGAGGGGAGCGTTGGTGATCGAGGTGCGGAAGGAGGCCCGGAAATCCCGGACTTCCGTGTCCGACTGCCGGGTTTCAATGCGTCCGATGAAGA
>CAZORN010000340.1:0-3244 GCA_964581935.1 uncultured Victivallales bacterium
ACGGGAAGCGTTTTGATCAGCTGGGTCAGCGACAGTCCGGACGGCGCTTTACCGCGGATAAAGCTGCTGACGATTTTTGGGGAGATGCTGTTCAGCCGGATAATGCGGGCGACGTAGGACTGGTCGAGTCCGAGTTTCGACGCCAACTCGGAGATGTTTCCGAAGCGTCCTCTGTCGATCATCTCCTGCCAGCGCTTGGCACGCGCGAAAGCGGTCACCACCACAATGTCAATATTGGCTCCGGCGGCGTCCAGAACCATCTTCCGTCCGGACTGGCGGCTGAGGCTTATCTCGACCACCACCTTGATGTCACCGTTTTCCAGCAACTTGTATACGCTCATTTTCAAGCTCCTTGATCAGCAGTTTCATGCCGGAGGTTTTTATGTCCAACTCGACATGTCCTTGAAACACCGACACCTTTTCCACCATCAGCTGCAGCAGACGTTTCCGTTCCAGGGGAAACAGGGTGTCCCACAAACCCGAGACGCCGGAGAAGCGTGCCGCGATCTCGTCGCGGTTCAAGCCGGACTCCTTGGCCAGCATCTCGATGAACTGTTCCGATTTGAAAATCGCGGCCACTTCGTCCATGACCAGTTTTTCAATGTCGCCTCCGGGTATCCGATGCACCGGGCACTGGTATTTTGCCCGCTTGAGATCTTGCGAACACAAATAATAATAGTAATGACGGCCATCGCGGAAGGTCGTATGGTTCGGCAGCATCGCGCCGCCGCAGTGTCCGCAGCGGATGATTCCCTTCAACAGCGAGAGCGTCCCGTTATGATCCCTGTGCTTGCCTTTTGCGGGGCAATTTTCCGCAAGCAGTTCCTGCGCCTCGTTCCACACCTCGCGGCTGATGATCGCTTCATGCTCGCCTTTGAACACCTCGCCCTTATATGCGATGTCGCCGGTATAAATACGGGCGTTCAGCATCCGGTAGATATGGCTGATGCGCCATTCCTTCCCCTGCCGAGTCGTCAGCTTTTCGGCGTTGAGCTCTGCGGCGATCAATTTCGGCGACTGCGTTTCGAGATAGCGGCGGAAAACCTGTTTTACGGCCTTCGCCTCCTCCGGCTGGATTTGCAGGTGCTTGTTTTCCGCCTTGTAGCCGAACGGGCTTACTCCTCCGATGTATTTCCCCTGCCGCCGGGTGGCGGACATCTTGTCGCGGATGCGTTCGGCGATAATCTCGCGTTCGTATTGCGCGAAGGTCATCAGGATGTTCAGCATCATTCTTCCGGTCGAACCGCTGGTGTCGATCTGCTGGGTCACGGAGACGAAGCTCGTATTGTACTTTTCGAATGTGGTCTGAAGTTCGGCGAAGTCGATCAGCGAACGCGACAGACGGTCGATTTTGTAAACGACCACAACGTCGATCTTGCCCGCCTTTATGTCGGCAAGCAACTCCTTGAGCGCGGGACGCTCGGTGTTGCCGCCGGAGAAGCCGCCGTCGTCATAGCGCTTCTCGATCAGCCGCCAGCCGTTGAACTGCTGACTGCTTATATAGTTTTCCGCCGAAAGCCGCTGGGCGTCGAGCGAGTTGAATTCCTGCTCAAGGCCTTCCTCGTGGCTCTTCCGGGTGTAGATCGCGCATCTTTTTATCGCCTCGCCCATCATTTCACCCCGAAGAAGAGTTTGCCGTTCCAATGCGTTCCGGTGATTTCGGTGGCGATGGCCGACAAGGACCGGTACGGCCTTCCTTCGAACTCATAACCCGACTTTGGCGCGACCGTGACCACGTAGCGCTTTCCCCGGTACTCGCGGAAAAGCCGCGTTCCGGGAAGCAGTTTCTTGCTGCTCCGCGGCATTCCCTTGCCGTTCGCCGCCGGATCGTTGTCGGCGATCCGCTTCAACGCTTCCTCGTCCTGCTTGTCCAAGCCTCCGAATTCGATTTCCTGAATCCGGTAGGCGAGACGGCGGCGAATGGCGTCCGCCCGGTCGCATTTGGTTTCATACCCGAAGACATCTTGAAACGCCCTGCGGAGTTCGGGCATCTCCATCGTCTCCAACTCCATAATTCTTGCGGTAACTGATTTTTTCGTCATATTCCTTGATTCCTTTCTGGTCGCGCTGTATATAAGCGTGCTTCATGCTTTATAGCCAGTTCTTTATGGCTATTTCTGCGCAATGCGGCCGCTATAAGCCGCACCGCGAGCCGGATGTTGTGCGGCGGTTCCTGGTTTGTTTTCATTCTTGACGGACTCCTGTTGACGATTCTGTCAAGTTTCTTTCCCGGAGCCCCTGTTTTACTGCCGCATATTTATTATTTTTTAGGAAAACAGCTTGTAAAAACATAAAATGTAGAGTATAATATCAACATGACAAAAAAACATGAATTTCTATCCCGCATCGGAGGTATGTGATGGCTGGCGGAAGCAAAGCGCTCGGCGACAAAATTCGCCAATTGAGAGAAGAGAAACGGAAAACCGACCCGAATTTCACGGGACGGCAGTTTTCCATTACTTTGGGCATCAGCCCGACCTACCTGAGCAAGATCGAAACCGGCGACATGCCTGCCGGCGCGGATCTTATCATGAAAATCGCCAATTTGCTGGATACAAATGAAGATGAACTTCTTGCCTTGGGGAAAAAGGTCAGTCCGGATCTGAACAAGATCATTGTGGATAAGCCGGTTGAGATGGCCTCGTTCCTGCGCACGGCAAGCGGCATGTCCAAAGAGAAGCTTGATAAACTGCGCGGGTATATGGATGCTCTTTCCGAGCAGGATAAGGATAAAGAGGGTAAATAATGGCGTTCATTCCGGCTCCGCATATTGAAAATGAGGCAATCGCGGTATTGCAAGAGTTCGAACGAAAAAGCGAACGCGCGTTGAGCTGTCCGATTCAGATAGAAGACCTTCTTGAGATCGTTTATGAGATCATTCCGGAAGCCGGGGATCTGCGGGGAAAATTTCACAGCGACGACGTACTTGCCGAATCCACCGTTTACCGGGATGGAACAATCAAGATCGGCGTCGACGAGAGCATCTATCCCTATTATCACCAGGAAAAAGAAAACCGCTACCGGTTTACGCTTGGACACGAGGTCGGACACATCTGTTTGCATCTTCCCGAGGTTTTGGCCCGCCTCAACGCCGACGATCTATGGGTGGACAACGAACCGAAGCAGTTCTCCGTTTACCGTTCAAGCTGCAAGGAACCGAAAGAGAAGCAGGCCGACATGTTTTCCGGCTTCCTTCTGATGCCGAAGCAGCTGATTCTCGCGGAATGGGAAAAGAAGTTCGGCC
>CAZORN010000341.1:0-3241 GCA_964581935.1 uncultured Victivallales bacterium
CGCAAGCCGGCCTATCACAACGGAACCGCGTGGACATGGCAGTTCCCCGCCTATTGCGAGGCGTTCTATATTGTATACGGCGAAGACGGAAAAGCCACCGCGCGATCTCTTCTCAGTTCCATGTCCATCCCGATGGATGCCGGATGTCTCTGCCAGATCGCCGAAATTCTGGACGGCAATTATCCGCACCGTCAGCGCGGATGCGGAGCCCAGGCGTGGAGCGTCTCGGAATTCCTCCGGGTCTGGAAACTCCTTCACCGCTAGACTGTGCTGTTTTTTTTCCGGTTCGCGCTTCCGCGTCCCCCCCGCACACGGGAAAAGAAAAAAGACACGCCCGCAGACGTGTCTTTCCTTGAAAACCGGTTCGGACCGGCGGTTCAGATGCCGAGGTCGATCATGGAATCCGCCACCTTCCGGAATCCGGCGATGTTCGCGCCCATCACATAATTGTTGGGTTCGCCGAATTCCTTCGCGACGGAATGCGCCGCGGAATGGATGTTCTTCATGATTTCCTTGAGACGCCGGTCCACCTCTTCGGTGCTCCAGCCGAGACGCATGGCGTTCTGGCTCATTTCAAGTCCGCTGGTGGCAACGCCTCCGGCGTTGGCCGCCTTGCCCGGACCGAACAGCACGTTGTTGGCCAGAAAAACGTTGGTCGCGCCGATGGTGGAAGGCATGTTGGCTCCCTCCGACACGCAGATGCATCCGTTTTTCACAAGCTCCAGCGCGTCTTTCTCGTCCAGCTCGTTCTGGGTCGCGCACGGAAGCGCAATGTCCGCCTTGGCAAGCTGCCACGGACGCTGTCCCTCGTAATAGGCCGCACCCTTGAACACGTTCGCATATTCGGCAATCCGCCCGCGGCGGACGTTTTTGAGCGTCATCAAATAGTCGAGCTTTTCCGCGTTGATTCCGTCCTTGTCGATGATCGTTCCGGCGGAGTCCGACATGGACAGCACCTTGCCTCCGAGCTGGGTCGCCTTCTGCACCGCATACTGCGCCACATTCCCGGAACCCGACACCAGAACCCGGCGCCCTTCAAAGGACGCCCCGCGCGTCGCCAGCATTTCCGTGGCGAAGTAAACATCGCCGTAGCCGGTGGCTTCCGGACGGATCAGGCTTCCGCCCCAGTTCAGCCCCTTGCCCGTCAGCACGCTGTCATAACTGTTGACGATCTTCTTATAGGTTCCGAAAAGATACCCGATTTCGCGACCGCCCACACCGATGTCCCCGGCCGGGACGTCCGTGTTCGGGCCGATGTGACGGTAGAGCTCGGTCATGAACGCCTTGCAGAAAGCCATGACTTCACGGTCGGATTTTCCCTTCGGATCGAAATTGCTTCCCCCTTTGCCGCCGCCCATGGGCAGGGTCGTGAGGCTGTTCTTGAAGACCTGCTCGAAGCCGAGGAACTTGAGGATTCCGAGGTTCACGGAAGGATGGAAACGGAGGCCGCCCTTGTAGGGACCGATCGCGCTGTTGAACTGCACCCGATATCCGTAGTTGATCCGGATTTCTCCCTTGTCATCGATCCACGGAACCTGAAAGGTGATGACCCGTTCCGGAATCGTGATGCGTTCCAGAATCTTGTTCTTCTCATACCGCGGATTCGCGTCCAGGATTTTGCCCAGTGACTCGAATACTTCCGTGACGCTCTGAAGAAACTCCGCTTCCCAGGGAGCGGCCGCCTTCAAACTCTCAAACACACGCTGCGCATAGGCATTCATCGTGTTCTCTTCTCCTTACACTCTGATTGTTCATCCGAAAGATCAAAAAAGTAATTTAATATAATGCGCCCCCGTACCATTTCAAGAAAAAGAAAGAACAATAAAATAGTTTTTTTTTACAATAAACCACTCCGCCGACGCTGTCGGATTTTAATGAAAAAACATCAATTGGACAGCGAAAAACGGGGCTCCGCAATCCCTTTCCCGACGCTTTTTCCGGATGAAATCACTGTTTCCGGTTTGAAAAGAAAACAAAAGGCTGTATTGTTACCGCATGAAAACCCGGAACCGAGATGGCCCCGGAAACAGACACGAACCACCAGCCGGACCATTCTTTACCGGCGGAAAGGACACCATGGAAGCCAAAATACGCGCAAAACTCGAAGAACTCAGGGAATGCCTCCAGAACGACGGAGGCGACCTCGAAGTCGCTTCGATTCAGGGCAAAACAGTTCAGCTCCGACTCAAGGGCGCCTGCGGGTGCTGCCCCCACGCCACCATGACCATCAAAGACGGAATCGAACGCATTCTCCGCGAAGAAATCGATCCCGAAATCGTGGTGGAACGGGTCTGAGCGTTCATCATGGTTAAAGCAGGTCTCGATTATTCCTGGAAGGAGGCTTCCTTTGCCGTCGCCGACTCTTCCGGGCGTATCTTGTTGGATGAATTCCTCGAATTCCCGCCCCGGAACGCTTCCGGTCTCCCGGGCTGGATCGAACAGCTTCTCGCAAGGCACGGCCTGACTCTGCGCAACATCTCCGAATGGAGCGTCGGCACCGGGCCGGGCTCCTTTACGGGATTGCGCGTGGCCGCCTCTTTTGTGCTCGGTTTGACCTTCGGGAAGCCGCCGGTGCGCAGACGCGGCGTATCCACCGCCTCCGCCATCGCCGCCTCCCTGAATCTGGAGCCCTCCGTCCGCCGGGTCATGGTCCTTTTCGACGGCCGGCGCGAGGAACTCCTTGCCTTCGGTCTGGAACGCGATGGCGACTCCTTCAAACCCTCCGGCTTCCATGCCGTGCTGGACAGGAACTCCCTCGCCCCCCTCCGGGAGTATGACGCCTTCGCCTCTCTGGAGAAGGACGCGGACAAAGTGCGCGAGATCGCCGGACCCGGGACAGTAAGTTTTTTACATACCGTTCCCCATGTCTCAGCCGCCCGTTTGATTACCTACTCGCAGGAAGATTTTACAATGCCGTTGACCACTCCGGTCTACCTTCGTCCGGCGGTATTCGTGGAACCGCGTCCTCCGCGCCAGCTTTGACGCCTCAAAGCTCCAGTTCCATTTCCATGGTATTGAAGTTGCGCCAGGAATCGCGCGTCACGACCGCAAGGTCTTCCAGACGGATGCCTCCCCATTCGGGATAATACAATCCGGGTTCGACGCTGATCACGTTGCCTGCCCGCAGCGGCTTCCGGTTGAGCGGCGACACCCGGGGCGCTTCGTGGATTTCCAATCCCACGCCGTGCCCCAGCCCGTGGAAAAATCCGCAGGGAAGCCCCTCTTTCGTGCGTCCCGTCTG
>CAZORN010000342.1:0-1619 GCA_964581935.1 uncultured Victivallales bacterium
CAATCCCTCTTTTTCGTCTTTCCGACCAGAAAAGAAGCCATGTCCATGCAGCTTTTGGAGGTCGCTTCCCTCAAGGTTCCCGTCATTGCCAGCGACATCGAGGCGAACACGAATGTCTTTGCCGGCGACGAGGTGCTCTTCTTCCGTTCCGGGGACTCCGCAGACCTGGCCGGAAAAATACACTTCGCACTCGAAAATCCGGACCGCATGAAAGCCTATGCGGAAAAAGCGCTTGAAACCCTGTCGCAATATTATATATGGAGCAAGATCGCCGGACAATATAAAGATGTTTATCATAAAACCCTGGAGGAATAAAAATGGGATTCAAGCATGAACCGTTCAGCCTGTGGAAACTTCCCCGGTATTTCTTCATCCGGGTCTGCGGACTGATGGCCTATCTCTCCATCCTCTCCTACTGGACGGTGCTCCTGCATCGGCTGCGCGGAACGAAAATCGGAAAAGAGGTTTTCATCGGACATTATGTCGCAATCGACAACATGCGCCCGGACCTCGTCGAACTTGGCGACAAAGTCGGAATCACATCCGGCTCCTTTATCATCACCCATCGCTTCGACATGACCAAATACACACCCGGAATGGCCATCATGGACATCCCCTATGAATTCGCAAAGGTGAAAATCGAAGAAGGCGCCTTCGTCGGACTCCATTGCGTCATCCTCCCCGGGGTGACGATCGGGAAAGGCGCCATCATCGGCGCCAATTCCGTTGTGACGAACGACATCCCCCCTTATTCGGTCGCCGTCGGAAGCCCCGCGAAAGTCAAAAGCTATCTGTTTCCGCAGAAAGAAATCCCTTCAAACGCGGAGCCCTGTTCCGCGAAGGAATCGTGACAGATTCTTGTCTTCCGTTTCCGAAGGAAAGAAGATCGGCAGGACAAGAAAAAAACGGCGCGGGAAGGACTTTTCTCCCCGGATTCTCCGCAGCCTGAAAACGGAGCGGAACCGGAAGTCAAAGCCGGCTTACTGGTAAATCATTATATTCCGGATCGCCCATAATCCGTTCTCCGGACCCTGGGCCGAAATGTGAAGATTTTTCGTCCCCGCGGGCAATTCAAAAACCACATTCTGCCAGTGCACGGCTTCGTCATAGACGGGAAGCTTTTTTTCCACTCCGTTGATATTCATCCGGATATTCTTCCTGTCGAATACCGCGACCGTGGCGACGCATACCATCTTTTTCGACAGATCGGTTTTCTTCAGCGGAATGTCGGCCACGGACATCGGTCCGGCAGTTCTGCAAAGGAATTCCTGCCGGTCGGGCAGCTGCTTCCAGTCTTTCACACTTTTCGCATCTCCCCCGGGACAGGCAAACTCCTTCCCTTCCGGCACGACCGATTCCATGTTTTTCGTCCCCACCAGAATCTTCTGGTAATCATCCATGACGGTTATGTCGTTCCAGGGAATGTTTGCATACATGTGAACCGTCCCCATCTGAAGGATGACAACCTTCTTCCCCGCGATGAACTTCTCCGGACTGGAGAATATATTCTGGATGATCCCGACCATAGGTCCCGACCCGCTGATCTGGCAGAAGTCGATTCCATATTCCGTTCTTGAGGCCAGGAGGGTCGGATATGACGGCGGATTCGCCATCGGGGA
>CAZORN010000342.1:1719-3232 GCA_964581935.1 uncultured Victivallales bacterium
TGCTGAACAAGAGCAGCCGTCTGATAATCCGGCACGGAGCGGAATTCCGGATTGATCACTCTGGCGGCAACCACATGGGATTCGGGCACTGGAGAAATGATCAGCTGCACGCCGTTCGCCTCCAGCATCTTCTTGAATGAAAGCAACGCCGCCAGCTTATCGTCCGATATTTTTTTAATCTCTCCGGTCAGGCTATAGTTCACCGGGAGGGCCCAGAACGAATTATTCTCATTCCGCCAGACATAATCTCCAACGCGGTTGTATCCTCCGGGGTCTTTTTCCTTTTCTTTTTTCCAGACCGCCTGAAACCGTTCGTTCAGATTTCCTTTCCTTGCATCGGGATCGCCCAGAAGCTGTTTCATCCTTGCACAATCTTCCGCTACGGCTTTCCGCTGGGACTCCATACATTTTTCCGGAACGGGAGGATTGATCTTCCTTTCAAAAATGGAAACATAGCGGTCATTGCCATCCAGAAACAATATCCCCGATTCCGGATTCACGAATGAGTTCCTGTATTGACGGATGACCTCCATATTGACCACATAGTAATTGTCCAGGGAAAACAATGCCAGGTCATCGGCCTGCTGGATTGTCTTGAGGTTCTCGGGAAGAGCGTCAAAAGGGATTACCACACACTGGACCCTGTCCCCCGTTTTGATCTGCCTTCCTCTCAGATAAGCGTAATTGACGAATCCGTCCGCAACCAGGGCCAATTCACGCCGCACCGGCATCCCGTCCAATACGGAATTTCCAAAGAAGCGCAAGGTATAGCGGCAGTCCGGATAGGCGGATTTCTTTGGATCCGGAAGAACCGAATGCTGGGTGATCTCTCCTTCGACCACGCTCATCCCTTCGACTTTCTCCCGATAAATCCTTAATTTCCGAAGCTCGACATTGCCCCGGACCGTGATCATCGGATCAAAATACTGGTAGCGGTCCATCACCCTGACCACGATGCCGCAGGATTGCGTTGAACCCGCGGGAATATTCACGGTTTTCATGACATTGGGACCCGGATTCATCGTTCCGTAGTTATAGATTCCAAGCTCCACTGCGGCATCGCCTCCCGCCGCGGACGGATTGGCAATCTCAAATTCCATTCGGCAATTGCTGCTCCAGATCTCCTGATAAGGCCCATACATCCGGAGTTTTCCGCCGGGGGAATCTATCCGGAACCCTTTTTCCGACCGGGAGAATGTGGAGTCTTTCGGAAAACTGTTATTGTCGATACGCCATCTGCGGGGAACGGACAGTTTTGCACTTTCTCCTCTCTCAAGGAGCAAGTTCTTCAACGGCGATGAGGGAATTTCAACGGTTTTGTATTCTGAAAATGTTTCTTCCAGAAAAAGGGAATCCTGTCTTTGACCGGCATCTGCCGCACCTGGCGTCAAAAGCAAGGAATAACTCAAGGCGATAATTGATGACACCATCCGTGCGGGCTTCATTTTCATAGTTCGGTTCAGGAGTCAGGAGACTTTCCGATGGGTTGTTCTGAATTTATTTCCGATTACTA
>CAZORN010000343.1:0-3231 GCA_964581935.1 uncultured Victivallales bacterium
CCAAGAAGTTCGCGAAAGTCATCGAACTCTGATCCGTTTTGAGTTCAAAAGGAGATCGCTCCGGCGTTCTCCTCCTCAAGCCCGGCGGGAATGGAAAAACTTCCGCCGGGTTTTTCTTTCTTGAAAATCCGGACGGCGGCGGGTATATTCTCCATCGGCGAAAATGCCGGAAAGCGAGGAGGAGCCATGATGAAGGATTTTCCGTTGAACAAGGTTTTCACGCTGATCGAATCGGGTCCCGTTCTGCTGGTCGCCACGGCGGACGGCAGGAAGAAAAACATCATGGCCGTCTCCTGGAGCATGCCGATGGATTTTTCACCGGACATCGCGCTCGTCACTGGCTCATGGAACCATTCGTTCGGAACCCTGATGAAAACACGGGAATGCGTGCTGGCCGTGCCGGCCGTCGACCTGATGAAAAAAACGGTCGGAATCGGAATGTGCTCCGGCACGGATACCGACAAGTTCCGGAAATTCGAGCTTACCGCCGGAAAAGCGCAGAAAGTACGCGCCCCCCTGATCCTCGAATGCCTCGCCAACATCGAGTGTCATGTCACCGATTACATCGAAAAACACGGAATCGTCGTCCTGAGCGCGGTCAAGGCCTGGATCGACGAGGACCGCAAGGAACGCCGCGGATTCCACGCGGTGGGAGACGGGCGGTTCATCGTGGACGGCCGGACCGTGAATCTCCGAAAGATGATGGAAGCCAAAATTCCCTCCGGAGTCTGAAGCCTTCCCACAAACGCCATTCCGCGCGAACCGTCCGGGGGGAACGCGTCACGCAAAGCACGAAAATCATCGCCACGAACGGCACCTGCCTTTCAGGAACCGGAACTTGCCTGAAAGGCCAAGGTTGAAAATTCCGGATGTTCCGTGCAGCCGGCATTGCCGGGCAAAACTCGGTTTTCAGATATTACAAATGACGGCATACGATTTTCTGCTGAAAAAAACCGAAAAATAGAGCCGCCCCGGCTTGAAAATCCTGAATTTCATTCTATATTTTCGTTTTCGTAATTATTTAATTTTTAAACGGAGTACTCATTCAAATGGAAAAGGCGGGCGATTGTTGGCGTTTGCTGTTCAACCTGGTCGATGACTTCCGGGAAGCGGCAAATAAATTCAACCACGACTCTCATTCCGAAATTGCCAGTGTCACCGTCGGGCAAATGAAGATACTCAAGGCGATCGCCTATTTCGCGGAAGAGAAGAATTTCGGGGGCGTCATGCTAAAAACGCTGGCGGAAAAAGTACAGCTGACCCCGGGGGCGACCTCCCTGATTGTCGACTCCCTTGTCAAAACAGGGCTGTTGGAGAGGAACCCCAGCGAAGAAGACCGCCGGGCCGTGAAAATCGGGCTTTCCTCGGAAGGACGGCGGAAAGTGGCCGGCTACACGAACTTCTTCAAGACAAATACGGAAAGTTTTCTGGCGGAGCTTCCGCCGGAAAGCAGGGAAAAATTTATTGACTTAATGAAACGCTTTCATAACAAGATCAAAGAGGAAATCGAAAAATGAAGTTAAGGACTGTTGTATTATTCACAGCCGTTGCGATAGTGATAGCGATCACGGGAATCTCCTGCAATCTGAAAAAGAAAAGCTCGCAGGGCGTTCCGCCGGCGCCTCCTCCGGTCCAGGTGGGATACTCTTTCGTGCAGAAAATGCCTCTTACGGAACTTCAGGACTATGTCGGACAGGTGGCCGCCTGGGAAAAAGTCACGGTTCCCGTGCGCGTATCGGGCATCCTCGAGAAGATCTGTTTCAAAGACGGCGAATTCGTGAAGAAGGGACAGCTTCTTTTCGAAATTGAGGACGAGGAATACAAGGCCAGTGTAGCGGCGGCCCAGGCGACCGTCGACCAGACGAAAGCGGAAATGGACTACGCGCAGACCCACTACAACCGTCAGGCGTCGCTCGCGGAAAAGAACGCCGCGGCTCAGTCCTCAAAGGACGACGCCACCCGTCTGAAGGAATTCACGCGCGGAAAATACGCGGAAGCCCTTGCGAAACTCAAGACGGCTCAAATCGAGCTGGGATACACAAAAATCTGTGCTGAGATCAACGGACGCGCGGGCAAGACGCTGTTCTCGGCAGGCAACTACCTGACGCCTTCCAGCGGTTCGCTGGTCACCATCGTCAGCTCCAATGCAGTCAAGGTCACATTCTCCATCAGTGAACGGGACCTGCTGTCCCTGTTCGGCGGACCGATGGGACTCAAGGACCGCGCGGACCTCAAGGTTTATCTGCCGGACGGTTCTCTCTGCACCGGCAAGTCCACCTTCATGATGGTGGACAACGAAGTGGACTCCGCGACCGGTTCCGTGAAGATCTGGTTCATCGTCCAGAACGAAGACCAGAAACTGGTTCCCGGCGGCTTCGTGAGCGTCACGCTTTCCGAAAAGAATCCCCGGATGCTTCCGGTGGTGCCGCTCAGCGCGGTCATGACCGACCAGAAGGGAAACTATGTCTACGTCCTTCAGAAAGGCAATATCGCCAAGCGCGTCGACGTGACGCTCGGCCCGCTTTCGGGTGAACGGCAGTTCATCGAACAGGGTATCGAGGAAGGAGACCGCGTCGTCGTCACCGGGACTCACAAGATATTCCCGAACAGCCTGGTTGACGCGTATCCCGAGAAGGAGGCAAAATGATCTCCGATCTCTTCATTGAGCGCCCGCGTCTGTCGATGGTGATTTCCATCGTCATCATGATCGCCGGCGCGCTCTGCATCACGAAGACGCCCGTCGCGGAATACCCGGATGTGATTCCCCCGACCATCAGCGTCACGGCAACCTACCCGGGCGCCAGCGCGCAGGTGATCGCGGATACCGTGGCAGCTCCGATCGAAACGGAAATCAACGGCGTGGAAGACCTGATCTATTATTCCTCCACTTCGGACAACAACGGTAATTTTTCGCTGGACATCACCTTCCGTTCCGGAATCGACCAGGACATCGCCATGGTCAACGTGCAGAACGCGGTCCGGGCGGCGGAACCCAACCTTCCGGATGAAGTGGTCTCCCTCGGGATCAGGGTCCGCAAACGCAGCGGAGACATCCTCGGCGTATTCGTCTTCACCGCGGAAAAGGGAACCATGTCCCGGCTCGACCTGAGCAACTATGTGGCGAGAAATATCCGCGAGCAGGTCGCACGCGTCCCCGGCGTGGCACAGGCAATGATCTTCGGCGAACTCAAATACAGTATGCGCGTCTGGCTCGATCCCTTCAAGATGTCC
>CAZORN010000344.1:0-3213 GCA_964581935.1 uncultured Victivallales bacterium
AAATTCTGCGCGGCGATGCGGAACATGGCGCGTCCGCGGTGTCCGAGTCCGACGACTCCCAAACGAATTTTCTTCATAATGCTTTATTCCTTTCCAACATCTCCGGAGGTATCTGTGAACTCTTTGTTTTCCTGAAAACTATAGTTGAAAAAAGCCGTTTGCGCAATATAGTAAACAAGCATTATCCGGCCAAAAACAAGCATGAAAATGGCATGAAATAAAAAATAAAAGGATTTTTGTCATGTACAGGGCAACCCGCAAGCCGATGGTTCACGAGGAATACTGGCTGAACCCGAACCGTTTCCGTCCGCTGGAGAGAAAGATTCAATTTCATGCCTATTTCGAATCGACGATGAAGCCCGGGGGAGTGATTCCGACGCGGAGCTTCGGTTTTGCCGTCTATACCTTTATAACGCAGGGAGAAGTGACGATCACGCGGGACGGCCAAAGCGTCGTTCTTTCGAAGGGGGACTTCCTGATGCCTCATTTCAAGGAAGATCCTGAAGGGCGCTTTCAATCTACGGGAAAAATTCCGCTGAAGCGGCGCAATTTCATGATTCACCGGAATCGGCTTCACGACGGCGTGCTCTCGGAAATGTTTCATGGCGGGGAAGTGATCCGGCTGAAAGACCCTGCCGCGCCCGATGCGCTTCTGGATCGGATTCAGGGCGAACTGAATCGGGACGCTCTGGCGGACGAATCGCGTCTGGCGGGGCTTTTCTTTGAGCTGCTCCATGAGGTATCATGCCAGAAAAGTTCCTGTCCGTACCCGCCTGAATTGAATGCAGCGATGAACTATATCAACAAAGGTTATATTTCGGGCTCCGTTCCGGTCAGCGACGTGGCGCGTTCCGTTGGAATCAGCGTGAGGAGCCTTGAGAGGGTTTTCCGGACGCATGTGAATTCAGGCGTCGGGGAATACATTCTGAATCTGCGTCTTGAACAAGCGAAGAATCTGCTGTCTATCCCCACTCTTCGGATCAAGGAGATCGGCGAAGCCTGCGGTTTTTCCGATGTGAATCTGATGTCCCGGCAGTTCAAACAGAAATTCGGGGCGTCTCCGCGCAATTTGCGGAAGCGGACCGGGCTGACTCGAGCCGTTTCCTGAAAACCATGCTGATTCGGGGATATGCGGATGTTCTTGTTTTTGGCTGATTTTTTCAATATCACCGTTGTAAAAAATCCGGTTTTATGCTAAAATACCGTTATGAAAAATTGAATTGCCGGATGAAGAATGCGATTCCCGGAAAAAGCACGTCTGTACGGGAATTGAATTCCGCTCCATCATGAATCCCGGCGAAGAATTGCCGCAAAGGAAAAAGTCATCACGGGAGGCATGCGATGAAAATTCAGGTTTTAGGAACGGACAGGGATTTATGCCGGGCTCTGGCCGTCAACGCCGAAAAGGCTCTGAAACAGCTTCACTTGAAGTATACGCTGGAAACCATCACGGATATTGAGCGTATTGTCGGAATGGGGGTCATGGCGCAGCCCGCTCTGGTGATCGACGGAACCATCGTTTCATCCGGAAAGACTCCCTCCGCCGGAGATCTTGCATCCCTGATTGCCTCCCTCCGGAAAAAGACTGCGGGCGCGCCGGAAGCGAATTCTCCCTGTTCCACCACGGAATTGACCCGAAAGGAAAAGGAATCCCTGAAGGGGATCCTGACTTCGCAAAAGGTCGCTCCGGTGCCGCGGCACCGTCTGATCAAGTGGGTGATTCTGCTTCTTTTTGTTCTCGGAATGGTATTCGTGTCCCTCTCGAAGGTCCGCCGTTCAGAGGATCCGGGAATTCCCGCGACGGAAGCTCAGGCGCCCGTGAAGGTTCACCGGCTTTTTGTCTACTTCTTCCATGGGAACCGGCAGTCCGATTCCTTTTCCAGGCTGGAGGAAATGACGCGCAAAGCGATCGAAACGAAATATGAGCAGGCACTGTCCAAAGGCAGGATCATTTTCTCGCGTGTGAATCTGGAAGACCCGGCAAACGCTCACTTTGTCCGCGATTTTCAGGTCAAGTCTCCTGTTATTGTGCTGCAAAAAGGGGCGCGTTTTGAGAAACTGGATTCCGCCCCGAACCTGATGGACGATCCCGACCGGCTGGCCGGATATGTTGTCGAGGGCATCGGAAAACTGCAATAGGCGCGCGCCGCGGGGGCCGTCAGGAGTGTTTTTCGGGGATGGAGCCGAAAAACAGAGTGGAACGGGAATCCTTATAGACGACCCGGAGAAGAGGACGGTTTTCATCGGACGGATGGCGGAAGGAATCCAGCCAGATTTTTTCCGATTCATCCGCGGACGGGAAGTCCGTTCTGCGCCAGGAGGGATCGATCTCCATTTTTGGGGGAGGGGTGAACCAGAGGGAATGACGCCACGTGTAAACGCCGTCCTCCTTTTGAACCGACGTTGCGAATTTGGACTTTCCGGTCAGGATGCGTCTGGCGATTTTGAGCCATTGCGCATCGGCTCTTCTGTTGTAGCGCCGGACCGCCTGCTGGAGAAGTTCGACGGCGTCGATTTTCGACCGTGCCAGTCCGGAGGAAAGAATGCCGTCCACCAGTTTGTCCTGAGAAATATAGCCGCGCAATTCGATCCACGCGGTGCAGAGGGCGATTTTCGAGGCGGTCGTCTGGAGGAAAAGCCCTTTCATTCCCCAGGGATCGACCAGAAAAAGCCGGGGTTCCCGCGGTGTGAAAAGGATGTTTCCCAGATGAAAGTCCGGATGAAGATAGTTTTTATGGTATAGGATGCCGGTCAGTTCGGCCAGCTTTCCAAGGAAGCTGTTCAGGAGCGGTGGATTGGATCGGACGGTCTCGAAGAAATACTGCCGTGCTGAAAGCGCGTCCGGAATGCCCTCGGAGATGCAGAACCCCCCCTTTTTAAGCTTTCCCCAGGCAAGGTAATGAATAACGGGGATTCCTTTTTTTTCCAGTTCGCGCGCAATCCGGTATTCCGTGGAAGGATAAAAACGGAATACCGAGAAAGGAAAGCGCTGCTGTGCGAAAAGCTTGAGGAAGAGGGACTGCCCGGAAGCGTTGACCAGACGGAAGACTTTCCGTTTCGGGTTCTGCTTGATCGGGACGACCTCGAATCCTTTCCGGATGAAATCGCTTGCACATTCCGGGTCATCCCCGTTCAACTGAGTGTAAAGCAGCAGTTCTCGGATGTCGGAAGCGGTTTTGATCTGGCTGAATTTCTCATACATAAAGCAATGCA
>CAZORN010000345.1:0-3210 GCA_964581935.1 uncultured Victivallales bacterium
TGGTGGTGGGGGATGGATTCGAACCATCGAAGGTGAAACCGGTAGATTTACAGTCTACTGCATTTGGCCGCTCTGCAACCCCACCAATGAAAATTGGAGCGGGTGAAGGGAATCGAACCCTCACGATCAGCTTGGAAGGCTGAGGTTCTACCATTGAACTACACCCGCGGAAACTTCATCAGGTTTGCGCCCCTTAAGATACCTTTTTTACGGGAAAAGTCAAGTTCGTTTTGTTTTTTTTTCGATATTTTTTCATGAAGTCAAATCTTTCGTCCAAAGTTTTCCCGACAGACTTGAAAAAGCCTCTTTTAAGTATATTTTATAAGGATGCTGATTCAAGAATTATCTCCGGACGGAAGATGAAGAATACTTTATTGTCACAATTTCTGCGAAAGCCCTTGACCACCGGTGCGGTATGCCCCAGCTGCGAAAGGCTTGCCAATACGCTGATCACCGACATCGCCATTGAACGCGCGAAGAATGTCGTTGAACTGGGACCGGGAACGGGAGCCGTCACACGAAGCATTCTGAGTTCAATTCATTCCAACGCCCAGTTTTTCGCCGTCGAGCTGAACTCGGATGTGCTGGAAGCATTCCGGGAGAAATTTCCTTCCGTCCGCGTCTACAACGACAGCGCCTCCAATCTGAAAAAGCTGATGGAATACGAGGGAATGCCCCATCTTGACACCATCATATCAAGTCTCCCGTGGGCCGCCTTTTCGGACAAGCTCCAGGAGGAGCTTCTCACCGTCATTTTCGACTCTCTCGCGCCGGGGGGATATTTCACGACATTCGCCTATATTCACGGGGTCTATCTTCCGACAGGGCACCAGTTCAAGAAGCGTCTGAAACGCATTTTCCCCAACGTGGAGAAATCGCCTGTCGTCTGGAACAACATTCCGCCCGCGTTTGTTTACAAATGCCGGAAGTGAAGAACGTTTTCATACCATTCATATTTTGAGAGAGGAGTCATGAACATGAAAGTCGGGTTGAGTTCCTACAGTCTTGCCAGAGCCGTCAAAGGCGGCGAAATGGATATTTACGGTCTTCTGCGGTTCGCGGCGGAAAACGGCGCCGAACATGTGGAAATCGTTCCGGGGGCCTTTGGCGAACTGACCGGCAACGATGACTACATCGCAAAAATCGTGAAATCCGCCAAAGAGAACAACCTTGCCCTTTCGAGTTATACCATCGGGGCAAACTTCGTACAGGCGACTCCGGAAGCCGTGCGCAAGGAAGTGGAGCGCGTCAAACTCGAAGTGGAAACGGCGGCGAAACTGGGAGTCACCCGGATGCGGCACGACTGCGGCTGGCGCGTTCCGGAAGAGTGCCACTATGCCAATTTCGATAAAGACATCGAATTGTTCGCCGACATCTGCGGGGAGATTGCCGACAAGGCAAAGTCTTACGGCATCACGACCAGCGTGGAAAACCACGGTTTCTACGTTCAGGCGAGCGAACGTGTACAGCGTCTCGTGCTGAAGGTGAACCGTCCGAACTTCCGGACGACTCTCGACGTCGGGAACTTCCTCTGCGTGGACGAGGATCCCGAATGTGCCACCCTGAACAACATCGGAATCGCTTCCATGGTCCATTTCAAGGACTTCCATATCCGCCGCGAGGTTTCCAATCCCGAGGGCTACATCAAGACCGCTCACGGTCGTTACATCCGCGGCGCCATCACGGGCGACGGCGATGTGAACCTGAAGGGAATCGTAAAGATCCTGAAGGCGGCGAAATACGACGGCTTCCTCTCGATCGAATACGAAGGCTGGGACGAGTGCAAATCGGCCTGCATCCGGGCGCTCAAGAACGTGAAGACGCTGGTCGCCAACGCCTGATCCTTCCAGAGAATTCCGCAAAGACGCCCCCTTCCCCGGAGGCGCCTTTTTTCATGCCCGGATGGAATGATTTCTCCGTTTGCCGAATCAACCGCCTGGCAAAGAGGAAATATCGCGCACGCTCCGGCGCTCGATGAACTGATAAGGAATGACCACATTTTCCATGCGATCGTTCCGTATCTGTTTTTCCAGCATGGAGAGGCTCTGCGCGGCAATGACGTCGTAGTTCTGGCGGAGAGAGGTCAGCGGCGGATCCAGAAAGCGGGAAATGCGGTCGTCTTCCATGGTCAGGACGGAAACATCGTCCGGCACACGGATTCCGGCGCGTCTCAGAAAACTGAGGATGGGAAGCGCGTAGCCTTCGCCCGAAAGGAAAAGGGCCGTATAGCGTTTCTTCCGGATATCCTCCACAATGTCTAGATAATCCTGATCGTTTTTGATTTTGATACTCCGGCAGAGGGCGCCGGTCCGGTATTTCCGGCAGTATTCCCGGAATGCCTGGTCGCGAATTCCGGAGCACTGGTTCCTCGGCTGACTGCTGGTCAGCTGGAGAATGCGGGAATGTCCTTTGGAACGGAGATAATCCATGGCGAGACGGACGCCCTGTTTTTCGTCGGACATCACCGAATAAATATTTTCCGGGTTGTTCGGCACCACATTCACGCAGACCAGAGGAAGGGAATACTCCCGGTTCCAGTAGGACTCCAGCCCCGGAGACCAGTCCGAGGAAAGGATGCCTGCAAAGAGATGGTCCTGAACGACCTGAATGCTGTCGTTCGGAATCATGAGCATGGTATAGCCGTGTACGGCGACCTCCTTCTGAAGCGACCTGAGAAGCAAATCAAGATACCCCGCATACCATGTATAGGAAGGAATGATCATCGCGATGGTTTTCGGTGTATGCTCCGGCAGGGAATACCCCCGGAGCCGCGCCAGATGAATCACCCGCCGTCGGAGTTCCAGTGTCACGTTGGGATGATTCTTCAAGGCGCGCATCACCGTGGAAGTCGCAATTCCCAGTTCCCCGGCAAGGGAACGCAGAGTGGTTTTTGACGTCGCCATCCGTTTTCTTCTCCCCGATTTTCCGTTTTCACCCCAATAATATAGCAGTATTTCGAGCGCGGACAAACCATTTTGTACCAATTTTTGCAAAAAAATCCTGTTGATTTTTATCCCTTGAACTGTATCTTATCAAAAGCAGACAGAATAGACACATAATCAGAACAATACCAAACAGAGGACAGAAAAAAATGAAAAAAGAAAAGATGATTTTCAATTTCACATTAATAGAATTGCTCGTCGTGATTGCGATCATCGCCATTCTGGCGTCCATGCTGCTGCCGGCGCTCAACCGCGCCCGGGAAAGCGC
>CAZORN010000346.1:0-3180 GCA_964581935.1 uncultured Victivallales bacterium
GCATAGTTTTTGAACATGTCCATGCTGGCGGTGGCCGGGGAAAGCATCACGCAGTCGCCGGGTTCCGCGGCGGCGCACGCGTCGCGCACGGCGGACTCGAAACTGCTGCACAATTTGCATTTGACCGAACCGGAAATGATCTTGTGGATCGTCTCGCGGCATTGTCCGATCAGAAAGGCCTGCTTGATGTGAGGGAGGCTCGGTTCGAGTTCGGAGAAATCCATGGCTTTGTCGAGGCCGCCTAGGATCAGCAGGAGGTTTCTGCCGTTGGCGAAGGCGCGGACGGCCGCATTCACCGCGTGGGGGTTGGTGGCCTTGGAGTCGTTCACATAGATGACTCCGTTGCGGCGGATGAAGATTTCCATCCGGTGCGGACTGCAATGGAACGATTCGAGGGCTCCGGCCGTTTTTTCGGAGAACAGGGCGTCCTCGCCCTTGACCGCGCGGAGAAGGGCCAGGGCGGCCATGATGTTTTCCGCGTTGTGTTCACCCTTCAGGGAGGTGCGGGAAAGGTCGAAGACCGGCTTGCCCCGGAAGAGGATGTTCTGTCCGTCGAGAGTGAAGTCGGCATTGCGGGAGACGGCGGAGAACGTGGTTGCCTCGACTCCGGGCATGAACCGTTCCAGATACGGCAGAAGGTTTGCGTTCAGAATCCGCTGTTCGGGAGGAAGCGTCCGGGAAAGGATTTTGAACTTTACATGGGCGTAGGAATCCATTGTGCCGTGACGGTCGATATGGTCGCTGGCCACATTCAGGATGGCGGCGGGACAGGGGGGGAAGGATTCAATGGGTTCCAGCTGGAAGGAGCTGGTTTCGATGACGAGAAACGTGAGGTTGCCGCGAAGGGCTTCCAGGGCGCAGTCGCTGAGGGCGTTTCCGATGTTGCCGGTGCTTTCGGCCTTGAGCGAATGGGCTTTGAGCAGGGCGGTCGTGAGTTCGGTGGTGGTGGTTTTTCCGTTGGTGCCCGTGATGGCGGCGAAAGGACATTTGAGGCTGGCGAGGGCGAATTCCATTTCGTTGAGGAGACGCCCTCCGGGAAGGAGCGCCTCGGTCGCCGCCTTGTAGAGCAGGGAAGTCCGGCGGATGCCGGGGCTGAGCACGGCCGTTTCGCATTTCGGCAGGGGCAGTTCGGGAGTCCAGCCGAAATAGGCCATGGCTTCGACGCCGGTTTCAAGTTTGAGTTCGGAGAGGGCCGTACGCATTTCCGGGCTTTTGCTCTCGTCGACAACGATGAGCTGTTTTCCCTGACAGGCCGCCAGTCGCGCGGCGGCTTGTCCGCTGATACCGTATCCGCAAATCATCACTGTATTTTCAAATGTCATTTTTTTCTCCCGGGAAAAATTAATTCGGGGATTAATATACTTCGCGGATTGAAAAAATCACGAAGAACAAGTATAATTATGCATGTTTTTTTCAACGATTCATTCTGGAGACATGTCATGGGTTTTGCTTGTGGTTTCGTGGGACTGCCCAATGTGGGCAAGTCCACTCTTTTCAACGCCCTTTGCAAAGGCGGCGCGGCGGCCGCGAATTTCCCCTTCTGCACGATCGACCCCAATACCGGGATCGTGCCGGTTCCGGACAAGCGTCTGGACGAGCTCGCCAAGATGGAAAAATCCGCGAAGATCGTTCCCGCCACCATGAAATTCATCGATATCGCGGGGCTGGTGGAAGGCGCGAGCAAGGGGGAGGGGCTCGGCAACCAGTTCCTCGGGCATATCCGCAATGTGGACGCCATCGCACATGTGGTCCGCCTTTTCAAGGACCCGGACATCGTCCATGTCGGCTCGAAAGTCGATCCCGCGCATGACCTCGAACTCATTCTCACCGAACTGATGCTGGCCGATCTGGACCATCTCCAGAACCGGCTGGAAAAATCCAAAAAGCAGATGCGCAGCGGCGATCCCGAACTCAAATTTGAATTCGAGCTGGCTTCCGCGCTCCTTGCGGACCTGGAAAACGGCAAACTCCCGAAACCCGACAGGTCCGATCCCAAAGTCTGCAAGGCGCTCAATGAGATTCAGCTTCTGACCCTGATGCCAGCGTTCGTCTGCGCCAATACGGATGAAGAGTCCTTCAAGAGTTTCGGCAAGGACGACCTTTCCGGAAAGCTCCTCGAAGTCGCGGCTCAGCACGGGCTGGAAGTGGTTCCGGTGTGCGCCAAGCTGGAAGAGGAACTCGGACAGCTCAGCCCCGAAGACGCCCTCGCGTTTCTGGAGGATCTCGGCGTGAAGGAAAGCGGACTCGAACGCGTGATCCACACGGGCTACCGTCTGCTGGATTACATCACCTTCTTTACGGCCGGACCGACGGAATCGCGCGCCTGGACCATTACCCGCGGCATGACCGCGCCGGAAGCGGCCGGGAAAATCCATACGGATATGCAGAGAGGCTTCATTCGGATGGAAGTTGTTTCCTACGAAGACCTTCTGACTTACGGTTCCTGGGCCGCCGCGAAAACCGCCGGACGTCTCCGCATCGAAGGCAAGGAATATGTCATGCGCGACGGAGACTCCGTGTTTGTCCGTTTCTCGGTCTGAGTCATGGCTTCGGCGGTTGCAACCATTCTGAAGAAAACGACCTCCCTCGCGGGGGCGACGTTCCTCAGCCGCCTGCTCGGATTCCTGCGCGAAATCCTGATGGCGTCCGTGCTGGGCGGCGGCGCGGTGGCGTCCGCGTGGGCCTTCGCCTTCAAGGTGCCGAACTTGTTCCGCCGCGTATTCGGGGAGGGATTGATCGGGACCGTCCTGATTCCGATGATGTCCCACACCATTCAGCGCAACGGACAGGAGAGCGCGCGCAAGCGTTTCTCCACGATCTTCATCTGGCTGACCCTGATCCTGAGCACGATCTGCGTGGTCGTTTCGGGAATTTCTCTGGTCTGCCTGCGTTTTGTCGCTCAGGAGCATTTCGTGCTTGCCCTGAAACTGATTCCGCTGCTGATGCCGTACTGCATTTTCATCTGTCTGATCGGCGTGATGACGTCGGTTCTCAACAGCGTGAAGGTGTTTTTCCTTCCGGCGGTGCTGACTCTGCTTCTGAACATCTTCATGATCGCCGGCCTGCTGTGGGTCTGTCCGATGTTCGAGGGCAAACCGGAAAAGATGCTGGATTCTCTGGCGCTGTCGGTCCTTCTTTCCGGGATACTGGAACTTTTCCTGATGCTGGCGCTGCTGAAGA
>CAZORN010000347.1:0-3176 GCA_964581935.1 uncultured Victivallales bacterium
CGGAACTGCGCTGGATCGAAGACCGCTGCCGCGAATTCGGAATCCCCGCGCCCGTCACTTTCGCCTATCCCGGCGGCCCGGTCGCGGAGAATGTCATCGACATCCTGAAGGAGCGCGGATACCTCTGCGCCCGGAGCGTCGCGCCCGAAACGTTCCGTCCGGGCCGGGACGATCCGTTCCGCATGGCTGCCGCCGCGGTGCAGGACAGTTCCGGCGGGTTGTTCGAGGAGATGGTCCGGCGCGCTTCCGGGGAGGACGTTGCCGTTCTGGTGTTCCACGGCGTGCCCGATCCGGAACATCCGTGGGTGACCTCCGACCCGAAACGTTTCGAGGCTTGCCTGAACTTGCTCGCGGAACGGAACTGCCGCGTGATTGCGTTGAGAGACCTGTTTGCATAATAGGGAAAACGGGATATTGTAAACGGGAGGGATGAACAGCCGGAATAGGACGGTTGGATTTTCGCATTCCGGGGGGGGCTTTGTCGGAGATTTCTGAGAAAGGAGAATGTCGGATGAACGAACCGCAAATGGGGAATGCCGTTTCGACGGAAGAGTTGTTTCGTGCGAATTTGAAAGCGTCGGTCGTGCCGGAAGAGAAAACCTGCTGTACGAGGTGTGCCGCCGAAATTTCCGGGGTGGATGCCGTCTGTCCCGTCTGCGGGTTCGATTGGAGCGAGACGAGAAAACAGAAGATCACCCGCTATTTTCATTATTTCTGCATCGGCTTCGTCTTTTCCCTTCTGATCCCGCTGCTTCCGCGTCCTGTTCCGGGAAATCTTCTGACGCCCATGCTTCTCCGGCTTCTGATGTCGGCCCTCTCTGTCGCCGGCACCGTGTATGGCATGATGTTTCTGTATCAGTGCTGGTCGCTGATTCCGAAGAAGAACCGTTCCGCCTCGCCGGGACAGTATGTAGGCTTCCTCTTCATTCCCGTCTATAACCTGTATTGGATGTTTCCGTCTTATTATGGTCTGCTCAAATGGCAGAACTCATTGCTCCCGGAAGAAAAAAGAGGCAGCAAAGGGATTTACATTCTGCTGTTTCTGATATTGCCGTACGTATTTTTCTTTTTCATGATGGTCTCGGCGGCGATTCTCTTTCTGTCCGGCATCATCCATTTTGACATGCTTCCCGACATCCTTGAGTCTCCCCTCTATAAATTCGGGTTTCTCGTCATTTATATCATTCCCATGAGCATCATCGGGATTCTTGCCTTCCTCCAGCTAGAACGGGGGGCCTGCTCCCTGATGAAGCTTCCCGCGGAGGAGAAGAAACGGGTCATGATGTCCGTGCCGGGTGCGCCGGGCGCGAAAAAAACCGCTCTCTGGCCGGTTTGGACTTTCGGCGGGTGCGGGTGTCTTCTGATTTTTCTGTTGACGGTTGTTCTTGTAATTTTCATTGTTGGAAAGACATCAGTCCTGCGGAACATGCAATTCAAACAGCATACGGACTGTCTGGGCAATCTGATGGGAATCGGTCTCAGCCTCAAATCCTATGCGGACAATAACGGCGGGCAGTTTCCGGAGCACAGCGGGAAAGAGGGGCTGGAGGCCGCATTCGGATACAAACCGTCTGCGCCGTATCCGAATGCGCTGATTTGTCCGATGGATAAGAAATCTTCTTCCTCCGGTTTTTCCTATGTGTATCTCGGCGGCTTGAATAAGCGGATGTCTCCGGATACGATTGTCGCATTCTGTGTGCACCCGTGGAACAACAGCCGGGGAAAGCTGTATAATGTGCTTCATGTGAATGGCACCGTAAACATAGTTGATGTATCCGGAAAAGCCGGGTATGCGGAACTGTTCCGGAAATACGGGATTCTGGACGACCGCAACGGCTTTGCGGAAAAGGGAAAACAACTGCCTCCGGAAACCCGGAATTATATTTCGGAACTCCTCCGGAAATGACAGACAGGACAGGGGACGGCTTCCTTTCGGGGAGGCTCAATCCTGCCGGGGTCCGTAGAAGGTTTCGCTGAGGCGGAAGGCGGGCTTTTCGACGGGTTCGCCGCGCAGGAATTTTCGCACGGTTTCCAGCGCTTCCCCGAACCGGTCCGGAGGGAACCAGTGGATGTCGATCCCCTTGCGTTCCATATTGCGGAACCAGGAGTCCTGCCGTTTGGCGAACTGGCGGATCCGGGCGAGAAGGGTGTCGCGCATCTCCTGAAAGGACATCCTGCCCTGAAGATGGAGCGCCATGTAGCGGTATTCGAGGCCGAAAAATTCCAGCCGTTCCCAGGAGACCCCCTGTTCGTGGAGGCGCACCGCCTCGTCGAGCATCCCCTCCCTCAATCGGGCATCCAGACGCGCTTCGATCAGCTGATGGAGTTCCGCGCGGGAACGGAGGACGCCCAGCACGAGGAATTCATATTGCGTCCCGGGATGGTTCGCCTTTTCCAGAAGGGGGAGGTCCGGCGGACATTCCAGCATTTCGATCCGGCGGATAATCCGGGTGCGGTTGTCGGGTTCCTTCTGGAATATCTCCGAGTCCGGCTCGAGTGCGCGCAGACGCTCGAGAAGTTCTTCGGTCGGACACGTGCGGAGGGCTTCGCGTCCGGCGGGGTCCGGCGCGCCGCCCGCGAGCGAATAGCCGCGCAGGACGGAATCGAGGTAGAGCGCGGTGCCTCCGGCGAGGACGGGAACCTTGCCGCGTGCGTGGATTTCCGCGACGGCAGCATGGCAGTCCCGCATGAATTCGGCCAGGTTGTAGGGCCGGTCCGGATCGGCGATGTTGATCAGATGATACGGAACCGCCGTGCCGTCCGGAAGCGTGTATTCGGCGATGTCCTTGCCGCTTCCGATGTCGAGTCCGCGGTACAGCTGGCGTGAATCCGCGCTGATGATTTCGCCTCCGATCGCGGCGGAAAGCGAGACTGCGAAAGAGGTTTTTCCGCAGGCGGTCGGTCCGGTCACCACCGGTATTTTGACAGCATTCATATTCTGGAATTCCTGTTTTTTCTCTGAAAAATCAATTTTTTTCATCATTGTTTGCAAATATAATTCAAGTTCCGGTGGTAATCATCCCCAATAGAGGTTAAATTATAAAAAAAATCATGAAAAATGAGAAATCAATAAGAATCCGATAGGAAAATGATGAATATGGAAAATCAGAACACCATCGCAAAGACGGTTTCCTTCAGCGGAATCGCTTTGCATACGGGAGTGCGCGTTCATCTGA
>CAZORN010000348.1:0-3094 GCA_964581935.1 uncultured Victivallales bacterium
ACACCGCCAGCGGGGAATGGCGCCAGATGCCCGCCGCGGGCTGGGTCTGGAGCGCGCTGCTGATCAACTGCGGATACTCCCAGCCGTCCGGCAAAGTCTTTTATTGTCCGAAATCCATGAAATCCGTTCCGGGAATCGACCCCGCCGGACTGATGTATTCGTACGGAGCTTTCTATACGAACATCGCTTCCTATTGGGCGATTGACCTGAAAAACCCGGACATCCAGAAGTACGGATATTCCAAGACGATGATCATCTCCGACGCCGGAAACGCCGCATCCCCCACGCCGGGCGCGCCCTACTTCAAAATGCTGTCCACCACCGCGGCCGGAGGCTATTCCCGGATGTTCGGACTTCACAACGGAACCAGCAATACGCTCTTTGTCGACGGTCATGCCGGTTCGGAAACCCTGCGTTCCCAGCGCAACGACTACAAGGGACTTTATTACGGCGGCCTGATCCAGGTCAGGACGTTCCTGATCGGTGACATCGGCAAATGCGCTATTCAGGAATACTGACGCTGCCCCGTTCGATCAGCGGGACCTCCAGCAGACGGTTCGCCGGAGCCTTGCCGTCGACCACCCACCGCTGAAGCATGTCCACCGCGTTTTCGCCCAATTCATGCAGAGGCTCGTGAAAGGTAGTCAGCCCCTGAAGCGCCGCTTCCGGCCAGGTACAGTCGTCGAATGAGATGACGGAGATGTCCCGCGGAATCCGCAATCCCTTGAACGCGGCCGCGGCAAACAGGACTTGGGCGCGGTAATCCCGCACGGTGAAAAACGCCGTCGGCGCCTTGCGGCTCCCCAGCGCTTTCAGAAGCGGATCCGTGGGAAGATGGTGGACGTCCGTAATCAGCCACTCAGGACGGAATTCCAGTCCGTATTCCTCCAGCGTCTGCCGGTAGGAGAGAATGGATTCCTGATAAATGTAGTCTTTCTCCGCGCCGGCCAGAAGACCGATCCGGGAGTGTCCGCGCTGCCGGAGATAATCGACGGCCGCCCGGGTGATTTTCCGGAAATCGACGCCGCCCTTCACCGCCTTGAAACCGTGCATGTCATGCGCAATCACATAAGGAATCCCGGCTTTCTCCAGAGGCCTGATCAGGTCTTCGTAGCTCTGGCACTGGAGGTAGATCACCCCCTGGATGTCTCCCCGGCTGTAGGCGTTGATCATGGATTCCGTCATACCTTCGGAGTCGGAAAAGGAAATGAGCGCTTCGGCGTTTTTCATTTCGGCGGCATGACAGGCTCCGCACAGCGAATGCATGGCGACCGGCAGATACCCGAAACTCCCGAAATCGGAGGGTCGCATGTAAAACCGGCGCAGAACCGGTTTGCCCGACGGATATTCCGTCACCAGCGCGCCGCGTCCGGGACTCAACTGGAGAAGCCCTTCCTCCTGAAGCATTTTCAGGATCATATGCACGGCGCTTTTGGAGATTTCCAGACGCTCCCCGAGAGCGCGTACCGATGGCAGATACGTTCCCGGCTTATAGCTTCCGCTGATGATTTCCTGTCTCAGGAAATCGCGGCATCCCCGAATCTTTTTCATGATGCTTCCTCTCTTGCCGGGCGGTAATTGGCGTTTCACCCGTATCCCGCTCTGGAAAGCGGAAAGATAATGTATACCGGGGAAATATCCAATGCAAGCGGAAAAAGATTAAATTGAGCGCGAACCTATTTCCCGGTCAGGCCGCCGACATCGATCGTGTAGACCTGCCGCGATCCCTCGTGGATGGAGTCGATGCAGACCGTTTGATCGTCCCGCGACCAGTTCGGATGGAGGTCACAGCGGGTCGGCGTCGGATAGGACGGGTCCGAATAGAACGCGCCGATCTCGAAAGCACGTTTTTCCGCCAGATCATAGAGGAACAGGTGACGGCAGTTGTCTTCCAGCGGATAACTGTCGGTCAGCATCCATTTCCCGTCGGAAGAAAAGGAACAATGACCATCCCCGGGAAACGCGTTTTCCGCGATCACTTCAGTTTTGTGTGTCCGGTCCGTGTAGAGATAATACTGCCAGCCGTGCCTGTAGCGATTGGAGAAGTTGATGATTTTGTCCGGGGCGGTCCATGTATAATGCGAACTCATATCTTCCAGATTCAGGGGCCAGATGCCGGACCCGTCGGTGTCGGCCGTGAACATGTGGGTGACGTGCCAGCCGGGGGTGCCGTCCTTGTTCCACAGACGCCAGCGGTGGAAAAATGCGATCCTGCGGCTGTCCGGGCTGAACAGCATGTGATTGAACCAGCCGGGCGTATTTTCCATGTCCGAACGGAAGAACATTTCGGTCACCTGCGCCACGCTGATGATGAGCCGGGAGGTGTTGTTTTTCAGGTCCACCAGAAAAACGCCGTCATTGTCTGGACACTCGACCTTTTCCGTCGGATCGGACGCGCCGGGATATCCGTAGCCGGGACGCTCGCGGTCCAGCCGGGAAAAGTTCAGGCTCAAAGCCCAGCGTCCGTCGGGACTGAGGCAGTACACCGGACGGCAGAGCGTCTGTTTCTCCCCGGTTTTCACGTCCAGAATCCGGGAGACGAAATGATCGCCCTCGCGATCGTTGTAGATCACCTTTGTTCCCGCATCGTTCAGCCACTGGAACATGCACCCCTGCTGCCAGCACCAGGCATCGGTCTCGGCCAGAGGGATGAACCTGTCGCCGTCGTGAAGGTCGATCATTCCGAGGACGGCTTTTTCTCCGGGAACGGGCTGGCGCGCCGTGAAGCCGATCTCCTGGGACAGCAGATAACGACCCGACTTGTCCCACGGAAACTTGTCGAAATATCCGAAGAAATGATGTTTCTGGCCTTGAGTGACCCGGTGAACCGGAAGGTGATGTCTCTCGATCATGATTTTCTGTTTTTCCTGTAAAATGTTTCAGGTGGATTCCCGAACAGTCAAATTCTGAGAAATGCAAATGCGCTTGACCGGACCCGTTTCGGATTTGTTCAGACGCCGGATCATCAGGTCCCATACGGTTTCGGCGAAGTCGCCGCTGTCGTATCCGACAGAGGTCAGGGAAGGATTGGCGTAAGCACCGTAGGAAATGTTGTCGAACCCGGCCACCGCGCAATCCTCCGGCACCCGGATAT
>CAZORN010000349.1:0-3082 GCA_964581935.1 uncultured Victivallales bacterium
GCTGTTCAAAGAATCCCCGAGAAGCATCTACGCAACCTCGAAAAGTTCCTATCACGCACGAATAGCCTTCCATCGATGGTGCTCCATGGCGGAACGAAGCGGTGTCCCGGCACTCAAACAGATGGCTTGCCTTGGTGTGCGAAAAGCCACCGCACTCCAACCGAGCGAAAATGGTATGAAACCAATGAGCCAATTTACAACCCCGCTGAAAATCAACGCTCGCCCAAACATCAAATTGCGTTATTGTCAAAACCAGATTTGTCAGCTCGTTCATGAAATGGATTTGCATTCCTCATCCGCCGGGTGTGGCGTAAGTGTCTCCCGTCGTCCGCAGCCGGAATCCAAATTCAAAAGTTACTGTCTGTTTTTTAAACCATATTTTTAAAATATAATTACGAACTCATTTTTTCCATTGATTGTTGGGATTATATAAACTTTTCCATTGCAGAAAAAAATTCATTATCAACGCAGGCGCATTTCTCAAAGAGGGTCCCGCACATTTTCAGCGGAAGCGGGCCGAGGAGAACAACGGTTATGAGAGAAACATTCCTTTTCCCTCCAAAACGGATTGCCTGAAAACCGGTTCTTTCAGACTTTTCCTGATTCCGCATCCTTCCGGAACTTGATTATCCACGCCTGCATGATATATTCCGACAGTTGAGCTTCAGCACAGCCGAACAAAGATTATACATGAAATTACACCCCTCATGAGAATACGTCTGATTCAGCCGCAGATGCAGCGGCGTCCGATGGACAGCGAACTGAAACTCCGCATGGCGCCGCACCTTGGCCTGCTGACACTGGCCGCCTTGACCCCTTCAAGCCATACCGTCGAATTCATCAATGAGAATATCGACCTTCACGATTTTGACAATCCGGTCGGACTGGCCGCCGTCACGGTGACCGTCGAAACCCTGCCGCGCGCCGCAGAAATCGCCCGGAATTACCGTCGGCGCGGCATCCCGGTGGTCGCGGGAGGCATCCATATTACGTCCGTTCCCGACAGCACGGCGGAACTCTTCGATGCCATCTGCGTAGGACCGGCGGAACCGGTCTGGGCGGACATTCTCTCCGACGCGGAAAAAGGGACTCTGCGGCCGCGCTACTCTGCAGGCCACACGATTTCAGGCAAGGAACTGGCCATCCCCGACTATCAACGGTTTGACCTTTCCGGGTATCTTTATTCCAATGTCATAACCACCAGCAGGAGCTGTCCTTTCACCTGTGACTTCTGTTACAACAGCTGCGAAACGGTGCGCGGCACCTACCTTCACAGCGATGTGGAAACCGTCGTCACGGAGATCCGGCGGATGCGCACGCGCCACATCATGTTCATTGATGACAATTTCATCGGAGACCCGAATTTCACGCACGAACTGCTGGAGGCAATGCGTCCCCTCAAGCTCAAATGGAGTGCCGCCGTGTCAGCCAATATAGTCAGCCATCCGGAGCTTCTCGACCGGATGCGGGACACGGGATGTCAGAGTCTATTCATCGGCTTTGAAAGCCTGAATCCCGCCGCGCTGGACGGAGTGCACAAGAAACAGAATGCCGTCAGTTCGTTCGACAGGCTGGTGGACGCGCTTCACAGCCGGGGGATCATGATCAATGCGAGTTTTGTCTTCGGACTCGACGGAGATACGCCGGAGGTATTCCGTCACACCATAGACTGGGCAGTCTCCAGACGGATTGAAACGGTCACATCGCACATTCTCACGCCGTATCCGGGCACAAAACTTCATCGTGACATGCAAAGCTCCGGACGGATTAGCGATTTCGACCTGACTCACTACGATACGTCGCATGTGGTATTCAAGCCTGCCCAGATGAGTGCGAACCAGCTTTATGAAGGGTATCTGCAAATGTATCGGGAGCTCTACAGTTTCCGGAACATTCTGCGCCGTCTTCCAAAGACCTGCCGTCAGATACCGCCATATCTTCTGTTCAATCTTTTCTACCGGAAATACGGGGTCTTCACGTCCCGTCTCTGCCGTGCAATCGGCTTCGAACGGATCGGACGGATGGCCCGTCTTTGCGCCTACCATCTCCGATGATTGCATTTTTTGAACGAAAGTGCTATATTATGCCAGGCTCCGGGAAAACGGTTTTTGAACACAAAAATCCTCCATGCAAATATCATGAGGAGAACTCTTCCGGAACCGCGGAATCATGAAGGTTCCGCATGAAAGAATATAACAGGAAACGGTAGAAGGCTTTGAACATGAAATTACTGTCTTTTTTTCTTGCCTCTTTGTGCTGGATGACGGTTCGGGCCGATGAGACGTCCGGGCAAAACTCTCCGGGCGGGACGACGGCGCAGGCGTGGAACGGATATGTCCGGCATGTCAGACGGGATTACGCCGGCATTTCGCGGTCCGCCGCCGGAACGCTCCCTTTCTCCGAGCAATGGACCCATCCGGACGAAGCGGGAACCCCGAATACCTCCGAAGGACAGAATCCCCGGCCGGCTCCGGACGCGGCCGACACGTTTTTTCTTTCGCTGTTCGTCAGGAACGGCGACGAACTTACCGCCGTCACCCAGGGCGGCAAGCACTACGTCTATATTCATCCTTCCGGAGCCATGCCGGAAATGACTGTCAGAATTATTCCCGACACATTGCCGGGCGAGGTTCGCTACACGTTGCGGATCCAGTATGACCGGAGCGGGCGAAACGATTTCCATACGTATGAAGGAACCGTTCCGGCAAGGGAACGGTGGAACATCAGCGAAGCCATGGGCGACCACATCCGCGGAGGAAAAGCCGAACTGACCTGCGAATATATGAATGTGAAAAAGAGCATTACTTTTTATATCCGCGGCACCAATCCGGCAAAAGACGAGGCAGGCGCTTTCATCCGCCAGATCAGCGCCCTGTGGTACGCCGAATATGTCGGAATCCATGAGTCCAGCTCCACTTCTTCCGGCGTCATGAAGCAATTCAATGAAGGCGGCGAATTCAATTCCGGCGCGGCGGACATCCGTTACACGCCGAATACAAGTCCCGATTTCGGATTCGGCATTTTCCAGCTGACGAAGCCGGAGCCCGCCGCCCAGCATCTCTGGAGCTGGAAAGCCAACTGC
>CAZORN010000350.1:0-3082 GCA_964581935.1 uncultured Victivallales bacterium
TTTTGTCCTTGACGACAGGCGCGGGATTGGCGGCGGTGTTGGCGGCGCGGGAACGATCCAGCAGTTCCAGAAGGATCAGGTCGTTGCGGTTTTTCTTTTTCCAGATGTCATGGAGTTCCGTGACATTGGCGGGCCAGGGGAGCTTGGCGCGGTTGAACTCGAATTCGTCGTTCTGGTTGAGGGACGGATTGGTCTTGATGTAGTCGTCGGTGAATTTTTCGTATTCATCGAGACGCTTCAGGAAGAATTTGAAGACATCGAAGGCGAACTGGATGTCGCCTTTGCGGACTTGCGCGCCGAGCTGTTTTTTGGAGGCTTCAAATCTGGAAATGTCTTCCTGCGTGAAGAACATGCGGGTGGGGTCGAGCGTCTTGAAGTAATCGTCGAAAAGCTGTTCGGAAAGGTCGTCGTCGAGTTTCTTCTGGCTGAAATGATGGTTCGTCAGAAGGAAGGAAGCCGTCCGGGAAATGGTGGACATGTCCGGTGTCGGCTCAAGATCTTTCTGCTTGGTCGCCGCAAAAAGTGCGGAGGAGGAAAGAAAGAAAAGGATGCAGAAGAACAATCCCTGGAAGGCCCGGATATTTTTCATGAAGACGCCTCGGCTGTTACAAATTGTGAAAGTTGCTTTATCTTTTTTCATTAAGATACACCTTCAATGGAAAAAAATCCACCTTAGACAAAGACATATCTCCAAAAAACATAGACAGGGAAAAATGAAAAAGGATTCAGGCTCCGGCCGAAAAAAAACGGAAAAATCACGTATGTCTAAAAAAAAGCAAACAAAGACGGACAGGAAAAAAAGCCGCCGTCTTTGTCATCCGCTGCGGAAGCTCCGGGGGGATGAACGGCTTCCGGGAGAATGGGACTCACCCTCCGCGGAATAGAGGAGCAATCCCGGAAACCCGTTGAATCCGAGATGGTTGTGGAAAACGACAATCGATGTTTCAGAAGGCCGGGAAATCCGGTCCGAATACGGAATTGGCGACATAAGGACTGTCGAGATACCCTGCGCAATGGTGTCCCGCCTTGAAGAAATCCTTTCCGGTTTTCTGATAATTTTCTTCCATTCCGAGTATGATTCTGGTCACTTCCTTCATCAGCGCCTGATTTCCGGCGATTTTTGCGATCATGAATATCCTGCGCGGCAGATAGGCGCCGCTGGTCCGGTGGAATCCGTTATAATCTTCATCGAGGCTCCTGATGATGCGGCGCGCCATGCCGCAGGCTTTATCGAGCAGAAACATATAGTCCCCGCAAGTTTCCGGGGATGCCCGGAAAAGGAATTCACAAATTCCGGCAAAGAGGTGCGAGCCGTTCCACGCGGTTCCGTTCAGTGCGTTGATTCCCCAGTAGGGGCCGACGCCGAAGCCGCATTTCCAGTAATGATCCCCGAAGAGGGAACGGACTACATCATGGGCGATTTTTTCGGCTTCCTCCCAATACATTTCGTGTCCGGTGGCGTCGTAAAGGGCCATCATGCCCTCCAGCGGTTCCGTGTCGCGTCCCATGTTTTTCCGGGGCTGGTTCTGGCGGTTCACCGCAATCCAGCGTCCCGCCACCGCCTGAGCGCTTTCCAGATAATACGGGTTTCCCGTTTCCAGCCAGTTGTTGACCATTCCGCCGAAACGCAGGTAGATGAGCGAGAAGAGCTTCCAGTCGGGGGTGTCTCCGTGGTAATGAATGTTGAAATAATAGTGGTCCAGGGCCACATCCGTTATGAACCTGACCGAATTGAATGCCAGCTGGTAGAGTTCCGGAGAGGTCCGCATGTAAGCGCCGCGGTAGAGATAAATGCTTTCGTTGCCGTCCATTGAGAACTCGTAGCGACCGGAGGGGTCGCGATCCAGGTAGCGGTATACCCCGCCCCGGCAGATTCCCTCCTCGTGTCTGTTCCGGAGAAAGACCGGGACTGCCTGTTCGGAAATTTCCCGCAGTATCTTGAATTCATCGCCGGTTTTTTCCGGCAGGGCGAACCCGAATTCTCCGCATTTCCGGTACCATTCCGGGGACGCCAGACACCTGACGGGAGAGGAGGCGTCCGGGAATTTTGCGGAAAAGATGAAACCGCATCCGGCTCCTTTCACCAGTCCCGATTCGGATTTTTCCACGTATTGCGACCGGGCCTTGCCGGAATCCGCCACGAAAATACTGTCGAGACGGTCTCCGAGAAAGATTTTCGTGGATGCAAGCGGAGTCCAGCGCAGGCATGCTCCCTCGCGCTCGATGCGCTCCGCTCCGGTGTCAAACGCGAATTCGGGCGACGGATCATCGCATTCGACTTCGATGAAAGGCAGTCCGAGCGCCTGGCTTCCCATTCCGTATCCCTGAATGTTGGCGAAGTGGACGCTGAACTCGATAAAGCCGTCGTTGTGAATGACGATGAAGACTTTGCCTCCGACAATAGCCTCGTTGAAAAAATTATGGCAGTTTGCCTCACGCGCCTCCTGCATGGTCATGGGCCGGTCCACTTTTCCTGCGTAGATATGTCCCCCAGCCATGAATGCCGCGGTAAGGGGGCCGCTCCACACCGGGATCACTTCGCACCATTGCCAGCAGCGCCTTTCTCCGTCAATGTCCATCCCGAGCCGGAGCTTCAGAGGAGATATTGCGGTTTTCAGGGCCACGGAGTCTTCCCTTTTGACGTAATGGTAGATTTCCTCATCGCGGTGATGGTAAGTCTCCTTGCCCGGAACGACTTCGACCGACGCGAAAAAATCACCGGCTCCGGATATTTTGCGGCCGGGAAGGATTTCCGCTTTTACCGGTCCCGTGACCGGTTCCGGGAAGACCGCCGTAATCAGGACGCGGCGGGGAGGCTGATTCAGGATATGCGGCGTCTGGAGGAATTCTTCCGGCCACGGCCATGTCTGTTTCGGGTCCAGCATTGCCCGCTGTCCCCAGTGTCCAAGGGGGATGAGTTCAACCTTTTCCGCGCCGGGAATGTTCACGTCTGCGCTGAAAGGCGGAAGCGGGAGCGAACAGACGATCTTCTTCCCTCCGTTCGGATTCAGAGGCAATAAATCAACTTGCATTTGATTCTCCGTCAATATCCCGGAGCCAGCATCAGGCTGAGCTGGTCCCG
>CAZORN010000351.1:0-3082 GCA_964581935.1 uncultured Victivallales bacterium
CGTCATGGACACTTTCCTGCTGGACGCCCCCCTTCGCTACGGCGATTATTCTCCGTCCAATTACGACGGCGTTTACCGGGGCGAGGTCCGTGCGGCGGATGCGCTTTCCCTGTCGCTGAACACTCCGGTGATCCGGCTGTTGGCCGACCTCGGCACGGAACGGGTCGTGGAACTTTTCAAACGCCTCGAATTGCTGCGTCCCGACCATCCCGCGCGGGACGGCCTTCCTCTGGCGCTCGGCACGGCCGGACACAACCTCCTCGCCATGACTGCCGCCTATGCCGCGCTCGCCCGCGGCGGCGTGTTCCTGCCTCCGACTTTCCTGAATGGAAAAAAGCCCGAAGGGGTCCGTGTTTTTCCCCGGAGCGTCTGTCTCATGACCGCTAAAATGCTTCGGACCCGTCCGCTTCCCGGATGCGCGGTCGAGGTCGCATGGAAAACCGGCACCTCCAACGGAAACCGGGACGCCTGGTGTTTCGCTTTCACGCCCGAATGGACCCTCGGACTCTGGTTCGGAAACAAGGATGGACGCGCTTCCGCCTCGCTCCGGGGACTGGAGGCCGCCGCTCCCGCCGCTTCGGAAATCATGAATTCCCTGTACCGGACCGGGCCGCGTCCGAAATGGGAGGATTTTCCGCCGGAATTCCGGCGGGTCCCTCTTTGCGCCCGCACCGGATTGCGCGCGGACGTCTCCTGCCGGGAGACTTTCAGCGGCACGGTTCTGGCCGATGTGCCTCTGCAGAAATGCGGACTTTGCGGACGGCCGGAGGAAAAAGGGGATTCCTTCCGGATCCTGACGCCCGCGCCCGTCCGGTATCAGGCGGAACGCGGAGGAACCGTTATGCTTAAATTGACTTCGGATGCCGGGAAGGAGCTTCACTGGTTTCTAGACGGTGCGTATCTGGGCCGATTCCGTGAAAAACGGTTGCCGTTTCCGTGCGGAGTCCACACTTTGAGCGCGACGTCCGACACGAAAACCGCCCGCGTCACCTTCCACGTGGACAAGATGCCCTGAGCCCGTTCCAAATTTTATTCCCGGATCGTCAGAACCACTTTGCCGATGTTTTCACAGCGGTTCAGAACGTCATGGGCTTTCTCCGCCTCCGTGACCGGAAACATCGCATGAATGTTGGTGACCAGCTTCCGCGCCGTAAAAAGAGGCCAGAGCTTCTGGTGAAGCGCCTGAAGGATCGCGCTTTTCTCTTCCGGGGTGCGGCTGCGGAGCGTGCTCCCGATCAGGCGGAGACGTTTGCGCCAGACGGTTTCCAGATGGATCGAGGTTTCACTGCCGCCCATGGTGGCGATCATGATCCAGCGTCCGCCGAACACCATGTTGCGGAAGCATTCGCCCATCTGTCTGCCGCCGATGCAGTCCAGCGCGACGGTCGGCGGGTGTGCGGCGACGACCGGCCGCACGTCTTCCGCACGGTAATCCAGAACGTAGTCCGCGCCGAGTTTGCGGACGAACTCCGCCTTCTCCGGCGAATCGACGGTCGTGATGATTTCGGCGCCCATCTGTTTGGCGAACTGGATCGCCGCCAGCCCCACGCCGCTGGCTCCGGCCTGCATGTAGAAAACGTCGCCCGGCTTCATGCCCCCGGCCTCCATCTGGAGGTTGAGATAGACGGTGGACCACACTTCGGGGAGGGAGGCGGCTTCGACCATCGACAGCCCTTCGGGAATCGGAATGACCATCCCCGCCGGAACCGCGACTTTCTCCGCGTATCCTCCGCCGCCCAGCAGGGCGCAAACGGAATCGCCCGGTTTCACAGCAGCCCCGTGCGGCGCTTCCAGCACCTTGCCCGCGACTTCCAGCCCCATCCATTCCGGCCATCCGGCGGGGGGCGGATAATTTCCTTCGCGCTGCATCAGGTCGGCCCGGTTCAGCGCCGCCGCATGAATTTCGATCAGGACTTCCTCCGGTTTGCGGACCGGCTCGGGAACTTCGCTCCACACCAGCGCCTTATTTTCTTTGATCAGAATTGCGCGCATGTCATTTCTCCCATTCCATGATTCCGGATGCGGCAAGGACCGCCTTCTGCACCAGAAAATCGTGTTCATACGTATAGGAATTCTTCACTTTCCCGCGGAGGATCGACGCCAGTTCCAGAAACTGGCCCCGGTAACGGTCGCTTTGGATTCCAAGATCGACCGTGTGATGTCCGACGGAATAGTCTTCGTTGTCTTCCGCCAGGGTCAGTTCCATTGTTAGGGATTGTCCGTCGAACCGCTCCACCGGGCTCAGCTCGACCGTTCCTTTCGTTCCGGCCGCCCGGAAGCGGCGCTGGCTCAGCCCGTCCACCGCTTTTCCGCACGCACGGACCGTCATGACCGCATGGGGATATTCCAGCACGGCAAGGGCGTTGTTGACGGTTCCTTCGCTGACGTCCGGGGTCGATTTCAGGAAGGGGATGACGTTCTGCGGACATCCCATCGCGGCGACGATCCAGTCGATCCAGTGGCAACCGAGATTGAACAGGATTCCGCCCGGAAGCGCCGCAAGATATTTCTGGTAGGCGTCTCCGCCGTAGTTGTGATTCATGTCCGCGTGAATCTCGTAAATGTCTCCCAGCCAGCCGTTGCGGACCGCCTTCAGACACCATTGCATCGCCGGATTGCTCCGGAACATGTAGCCCATCTGAAACGGAAGATTTTTCTCCCGGCATATTTTTAACAGACGTCCGAATTTTTCAAGATCCATGCCGCCCGGCTTGTCCATATGCATCGCGAGTCCCCGTTCCGCACAGCGGAGGGCGGCGTCGACCAGGTCGCCGTTCGGCGTCTCGACCGTCACCGCCTGAAGTCCGGGCGTGCGGAAAAGCTCCTCTTCGGTCATCCATTTCAGCCCTTCATAAGGCTTCAGGTCGTCCCCTGAGAAACGGGCCGATTTCGTGTTCCGGTCATCGACCACGCCGACGATTTCGAAGACCTCCGGCAAGCCCCGCAATGTATTGATTTTCCCGGAAGCGTGCTCATGACAGATTCCAAGCTGTCCGATTTTGATTCTTTCCATCTGCTTCTTCCTTATTATTTCATGGACGCGAGGAAGGCGTCCATTCTCTCGCTGACAGTCCACGGGAAA
>CAZORN010000352.1:0-3059 GCA_964581935.1 uncultured Victivallales bacterium
TTGGAGGTGACGGACGCAAAGCGTTCGCGGTCAAGCTCCGTCTGCACGCAGATCCGGTGAAACGAATCCAGAATGGGCGAAAAGAAGAAGCGGAATTTCCGATAGCCTTTGACCGAGCGGTCCGAAATCCGTGCATTGACGAGAATCAGCTTCGCGCCGGACCGACGGGTCAACGTAATCAGATTCGGCCAGATCTCGGTCTCGAAAATGACCAGCGCGGACGGCTGGATCATCCGCAGCGCTTTCTTCACGAAAATGGCCGAATCCACCGGACAGAAAAACACTTCCACGCCCGGAGGAACCTTGTTCCACGCGATTTCCTGGGAAGTCGTTGTGGTAGTGCTGAATACGAATTTTCGTTTCGGGTTTTTCGCCGCCCATTTCTTCAGGAGCGTCAGTGCCACGTTGGTCTCCCCGACACTCACCGCGTGGAGCCAGACCGCCCCCTTCATCGCGGACAACGCCTCCGCGCGTTCCCGGCTGAATACTCCGAAACGCTCGGCATAATTTTTCTTGCGTCCCGGACGCCGGATCAGTTTGACAACCAGGCCCGGCGCGAAGAACAGAAATACCGCCGGAAATAATATCCTGTAAAGAAATAACATTCCATCACCGTTTTCAAAAAATGGTTTTAAAACTCAATAATATACTTCCTTCCGCGATATATTCAAACGACGCTTGACCTGAAAGGGTTTCCGTGGTATTGTTTCCCACTTTAAATTCAGGGAGATAACATGTTTTTTGATTTTTTCAGCAATTATTCCAAAAAAAGAAAGCTTGCCAAACAGCTTCACGAATTGAGATCGTCCGTCTCCTCCACCCTCGCCGCGGATGACGATATCCTCGAAGACTCCACCCGTTCCAGCCTCGAAAAACTCCAGTCCGAACTCTGTTCTTTCGCCAAAAGACCTTCTCTGTCGGACGCCCCCGCGATCGCCTCCTGCGAAGAAAAACTGGAAAGACTCCTTCCGCGCAAAGGCTTTGCCCATTCCATGCGCAATCTGCTGGACATCCTTGTGGTGGCCTGTTCGGTCGCCGGCGGTGTCCGCGCCCTTTACCTCCAGCCGTTCAGCATCCCGACCAGCAGTATGCAGCCGACCCTTTTCGGCATCCATTACATCGACCGCGAAGCCTCCAAACCCTTCATGGGCTCCGTGACCCGCTCCATGATGCCGGTTCAGGCGCGCCGGGCCTATGCGAAAGTCAAAAGCGACGGTCTCCTTTCCGAACGTTACAGCCAGTGGAACCGCCTCTTCTTTTTCCCCGAATCCAACTTCCTGATCGGCAATGATTCCTACACTCTTCCCGGCGACCTTTTTCCCCAGATCGTCCGCTACCTCAAAAAGACCTCTCCCTACTACTCCGAGGGGGAAACCTTCTGCGATGGCTGGCTCTCCACCGGCGACCATGTCTTCGTCGAACGCCTCAGCATCCATTTCCGCCCCCTCAAACGCGGCGATGTGATCGTCTTCAATACCGAAAACATCACCTCTCCGACCCAGCCCCTCGGCGGCTATTATTACATCAAACGCCTGATCGGACTCCCCGGCGACACCATCCAGATTTCCGATAACATCGTGATGATCCGTCCGAAGGGGGAAAAGGATTTTAAACCCATCTGGGAGTTTTCCGACAAATTCAAGAAAGTTTACTCCCTTCAAGGCGGCTATCAGGGGCATCGCGCGGACGGCCTTCTTGCGCTCGGCGGTGAACTTACCGTTCCAGACGATTGTTTCTTCGCGCTTGGTGACAACACCAACAACAGTCTCGACGGCCGCAACTGGGGCTTCATCCCGCGCCGCAATATGGTCGGCCTTGCCATGGTCATCTTCTGGCCTGTCTCGCGCCGCTGGGGCATCGTCGATTCCGTCCCGCCGCTGAACACCCCGACGGTCATGCCCTCCGAATCATTCTTCCAGCCTCAGGCCATGAGTTTCCAATAATCTCCATCCAACAGAAGGAACCTTCAAAATGCTTGCTCCCGTTCCGAAAGGCAAATGCTATAACTTCTTTATCGACGACAATGTCTTTTTCTTCACCGACATTTACCGCCATTCATTCCGTTCCATCTTCGACAACTTCTATCTGGCCAACCTCAAAAAGGCTCATGAAGCCTACGGCACGAAATTCACCCTGAATTCTTTCTACCACAACCATCATGAACCCGATTTCGACCTTTCCCTCTTCCCGGACCGCTACCGTTCCGAGTTCGAGGACAATGCCGAATGGCTCCGTTTCGCCTTCCATGCTCAGTCCGAGTATCCGGAATGTCCTTATTCCAAGGCCCATCCGGAAAAGCTCCCCGAACACTATGCCCAGTGGAAAAACGCCATGAAACGGATCGTCGGCGAAAAATGCCTGACCGCCCCCATCATCATGCACTTCTTCTCCGTTACCGACGACTGCCGCCGTTTCATGCGCGAACACGGCATGAAATTTTTTGCCGTCCGCGAGGGCAAGTGCATCGAATACAATCCAGCCTTCGATTCCTACGATATTCCGGTGGACATCATCCTGAATCTTTATAAGGGCGACATCGACGGCATCCGCGCCAAGCTCATGGAAAAGGTTTCCGCCGGACAGGAAAAAATCCTGATCGGCTCCCACGAGCAGTACGCCTATAAGCATTATGTGAACTACATCCCGGAGTATTTCGACGGACTGAACGCCGCCTGCCGCGTGATGGTCGAGAACGGCTACAAGTGCGAGTATTTCAACTCCCTCGTGTAGTCCGTTTGCTACGGTGTCCGGGTCCCCCGTGCCGGAAAATGCTCCGTACGGGGATTTTGCGCTTTGCCTGTTCCGTTTCCGCGTCTTGCCGCGTCCATCCCGAGACAGTCTTGGGATGGCGTCCCCCGGCTTCCCATGCGGCGTGTCCGACAAGAAAATAGTTTTCTCTTATTTTGTTTTCCGACTTGAAAAACGGCAAAGTTGAGGCATTTTAAAGAGGACTTTGTTTCCAACCTGCGGAGAGATGGCTGAGCGGTCGAAGGCGGCGGTCTCGAAAACCGTTAACTGGTTTTACCGGTTCGGGGGTTCGAATCCCCCTCTCTCCGCCA
>CAZORN010000353.1:0-3056 GCA_964581935.1 uncultured Victivallales bacterium
GTCTCCAGCCCACGACCGAAGATGCCCAGGACATCAACGACCGCAATCCCAAGCTTGGAATCAAGGCCCAGACCGCTCTCCTCGAGAAGGACGGTCTGCCTGTGACCGATGAGAACATCTTCATCGTGGCCACCTGCGGCGACAAGGGCCTTGCCTTCCTCAAGGGCGACAAGCCCAACGGCATCCGCTACAAAGAGGAAAAGAAGCCCGCGAAAGCCGCCGGACCCGCCTCCTACACCGTCTCCGCCGGAGGCAAGAACTTCCAGGTCGAGGTCAACGGTTCCAAGGTCACGGTCAACGGCAAACCCTTCGACGTCGCCATTGGCACCGGCGCGGCCGTCCCGAAAGCCGCCGCTTCCGCCGGAGCCGAATTCGAGGTCAGGAGTCCGCTTCCCGGCACGGTCACCAGGATTCTCGTCGCGGAAGGCGACACGGTTGCGGATGGGGAAACCATCCTCATTCTGGAAGCCATGAAAATGGAAACCGAGATCAAAACCGAAAAGGGCGGACGCGTCTCCAAGCTTCTTGTGGCCGTCAAGGACGTCATCACCGCCGAACAGGCGATCGCCACGGTCGAAGCGTGAGGAATTCCCCAATGAAAAACATCAAATATTTTCTGACGCTGGCCCTCTGCGCGGCGGTCGGTTTTGTGTTCGCACAAGGCCCGGCTCCCTCGCGGAAGGATTCCCTTGAGTCCATGAAGAAAGATCCCCGGGCGGGGATCGGCAGCAATCTGGTCGAACTGACCAAGAAAGACAAGGACAATCTGTTCAAAGCCGACATGAAGGATTATCTCCGGACTCAGGCGAAATACATCAACGAGGCCGAAGACGACCTGTTCCAGTGGTTCCGGCTCGATGACGGACGCGTTGCACTTGTCTACAAGGATACCGTCAAGAACGTGAAGGGCGAATTCGTCCCCGCTCCTCCGGCGACAATCTACTCCGTTTCGTTCCAGGCGAACCAGAAGATCACTCCCGGACGCGAGATCATGGTCCTGGCGATCCCCGGACGCAGCAAGGCCAAGGTCAAGAACATGGGCAATTTCCTGCCGCTGGCCCTGAACCCGGAGGTCCGTCCTTCCGGATTGCTGAATCCCGGCGAGATCATCGCTTATTTCGCCCCGGAAATGCTGGTCCATGACTCCGTGCTGGAAGGAACCGCTCCCCAGCGTCTGGATTCGATGAGCGTGCTTTTCCGCGGTCTCTGGGAAAGCACGGGCATCGCGGATATGATCAGCCAGACCAAAGCCGACTTTTCCTCCACCTGGATTCTCGGTCTCGGCCGCGCCCTTATGATCTGCGTCGGCCTCCTGCTGATCTATCTGGCGATTGCGAAAGGTTTTGAGCCTCTACTGCTGCTCCCCATCGGATACGGCGCGGTTCTGGCCAACATTCCGCTGGCAGGAATCTCCGGTCCGGATGGCCTTCTCGGCCTTGTCTACAACGTCGGCATCGATTCCGGCGTGTTTCCGCTCCTGATCTTCATGGGCGTCGGAGCCATGACGGACTTCGGCCCCCTGATCGCCAATCCCAAATCCGCCTATCTCGGCGGCGCGGCCCAGCTCGGCATTTTCGTCGCCCTGATCGGCGCCCTCGTCCTGGCCAAGTTCGGAATCCAGTTCGACCTCAAGGATGCCGCTTCCATCGGCATCATCGGCGGCGCGGACGGCCCGACCTCCATCTTCCTGACCAGCCGACTTTCCCCGAAACTGCTGGGGGCGGTCGCCGTGGCGGCCTATTCCTACATGGCCTTGGTGCCGATCATCCAGCCTCCGATCATGAAGCTCCTTACGACAGAAGCCGAACGCAAGATCCGCATGAAACAGCTCCGTCCGGTCTCCAAACTGGAAAAGATCTGCTTCCCGCTTCTGATTACGCTTCTCTGCGCCTTCCTTCTGCCCGACGCGGCTCCCCTGATCGGCATGCTGATGTTCGGCAACCTGATGCGGGAAAGCGGCGTGGTGGACCGTCTCAGCGACACCGCCCAGAACGCCCTGATCAACATCGTCACGATCTTCCTCGGGACGGCGGTCGGCGCGAAGCTTTCCGCGGACCAGTTCCTGACCAAGCAGACGCTTGGAATTCTGGTTCTCGGAGCGGTTGCGTTCTCCATCGGGACGGCGGGCGGCGTGATTTACGGCAAGATCATGAACAAGTTCTCCAAGGACCCGATCAATCCGCTGATCGGCGCAGCCGGCGTCTCGGCGGTTCCGATGGCGGCGCGCGTCGTCAACAAGGTCGGTCTCGAGAGCGACCCCCACAACTTCCTTCTCATGCACGCCATGGGACCGAACGTAGCGGGCGTGATCGGTTCCGCTGTGGCCGCGGGCGTGCTGCTCAAGGCTCTCGGCGGACTCTGATCCCGGTTCCGTTGTATTTTCGCGGGACATGCCGGATTTCCGGTATGTCCTTTTCATCCCGCCCGGAAAAGGCGGGATGTTTCGTTTTTATGAAAGGATGTGCGTCATGAATGATCCGTCGTTCTTCGAGTTCGGAATGCTGGCCTGCTTCGGTTTCAGCTGGCCGTTTGCGATCATTAAGACCGTCCGCACGAAAAACCCTTCCGGAAAAAGCCGCGGATTCTTCATCCTCGTGATCGCCGGTTACCTCTGCGGATGTGTTTCGAGGATCATGCGTACCGATAATCTCATCGATTCCGTCCTGTGGCTGTATATCGTCGATCTTCTCATGGTCCTGACCGACTTCCTCCTCTGCATGCACTACCGCGCCCTCCTCAAAAAAAACGAAAAACCCGCCTGACGCTTTTCCGCATTGCATTCACGGGTTCCTCTTTCCCCGAGTGACAATCAAGGCCGGTTCGTGATTCCGTCGCGAACCGGCTGCCGATCCGTCCGGAGACTGCCGCTTCCACTGCCCGGAACGGTGCGGTAGAGGCTTTTTCATTCTTTCTTGGGTGGATACCTCGATGCGCTGCATCGACTTTGAAGTGGAAAAATGCGTCAGCATTTTTCTCTGGTCAAGGGCTTTGCCCTTGTCGCGGTCCAGCGGCGATGCGCTGGTCGTGCAAAGCACGAAATCCCGATACCCCGCATG
>CAZORN010000354.1:0-3055 GCA_964581935.1 uncultured Victivallales bacterium
GTGCGGGTGTTGCTCCATTCGTCGAGCGCGGCGACAAAACGTCCGTTCAGGAACAATTCATAGCCAGTGTCAGCAAAGAGGCGCAGCACCGTCCGCGACGGCTTGGCGGTCAGGGAAAAGCTGCGGCGAAGGTAACAGTCGCCTTTGGAATCAGGTCCCCAGATATGACGGACCGAGGAAATACGAATCATTATTTCTCCACAACTTCCACTTTGAGATCTTTGCAGTAAACGGTTCCGCTGGCTCCCTGCAGCCCGATTACCAATATGACATTTTTAACCCCGAAGGGGATATCCGGCTGGAAAATCTGTTCCGTCCAGTCGAAGGAGCCCTGCTGCGCCGTTGCATCTGGCCAGACCGTTTTACCATCTTTGCTCACCATCAGCATGAATTTGGTGCCGGTATGGCCGATGGGGGCCAGGCGCGTGACATTTTCGGCCTTCATTTTGATGGAAAGCCGGAGAGTGGAACCTTCCGGAACCGCGAAGCCGCGCTGGAGACAGGCAGACTTGCCGTCGGCGGACGCGATCCGGAGCACTTTTCCGTCTTCGGTATCGACGATCGCGGCGTCGCATTCCTTGGGGTTCTGCCCGAAGTCGGCGAAATTTTCGTTGAAGGGATTGGCGAAAAGCAGCCGTGTTGTGGGCTGCGCGGCAGGCGTGGGGGCATTGCCGTCGATGGCGGCAATCGTTTGTTCCAGGGTGCCGATGCTGCGGTAAGCTTCGCGATTTTTTTCCTGTGCTGCCTGCAGTTCCTTGCGTTCCCTGGCCAGTTCGGCTTTGAGTTGACGGTTCTGGGCAAGCTCGTCGTTGTCGGCTCCCAGCAGCAGGAGCGTTGCGGCTAGGGGGAGAAGAATTTTTTGCATTTTATTTTTCGCTTAGTTGGAAGGACACGATGTGGTCGAAGCCGGGCTTGGCGGCATACGGGGCGCGCGAGGGCACTGTGAAGCTCTGCTCCCGGCCTGGCGCGGTGAAGCGGCGGGGCCCCGGCATAGCGAATTGGAAGTGTGCTTTTCCGGCTGCATCGGCAATGACGCCGTAGCGTTCGCCGTCCGGCGCAACGCTCCAGACCGTATCGCCGGGATCGGCCAGAATCAGGCATTCGGCGCTGCTCGCTGCCGCCAGCGGCGGCTGGGGCAGCAGGGAGTCCCGATAGGCATCGTTAACCGCGTTGCGCACATGGGAGGGACGGCCTGACTCGAACCAGTTGATCGCACGGTCTCCGTAGCTGCTCAGACTGATCGATGCGGCAACCGGCCGCTGCCCTTTGCCGGAGAGCGCCGGCCACGCGATCGGCCGCCACGGGTAAGTGCGCGGCGCCTGTTCTACATAGGCTTTCAGTTCCTCCGGTGAGCTGCCGGGAATTTGCCACGGCGAGCCGGAGCCGTCCGGATTGAGCTGGATGAATCCGTCGAGGCCGAGCCCCATATAGATTTGGCCGGGGATTTCCTGTTCGCGGTAGAGGGAGGCGATATCGCGTACCTTCTCCGCTTTTAACGCCACCACCCGGGGGAGCGCCCCCGTCCAGCGGTCGGCTCCGTAGGAGCAGTAGAGTGTCTCGCCGAAAATAACCGGGCGGAATTCGTAGACGCTCTGCCAGTTTTTTACCCAGAGTTCCGGATTGTAATCGGGATAGTGGTAATTCGCCGTTTCGCAGGGGGGATCCTCGAACCAGCGCCCCTGGTGGTTCCAGGTGCCGATGTCGCCATCGCGGGTGATGACGATGCCCGGATCGAGCGATTTGACGAAACGGCCATAGAGTGCGCCGAGCCTGTCGTTGCGCAGATTGAATTCCACCTGATCGAGACGGTCACATGCCTGGGTGAAAATTTCGTTATCGGTCGAATAGATCACCACCGCTGGCGAGTTGCGGATCATCCGGTGCCAGGCGCGATAGTTGTCGAGATTGAACTGATGGAGTGGATCCTTAAGCCACTCAGCGACGGTCGTGAATTTCTTCGAGTCCGGTCGGTCGCGATGAAGTACCGAGTACATCTGGGCATAGGCGAGCATGCCGAGCTCGTCGCATTTGCGGATGAATTCCGCGCTCCAGTAAGAAGAATCGTGGATGCGCAGCGTGTTGATGCCGTCCCGGCGGAGGAGTGGCCAGGCGACATCGCAGAGCTTGGCGAGGTTCCAGTCCGCATGGCCGACGTCGCCCTGAAGAATGATACGCTTCCCGTTGAGGTAGAAATCGGTGGCGTGGATCCAGAATTCGCGGAATCCGAAGCGATCCCGCCTGCGGTCAATGATTTTGCCGCCCACTTCCAGATCGGAAACCAGCTCATAGAGATTGGGTTGCGCCGGGTCCCACAGCGCGGGGTCTGCCCAGAGTCCACGGTTGGCGAGGCAGACAGTCTCGCCAGCGGCGAGGGTGCCGGTGCGTTCCGGCAACCGGAAGCAGATTCGCCCGTCCCGGACGGCGTACTGGTGGAGGCGAAACGCCACCGGTTTGCCGCTTTGATTCTCGATTGTGCCCTCCGTTGTCAACGCCGCCTCCCGCCAGGACGGTTTCACCCAGACGTCTGCCATTCGGACCGGAGCGCAGAAGTCCACGTAGAGATCGCCCTGGAGCCCGTATTTGCCGTTGACGAAATATCCGAAGGCCTTACCCGGCGCGGTGAAATGAATCTCCAGGCGGTTGACGCCCTGCTGGACATTCCGCAGTGGAATTTCGACCATGCCGATTCGGCCGCCGTAGGTGCCGCATTCGACGCCGTTCAGATAGAGGGTGATCTTTCCGTAGATGTTTTCTGAGACGAAGAAGGCGCTCTGGGAAGGATCGTCCACCTCGAATTCGCGGGCGAACCAGACATCGTCAGCGCACATCCGATCGTCGAAGTGGAATTTCTCCCAGCCGGGTAGCGGGACGACCTTTCCGCTCGAGTCTTTCGTCTCGTTCTTCAGCGGATTGTACCAGGTGCGGAAAAAGCGGTTATGCATCGGCGCGGGCAGCCGGACAGTGCCGTCGGTATGGTTCCGGTCGGAGCCAATCCGCCACTCTCCGTTGATGCAGAGCCGGGCGCGGGTGTCGGTCCCCGGCAGCGTTTCCGAGA
>CAZORN010000355.1:0-1708 GCA_964581935.1 uncultured Victivallales bacterium
CCGCAGAAGTCCGGCGTCAAGGGCGACCACTTCGTCGGCAATTACTATGTCCGCTACAACGATGAGCTCAGAAAACAGCTCGCTGCCCTCCGCGCGGAGAAACCCGCCCTCGCTGTCAAATCCGATGAAGAACTGTTTCTCGAAACCGAAATCGGCGCCGCCGCCCAGGAGCTCCTCCGCAAGTGGGAAGCCTCCGATCCCGAAACCGTCACCCTCTGGAAACTTATGAATTCCTGGGTCATCGCCGGATTCAATCAGACCTACACCCGCATGGGCGTCGAATTCAAAAAGACCTTCCTCGAAAGCGAAACCTACCTCCTCGGCAAGGACAACGTCAGGAAGGGTCTCGAACAGGGTTACTTCACCCGCCGCGAGGACGGCGCGATTCTGGCCGACCTCGGCAAACTCGGGACCAAGGTCCTCCTCCGCTCCGACGGCACCAGCGTCTACATCACGCAGGACATCGGCACTACTCTCCTCAAATACAACGAGTTCCATCCCGATTCGCAAATCTGGGTGGTCGGCGATGAACAGATCCTCCATTTCCAGATGCTTTTCGCCATCCTCAAGAAAATGGGTTGCGCCTGGGCCGACAACCTCCGCCACCTCTCCTACGGCATGGTCAACCTCCCCACCGGCAAAATGAAAAGCCGCGAAGGGACCGTGGTGGACGCCGACGATCTTTTCGACGAAATGCACGCGCTGGCCCGCGCCGCCACCCTTGAACGCGTCGCCGAAGGGGAGGCCGCTCCCGCGGACCTCGAGGAACGTTCCGAAACCATCGGCATGGGGGCGCTCAAGTTCATGCTCCTCAAGTTCAACCCGAAGACCACCATGATGTTCGATCCGCAGGCCTCCCTGAAGTTTGAAGGCGATACCGGCCCCTATGTCCAGTATGCCTGCGCCCGCATCAACTCCATCGCCCGCAAAGCCGCCGACCGCGGGTTCGTCCGCGGAAAAACGGCTCCCGACTGGTCCCTGCTGGACTCCGAAGAGGAACGCTCCCTCGCGGTCACGGCCTCCCTATATCCCGAAGCCCTGAAGACCGCGGCCGAGAAAATCGACTGCTCCGTCCTCGTCAATTACCTCCTCGATCTCGGCAAAGCCTTCAACCGCTTCTACCGTGAGAAGCAGGTCCTCAATGCCGATGACCCCGTCCTTGTGAATACCCGTCTGGAGCTCTGTTTCGCGGTGCGCGACATTCTGACGGATGGCCTTTCCACGCTCACGATCGGCGTCCCGGAAGCCATGTGACGAAATCGATGACGGATATTTGACGGAAGTCTGACGGAACTGTGACGGCTGCTGTTTTTCCGTCGGATTATCTTTGAAAAAGCATAAAAGCGCCCCCGTCCCGGGCATTTTCCCGGAACGGGGGCTTTTCCGTACCGATTGAAGAAAGGCGGAATCAGCTTACCGCGATTCGGTGGATCCTGGCCCGTTCCGACTTCGGAAGGGTCAGCGTCAATACGCCATCCTGTGTTTTTGCGGTGATGTGTTCCACATCCACCGCGTCTGAAAGCTGGAACGCGCGTTTGTAAAGGAGCGGCGTCCCGCAATGGCACAGCGAACTTTTCGCTTCCACCGTAAGCACCTGGTTCTTGACTTCCACCGAGACCGTCTTTGAATTGGCGCCCGGCACCTCCAGTGAAAGGATGGCGTCGTGCTCCTCGTCGATGATGTCGGCGGCGGGAATCACTTCCAGATA
>CAZORN010000355.1:1808-3024 GCA_964581935.1 uncultured Victivallales bacterium
GCGTTCATTTCCGGGAGTTGGCCGAACATCGCCTTCACCAGATCGTTGAAGGTGACCGGCGCACTCACACCCGTGTTCTGGTTTGTGTTGCTTCTTGCCAGCATGTTCATTTTCACACCTCCTGTTGTTGTCGCCTTTTTCTTCGGCGATTCCTTGGAAAAACATGTCCACAGGAGTTTTGAGCAAAAATCGTGCCAAGATGAAAACAGCGAATATTATTTCAATTCAACCGCCTCTTCGGCAAATGCTTACGGGAAATTAAAGTGTGTCATTCTGTCACAATCTGTGCCTTTTTGGGACGTCACAGTTCAGGACAGAACCTCACGCCAGGGGCCGCAGTCCAGCGAGGAATCCGGATGCAGAAGAACGACTTCCCCGCCGTTCCCCCAGGCGGGCAGAATCTCGGCGGACACCCCGTCCGGGAGCCCGATGTTCTTGCGGACATGGAAATGACCTGAAAAAATCGTGCGGACCTTGCCCCGCGCGGCCTTCCGTCCATAGTCTTCAAGATGGGAAACGGGAAGCAGTCTCTTGTGCTGGAGATTGGTGGGCTTGAGGGATACTCTGACTTTTTCCGCGATGCCCGGGCCGATGCTGGAAGACGTCAGCCGCAACAGGAAACGGGTGAACCGGTTCCGGACGATCCGTCTGAGCAGCAGATACTTATGATCGTCTCGGTTGATCAGGTCTCCATGGATGAAAAGGAGTCCGTTGCCGGCGGCGCGTGCGGCATCGTCGATCCAGGTGAACGCCTCCCGGTGCCTGTCGGAAACATAGAATTCGTGATTGCCCTCGATGAACCCGATTTCCATCTGGTTCTTGTGTTCGGAGCACCATTGGATGAAACGGAGATGTTCGCGGGTCTCATAGCCGTCCAGCGCGATCCATAGCTCGAAGATGTCGCCGAGGAAGATGACGCCGGCGGGAGAGAAATCCGCGATGCGGTCGAGCATCCTGAAGAAATCGTCTTCGGCGTCCGAATGGGCGCGGATATGGCAATCAGCCACGAGTATATACACATTGTTTTTCATCATGACCGGAATATAGCACGGATTCAGTAAAAAGTCAGTATTCACCTCAAGAAAAATTTGATTTTTTCGATTTGCGTGGCATATTATTTCCGATTCTCAAATCAAGCCAGCTTAGCTCAGTGGTAGAGCTACGGTTTTGTAAACCGTCGGTCGAGGGTTCAAATCCCCCAGCTGGCTCCAATTTT
>CAZORN010000356.1:0-3013 GCA_964581935.1 uncultured Victivallales bacterium
GACGGTCGAATTCGCCGCCTCGCTTCCGTATGAATTCAAGGAAAAGGGCGGACACCGGAAGCGGATTCTGGCGGACACGTTTGCAAAATACCTGCCGCCCGGTTTGGCGCCCCGCCGGAAACGCGGGTTCGGCGTGCCTCTTTCCGCATGGTTCCGCGGGGAGTGGAAAGACTTGCTTTACGAGCGTCTTCTGGAAGGGGAGGGGATCCGGCGCGGAATGTTCGATCCGGTCGGGATGGAGGCTTTGCTCGGAGAACATCAATGCGGGCTGGACCACAGCTATGCGCTTTTCTCAGCGCTGGTGCTTGAGATGTTCCTGAAGAGCGAAAAGGCGTAAAATCCGTTTGGTTCCGGGGGTGACCGGCGCATAGGCGCTGTTGCGCACGAACGGAATCCAGACGGGCGTGTTGTCCGGAAGCCGCACCACCGGGAAACGGTCGCGCTCGACCGAAGAGATTCCGGCGTCCGAAAAAATTTTCTTGAGGCTGACGGTGGACGTTTTTCCGAACGGGACCATCCGTTCGGCATGTTTCCAGAGAGAAATTACGAGAGGGGAATCCATTTTGTCCGCGTCGAAATAGGCGCTGGATTTGTCCGTCGTATAGTAGACCTGTTCCGGGGAGAGGATTTCCGAGCGGAAAAGAAGGTCTCCGGCTTCGACGTCTTCCTCCGTTCCGGGATTCCAGCGGACCGCCGTGAAACGGTCGTTTTTTTCGAGATTCAACAGGAATACCTTGCCGTGGGCGATCCGCAGTTCCCAGTCGGGGTGTCCGCTGAGGGGGATCCGGTTCAGCCCACCCGGGGACGGGATTTCAAGCGCATGGGCAAAGCGCGCGATCAATCTGGAATCGGGCACGAAACTCTCTCCGATAGACGTCTGGACGAAGTGCCGCAGGACTCGTGCGCGGATGGCCGGATGAAGTGCGAGCCAGCGTTCCGCGGAGGAGGTCCGCCGGAATTTCTCGAATTCTTTCCGGGCAATTTCCTCCAGACAAGTGGCGTCCGTTTCGAGCGCCTTCACGGACTGGCGGATGCCCGCAGGGGCGAAGGGGAATTCTTTGCGGATGGCAGGCAGGAGCTCGTGACGGAGAAAATTCCGGCGGTACACGCACGCGTTGTTGGTGGAGTCATGACACCAGTGTTCGATGCCGCGCGCACGGAGATAGTTTTCAATTTCCAGTCGCGAGACCGCGATGAAAGGACGGACGAAAACGATCCGCCCCAGTTTCTGGATGGCGCGCATGGAGGAAAGCCCGGAAGCGTTGGAGCCCCGGAAGAGGCGCAGTAGGACATTTTCGACGCGGTCGTCCGCGTGATGCCCGACGGCGACAATGGAATTTTCCGGATTGAACACGATTTTCTGCCAGTAGTCGAGACGGAGCCGGCGCGCGGCCTCCTCGTCGCCTTCGCCTTTTCTCCGCCGGTTGGGGGCGTCGATATGGAACATTATGAAGGGGATTTCGTGCTCGATGCAGAAATCGCGGCAGAATTGGGCGTCGCGCAAAGATTCCTCCCCCCGGAAACCATGTTCAAAATGAATGGCTTCGAGGGAGAAATCGGTTTTTTCGCGCAGTTCGGCAAGATAGAGAAGAAGAGCGAGGGAATCCGCGCCGCCGCTGAAGGAAGAGAACACTTTTTTCCCGGGCAAGAGGGAAAGAACGGCGGCAGGCGGATGAATGTCTACGTTCATGCGTTATTGATGGCGGCCAGCAGCTTTGCTTTGTCCTGCATGCCGTTGAGCTGGGAAACGATCTTGCCGTCCTTCAGAACGAAGATGGCGGGAATGTTGCGCACGCCGAATTTCACGCACTGTTCGGGGACATCGTCCACATTGGCCTTGGCGACGATGGCCTTGTCGCCGACTTCCGCCGCGACCTGGTCGAGAATGGGAGCCAGCATTTTGCAGGGGCCGCACCATTCCGCCCAGAAATCTATCAGACATATCCCTTTGGATGTAACTTCATCGAATTTTTCAGCGCTCAGATGGATGACTTCTTTCATGATTTGACCCTCCGGTGTCAGGATGTTGTGAATACCTAATATAAGAGAACCTCCAAAAGCGGTTTTGTCAAGCCCGAAATCGTGAAAAAGAATGAAAAAGCCGCTGGTTTGGTGAAGCAGCGGCAGATTTTCCCGGGAGTCCCTGAAAAAAGTCACTTCTTTTTCAAAAAGAGGCTTGACAAAGAAACATTATCATTTATAATATGTGTTGTAATGAATTGTAACAACTTGTAGACTGGGGCTGAAATGCGCAAAAGGGAAAATATTGCCGTCAGTGCGGCGGAAATCACAAAGACAGACGAATCCTGCAAACGGATCGTTCAGAACATATCCGATGACATCCGCAGCGGGAAGCTGGCACCCGGCACGCGTCTTCAATCGGAAAACAGGCTGAAGGAATTGTATCAGTCCAATGTCTACAGTGTCCGCAAGGCTTTGGCGAAACTCAAGGAGGACGGACTTCTCTATACGGTTCCGAAGTTCGGCGTATTTGTCGGGAAACAGGAAGTTCAGGAATCGCCAGCTCCATGCGGGTCATTCCGCATTCCTGTTGATCACTCGATTGCTCCGAATATGAAAATCCGTTTTGCAACCAAGAGCGTACTCCCCTGTCAGCGTCTGTTGTGGGAAAAGGCAGCAGCCTCGTTTTCGAAAACTTCTCTTTTTTCTGAAATGGAAGTCCTGTATCATTCTGGGCCGCTGAGTTATTTCCCCGAGGCCGATGTCTATGAATATGCGGGAAGTGTTTCCAGTTATGTCAACAACATGAATTTGATCAATATCAAGGAATACTTTCCGGAAGCCATACGGAATCCGGAACGGATGCTCGATTCCAACGGCGTTCCGCTGTATTATACAGCCCCTATTGTGCTGTACAATCTCGACCTGCTGGAAAAACTCGGGTTCAAAGCGCCCTCCTATCAGACTTACGCAGAAGAAGTGGAATATCTGGACGCTGTCACGAAAAGCGTGGTCGACTCATCCTTGAGCGTTCCCGGCACCGCGCAGAATG
>CAZORN010000357.1:0-2979 GCA_964581935.1 uncultured Victivallales bacterium
CGATGATCTTACCGGTGTCTTCCTTCCTGCATGTGATCCAGATGACCTTGTCGTCTCCCTCTTCCTTGGTGGTGACGTCCACCTCGTCGGGGGAATCGACCAGCGCTTTGACCACATAAGCAACGAAGCCTTCCAGATCTTTCACGCTGACGGGCCGTCCGGCCGCGTGTCCGGAGGATTCACGCTCCGGTGCGGAAACCTTTTCTTCGGTCTTGTCCGCGCCTGCGCCGAACAACTTCATTAATGCCTTGATAACCACGGTACAATTCTCCGCAGGAACAGGGCCTCCTGAACATAACCCGCTTCTCCCGAAATATTCTCACGATTAGGAAAGCGGTCTACTCAGCCGTTGCCGGCCGTCCTCAGGCTTTGGCCGCTTCCTTCTTAAAATTTTTCTTCTTGGAATAAGGATCCGCAACTCCGCGAACCTTGGCTTTTCCTTCTTTGGCGCGCTTGTAGATATCGGCCACCGTTTCGCTCATCTGCGCACCCTGGGAAATCCAGTATTCGGTCCGCTCGACGTCAAGTTTTTCGTTGCTCTGTCTCGGATCGTAGAAGCCGAGCGTTTCGAGAGTGTAGCCATCGCGGGAGGAACGGATATCCGTCGCAACCACGCGGAAGCTGATCCAGTTCTTCGCACCTGTTTTTTTCAGTCTGATCTTGACCATTGTGGATTTTACCTTATTCTCATCCTGATTTAATGTCCGGCGGCGACGTTTCCTTTCGTCCCGCCCCCGTTTTCTCTCATGCCGCCGCGACCAAAGGAATCACAATTGGCGACATAAAGACAACTAATATAGCCATCTTCCGTTGAAATGCAAGCCAGTGTTCCTCTTTTTTTTTGCAGAAGACTCTTTTTTTCGCGAAAATGACTTTTTCCGCTCGCCGCAAAAATCTCCGGTCCTTCGCTTTCTCCGCTTCTTTCCAGCTCTGCAGAAGAATCAGGCATCTGCAACATTCCGGCAGAGACGCCATTTTTCAAAATAGCACAAATTTACCATACATAGCACATCGTTTCCATTTTTTCCCCGAAAAGCCGCTTTCATTTTCCGGGAGGGAATTTATATTAGTGGACAACCTGAAAAACACAGGGAATCCAACAACAGGAGTTTTTTCAATGCCGAAAATTACTTTCATGGGAGCGGGCAGCACCGTTTTCGCCAAGAACGTGCTTGGCGATTGCATGTGCCGTGAATCGCTTCAGAATTCCGAGATCGCCTTGTACGACATCAATTCCGACCGTCTCAAGGAATCCCTGGCCGTTCTGCAGAACCTGAACAAAAGCATCAATCAGGGACGCGCCAAAATTTCCGGCTACCTGGGCGAGGCCAACCGCAGGAAAGCCCTCAAGGGCGCCAATTTCGTCGTCAACGCCATCCAGGTGGGCGGCTATGAACCTTCGACGGTAATCGACTTTGAAATCCCGAAGAAATACGGTCTGCGGCAAACCATCGCCGACACCCTCGGCATCGGCGGCATTTTCCGCGCCCTCCGCACGATTCCCGTCATGCTGGATTTCGCGCATGACATGGAGGAAGTCTGCCCGGACGCGTGGCTCCTGAACTACACCAATCCGATGTCCATGCTTACCGGCGCGATGCTTCGCGGAACCTCCGTCAAGACCGTCGGCCTCTGCCACTCCGTCCAGGTCTGCGTCGAATCCCTCCTTAATTCCGTGGGAATGTACAGCTATGAAGAACAGTACAACAAGGGAATCCTCGCCACGGATCTCGGTTACCGCGCGAAAATTGCCGGCATCAACCACATGGCATGGCTTCTCGGCCTGACCAAAGACGGCAAGGACGTCTATCCCGAACTCCGCAAGCTCGGCGCGAAGACCGTCAAGAAATTCCGCGGACACCTTTCCGAAAAGAACAAGCACGGCAACCTGATCCGTCTGGAAATGATGAACCGTTTCGGCTACTATGTGACCGAATCCAGCGAACACAACGCCGAGTACGCCCCCTACTGGATCAAGGCCGCCTATCCCGAGCTGATCGAGGAATACGGGATTCCGCTGGACGAATATCCCCGCCGCTGCGTCAATCAGATCAAGAACTGGAAGAAACAGTATCAGGAGATTTCCAATCACACCAATCTCACGCACAAACTTTCCCACGAATACGGCTCGGGCATCATGAACGCGATCGTCACGAACAAGCCCTTCCAGATCGGCGGAAACGTGCTGAACCACGGATTCATCCCGAACCTGCCCGCCGATGCGGTCGTCGAAGTTCCCTGTCTCGTCGATTCCAATGGAGTCCAGGGCACCTACGTCGGACGCCTCCCCGTCCAGTGCGCCGCGATGAACATGACCAACATCAACGTGCACCTGATCACCATCGAAGCGGCTCTCACGCTCAAGCGCGAGCACATCTACCACGCCGCGATGCTGGATCCCCACACCGCCGCCGAGCTCAGCATCGATGACATCGTGGCCATGTGCGACGACCTCATCAAGGCTCACGGCGACATGCTTCCGAAATATAAGTAATCCGTTTCGGAATTCCGTTCACCGCCCCTTTTCCGCTCTGCGCGGGAAAGGGGTTTTCTTTTCCCTCTTGAATTCCCGATTTTTTTCCGCCGTTTCCCCCGCTTCCATCTTGATTATTCCGGAAAAAAGCGTATTTTGTCACATGCACATCCGAACGGAAACACTGATGGGATCAATATGACCGGAGTCAAAACAGAGAAACGTTTTCTATGGTGGCTCTGGGGAATCGTCGCGGCCGCGCTGCTGCTGCGCATCCTCTGCGCCCTCCCCGCGCTGACGCAAGGCGGAGACCTCCTTCTGCGTCCCGACTCACAGACCTATCTCCTTCCCGCGAAGGCGATCCTCTCCGACGGCGCATACATGGAGGCCCCCGGTTCCGTGATCCCCGCGACGCTCCGTCCGCCCGGCTACCCTCTTTTTCTGGCCGGAGTTTTCTTCCTGTTCGGGAACCATCTGACGGCCGCCGCCCTGCTGGGGTGTCTGGC
>CAZORN010000358.1:0-2943 GCA_964581935.1 uncultured Victivallales bacterium
CGTTTTCGGGCACGTGGTCGAGGGCATGGACGTGGTGGACAAGATCGAAAAGCTCCAGACCGCGTCCAAGGGCGGACATGAAAACGTTCCCTGCGAGGCGGCGGTCATCCTGAAGGCGACCCGCGCCTGATCGGATTTTTGGGGTTCATTCATCTTCGGGTTAAGTGTCTTGTACTTCGGGGCGACTTTCTGGCAAGTTCGGCACCCCCCCCCGCAGAACGGCGGCTCAGTTCGGGACTCCGTCCCGAACCTACCTGTTTTTGCGTCAACCTTGCCTGCAAGTCGCGTAAGGTCGTACGTAATATACCGGGGATAGTCTGACCTGAAGCAAAAACTTTATTTCGAGACGATGTTCTTGGTCTTGCGCCACTCTTCGATGAGGGATTTGCCTTTGGCGAACTCCCTCTCGAAAGCGTCGAAATCGTTGTCCGCGATCATCTGCTTCAGACGGCGGCACCGTTCTTCGTAGGAATCCATCGCCTCCAGAACCGCTTCCCGGTTGTGCGAAAGGATTTCCCGCCACATTTTCGGGGAGGACGCCGCCACGCGGATCGTGTCGCGGAACCCGCTGGCGCATCCGGTGAACCGCTTTTCCCGCAGATCGCCGTCAGCGTCGAGCACGCTCAATGCGAGGGCAGAAGAGACGATATGCGGAACATGGCTGGTATGGGCGACCAGCAGGTCATGGTCCGAAGCGGAAATCCGGGTCGGACGGGCGCCGAGACTTTCCCAGAGGGACTCGATCCGGGCCGTATCGGCCTCCGAGGAAGCGGAGGACGGCACCACGAAGACGGAGGCGTTCTCATAAATATCCGGCACCATCGATTCCGGACCCGACTTTTCCGTGCCGGCCATGGGATGGCTTCCCACAAAACGGATTCCGCTCCCGAGAGCCGCTTTCTCGATGCACCCCTTGACGCTTCCGATGTCGGTGACGAGCGTTTTCTTCATGAAAGGGGCATACTCCCGGATGAACTCGAGGATGGTCGGAATCGGAAGACAGAGAATGGCGATGTCGGACTCCTCCAGAGCCTCCGGGACGCTTCCGCAGATGCGGTCGACGACTCCGTTTTCGAGAGCCCACCTTCCGACTTCGGGACGGCGGCTCCAGCCCAGTCGCGTATATCCTTTTCCGGCGAGGGCGGCGCAAAACGACGAGCCCAGCATTCCCAGTCCGATCACGGCAATTTTTTCCGGCATGATTCTTCTCTCCTCATTTCCCCATGGGAATCAGCAGTTGACATACAAACTCGAACGGAACCTTTTTTCCGTCCAGCACGGTCCGCCCGTAGTCCCGGCGGGAATCCATGGCGAACATCGCGTCTCCCTTCAGCCGGGAAACCTCCAGCGTTATCCTGACCTCGCCGTTGCGAATATCCAACGGAACCGGCACGATACATTTCTCGGGATTCGTAAAAAGGACCGTTTCTCCGTTCGCGCAAACCCGGACCACGGCGTCTTTCGCGAATGCGGGAAACACCAGCAGGCCCCGTTCCGCTTCCACGGGAAATTTCAGCCGGAACGTCTTTTCGACCGTGAAATCATTGGAGGTCCCGGTCCAGCCGCCTTTCACCGAAGGCGTGCTGTCCGTGACCAGCAGATATTTTCCCGCGGGCGCGTCCTTCCATTCATACGGGCATTCCTCCAGAACCGAATTCACGCCGAAAGGGCGGACCGTTCGGAGGATCAGCGGTTCGTATGCAAACGCGTAGAGGGGCGAAAACGAATAGACGAAGAAGAGCGCGAACGCCGCCATCACTCCGCGGCGGACGGTTTCCTTGAGCGGAGCCCGGCGGAGGAGCTGCGCCAGATAGACGCCCCCGCTGATGCAGATCAGGGGCAGGATCGGGACCCGGAAGCGGGCAAGGATGTAGAATGCGATGATGGAAAGTGCGTAGAGCGCGATGAATCCCCAGAGGAGAAGGAACATTTTCCGCCGCAGAAAGAGCCTCTTGTAGAAACCGTTGAGGAACCCTGCGATGCCGAGGAGAAGAATCAATCCCGTGGGTAGGAAACGGAGGTTGCGCATCAGAGAACTTCTTTCCGCGTTGGCTTCCGTAATGTTGTTCGGATAGTCGGTGGCGTCCCAGAAAAGGAAGGCCTTCTGGAACTGCTGTTCGAGGAAAGCGGCGGGTTCATCCAGAAACCACCGGAACATCCGGGCCGGGATGGAAACTTCCTTTTCGCGCTTCAGCCATGCTTCATAGGTTGCCGGATACGGAAGCTCCAGCCCGGCGGGCGCACCTTCCGGATTGTTGCCGAACGCAAGAACCGCGTTTCCGGCGGTGGAGGGTCCGCTCGGGTAGCCGAGCCGGATGGAATTGTAGAGTGCGAATGGAAGCTGCGGGAGCACGGAAAGAGCGATCAGAAGCACCATTGCGGTCAGGACACGTTTCCGGCCGGAGTTCCATTCCCGGCGGACGGCGCAGAAGAGCAGAAGGGGAAGGAAGCACCATGCATTGCCGCGGGTCAGGACGGAAAGCCCCAGCACGAGACCGCAGAGGCTCCACCCGGCGAGAGACGGTCTCCTCCATGTCCGGAGGGTAAGGTAGAACAGCAGGGTGATCCAGAAGGCCTGAAGGACTTCCATCAGGGCGTAAGGGGTGAAGTAGATCAGGATGGAGGACAGCGCGCAGAGAACGGCGCTCCAGAGGGCGGCGCGGCGTCCGAGGATCATTCCGGCGGAGAGCCCGGCAAGAAGCACGGTGACGGCGCCGAGGAGCGACTGGACGAAGATCAGGACGGAAGGCCCGCCGGTGAAGATGCGGCAGAGCGGAAGGAACACGGCGTAATAGAACGGCTGATAATAAAATTGTGCGGGGAAATTTCCGCGCAGGATTCCGTCGGCCAACAACAGATAGGACTTCATGTCCGTAATGTTCGAGGGATTGGCGACGGCGGGATCGTTGGCGGCCAGCTCCCAGGAAACCGCGAGCCGGAGCA
>CAZORN010000359.1:0-2922 GCA_964581935.1 uncultured Victivallales bacterium
CGCTTTCCTCCGGTTCCAGACGGACCCTCGCCTTGAGAAATGAAGGGGTGTCTTCCAGGAGAAAGAAAGGCTTGTCCGAGGAGACGATTTTTTGGCGTCCCGTTCGTTTCCGGATCATGATTTCGGGCGTGAGAACGGCTTCCTCTTCCGGGTTGCTCACGATCACGACATCGTTTCCGTTTTTCGCGTGATAAGCGATGAGGCGCCCTCCGGTCGAAGACACTTCCGCATCCGACATTTTCTTCATCACTTCGGCGGTCGCCAGTTCGATCAGTTCGCTGATGCCGTCCTTGCCGTAGCCGAGACGTTCATGCAGCTGGTCTTCCCGCACGAACATGGGCGGCACATTGAAGAAGGCTGCCAGTGCTTTTTCGTTGCGTTTGAGCGTAAGAACGGGGATTTCCGCGTCGATCAGGACTTCCGCATTCTTGCCCTTGTATTTCCCGCGGCAAAGCGGTTCCTCGCAGAACTCGGTCATGCCGCCGAGGAAATCCTTCCGGGCGGACAGCCGGGTCACACTCCGGTATTTTCCGGTGTCGATCACGCCGAAAAGGTCTTCCAGCCCGGGAACTTCCTCGAAGGCCAGCAGATGCACTCCCTTTGCATGGAGTTTGCGGATGGCGTCCAGATACTTCCGGGAGACGCCTTCCAGCGGCGGAAGCACGAGCAGATCGACCTGTTCCGCGCTCAGTTCCGGCAGGTCTTCCATCCAGAGCTGGAACCCGGCGCAGAGACCGTGTTTCCGGGCCGCTTCGTAGGCGAACGGAACATCTTCCGTCGCGGTCTTCCGTACGTCGAGGATGCCGGCCTTTTCGATGGGTTCATTTGGGCCGTGTCCGGAGCGCACGATGGCGTTTTTATGGGCGCGGCGCGACTCTTCGCTTGAAACGAAGCCGGATGATTTCAGCGGGCGTTCGGGGGGATATTCATTTACAATGCGCCAGCCTTTCAGCAGGGCTTCGAACCATGGACGTGTAAACCCGCACGCCTGGAATCCGCAGCGGTCCCAGTAGCGGAATCCAGGTCCCGTGAAATGGGCCGAGGCACAGGCGTAGTCGTATACGCGCCGCGTCATGCGGATGGGCACGGCTTTTGTCCGTCTTCCGAATGGAGGATGAGCGTAAAATACGGCGCCGTCGGGACATCCCTGAATGCCGCCTGTATAGATTTCCGGATAAATTCTCATTTCAGGGTGGACCATCAGGCTGGAGGTGAGGAAATAAGTCCCGCGTTCGAGTCCGTAACGGCAGGCGAAAGGGTAGTCTTCATATTGCCAGAACCCGATGGAATCGGGCGTTTCCTTTTCCTTGAGGTTAAGACGGGTGAACTCGGGGCCTTTGAGGTGGGCCGCGTAAATGGGTGCGGGGCCGTAGCTGGCGAATTTGAGCTTCGGATTGTCTTTCCGCAGTTTCTTCAGGAGTTCCGCCGATTTTTTTGCGAATTCGGCGTTGAGGAGGTCGAGCCATTCCTCCCAGTATTTTCCCGCCATCAGCGCAAAACTCCGGGAGTCGATGTTTTCGCCTTTCCGGAGCTGTTCTTCGAGCTTGTCGAAGTCGAAACCCGGATCGCCGGTTTTACGGGCGCATTCGATGAACTTTTCCAGAATGAAGCCTTTATAAATCCCCCTCCAGAGAGTGCATGCGCGTCCAAGTTCATCTTCCACATCGGCGTAGTCGGCTTCTTTCAGGAGATCCCGGTTGTCTTTCATGAACCACTGATCCGCACAGCGGCTTCCGAGCCAGAGGAACCATTCCCGCTGATAGGCGTGAACGGTCGGGGCGATGCGATTTCTCCGGGCAGCGGCGGGGAGGAAATTCGCACAAGCCATGTAGTGTCCGCAGTCGACGCTTTTCCCGGTCCACGGATCGAAGGCGTCGGTATCCAGCCCGCGCGTTTCCGTGCGGGAATCGTAGAGAAAGGGCAGACCGGAGAGGATTGGCGGCGGAGGCGAATTTTTCTTGCGGCTCATGATCTCGAAGGCGCAGTAGTCGTCGAGTCCGGGCACGCTCGGATCGAGACTTCGGTACCGGAGATGATACACGCCCGGCGCGAGCTTCGGAAGCGATTCGATTTCCAGCGTTTCCGCGGTAAACGTCCGGACTCCGATTGAAAGGATGCCGGACATCCGTTTGAATTTCAGTTTTCGGACGGGTTGGAGATAGGCGTCCTCCAACTCGACTTCGAAGGCGGCGGGGAGTTCTTTTCCTCCGGTGAGACGGAGCGTGAAGCGCGGGGTTTCCCCCTCGATGAAATAGTGATTGTTCTTTGCGAACTCCACGGCTTTTTCATAGCGGGGATCGTCTTTCGGAAGCCGGGAGAGAATCCGTTTGTCCGGCTGGGAAAGGAATTCGATCTTCCTTGTTTCTTCCGTGACGCCAAGCCCGGAATACAGGATTTTTCCCTTCGGATCGAAAATAGTTTCGCTGGGACTCTGCGCCAGATTCTTGAGTGTGGTATGACAGTATTCATCAAAGCCGACCGCAAGATTGAACGGCTCTTCCGGCTTGAGGAAACGGACGGAACGTTTGAAAGGCCAGTCCACTTTCTTGTGAAGAACCTGATAGAAGAAAGCGGGAGCGAGTTTTTCCACTACCAGCACGATCTGCCCCTTGTAAACGGTATATTTTTCCATGGAACGGGCCGTCAGGACCTTGAGGAAGGGATTGGTCAGGAGGTCGGCGCGCATGACGTGATAGTTGCCTTCTCCGGCCGGAGTTTCGGGGACGCCTCCGGAAAAAGTCAGTTCCGCATCCATGCAGTTCCCGAAATCGCGCAGGACCACATCGCAGAAGATCGGATACAGCGTTGGTTCCGCGGGCAGAGGAATACGGAATTTTTTCTCCCCCTTGCAGACGCTTTCCTCCTCCGTTTCGATCTCGAACGAGGTGATTTTCAGGATGTCGAAAAAATGTTCCCGGCTGA
>CAZORN010000360.1:0-2863 GCA_964581935.1 uncultured Victivallales bacterium
AAGAACAGATTGCGGCTTCGCTGGCCGCCGCGAAAAAACTCGGATTCAAAATGTATCACCTTCCGTGGTGTCCCTCGGCCATTGAAAAACTCGACAGTGAAAATTCCCTGAAGGAGTTTTCAGAAATCCGCGCCGCGGGGCTCGTCCCTTCTCCGTGGACGGCCGGGGATTATTCCCACGGAGACAGTGAAAAGATTTTTGCGAACAAGTCCTGGTATCAGCATGACGCCAAAGGAAAACTCTTCCAGTATTTCGGAAAATATCCGGTGCTGGACCTCAACAACGGAGATTTCCGGAAATGGTATTTCGGGGTTATTGAACGGGCGTACAAAGGCGGACTGGGCGGAATCTATCTGGATATGTACGGCGCCGCGTCCGGAGGTGTGAACTACGGGACGCCCGAATCGGAACCCGGGATTCACGCCATGCCTGAAATCTTCCGTTTCTTCAATGAACGGGGAATTCCGGTCCGGATCGAGGGCCAGAACCCGCTGGTTCTCGACACATGGTGGTTTCGTCGGGAGGTTTATGCCCCACTCACCGGCAAGGAGTTCGCGCTGGTCGGGACGGCGCCCGGAACCCATTTGGTCGGGGATGGCCTCGAACTGGATTATTTCCGCATGGCGATGTATAATTCTTTCGGCATTGTAAGTACGGATGGATATGCGGCCGGATTCGAGCGTGTTCCCGGTGAAATCGCCGCTGTGGAGAGGATCGGAAAACTGAATCCGGTCATTGCGCGGGCCCGGGAAAACGTCGGGATGCCGTTCGTTCGGGAAACCCCGTTCGGAACCAGCTGGATCAGCGACAAGGGAGGAGCGCTTTTCTTCTATGACGCGGTGAAGGAAATCAAATTGGATTTGCCGGAAGGCTGGACGGTGGACGGACACAGCGGCGGCACCCTTCGAAACATACCGGAAAATACGGTCCTTCTCCTCAAAAAGAAGTGAACCCATATTGTCCGAAAACCAATTCAATGCCGCAGACGTTGGCCCGAAGCCTCTTCAGGATTTTTCCAACTTCAAAATGGTGAAAAATCATTCAAAAACAATAAAAAGAAGTAGACCATTGACAAGGAGTATATCATGAATTCGTCAGAATTGCTTTTGGATGGATTTTGGAATTTCGGTTATTCTGCGACGGAGCCGGAACCGGCGACGGAAGCCGTTGCCCCGGTCCCGGTATGCGCTGACGCGCTTCTGGAACGTTTGGGACATGGCGGATATGCTTCGTTCCGAAAACGTGTCCATATCGGTGGAAAGGTCCGGCTGCGCGTCACTGCCGGACTGCGTCATCGTGTCTGCTGGGACGGCCGGGAAGTCGGTTCCAGTGTGCTTGCCTACACCCGCGAAGAGTATGACTTTGACGCAGGGCAGGAGGGAGAGCATGAATTGGCGATTTTCACGGAAAACTTTTTGGAGGATGTACCCTCCTCGGCATTTCGTCCGTTCTACGATTTTTATGGCTACAACGGCATCTATGACCGCGTGACGATAGAGCGTCTGCTTCCGGGGATGGTGGACTGCGTCAGCGTAGTCCCGCTGGCGGAGCCGTCCGGCTCGGTGATGCTGAAGTTGCATGCGGTCTCTCCTCATCCGGAGACGCTGGAAATCGCTTTTGACGGCGCGATTCCGCGTCGCTTCCTCTGGAGTGAGAAATTGACGCTGGCTGTTCCGGATTGGCAATTCTGGTCGCCGGAGAATCCGCACCTTCATCAAGTGACGGTCAACGGAAGAACGGAGGAATTCGGCATTCGCACGCTTTCCTGGCAGGGGCGGCGGCTGTTGCTGAACGGCAGTCCTGTCAAACTGCTCGGAGTCAATCGGCATGAAGCGCACCCGGAATTCGGTCCGGCGACGCCTGAGTCGTTGATCTGGAATGACCTTTTGGCTCTGAAACGCCACGGCTTCAACTTCATCCGGGGGTCTCACTATCCGCAGCGGGAATTCACTCTGGCTTGTGCGGACCATCTCGGCCTGCTGGTCTGGGAGGAGGCGCTCGGCTGGGGGAATAAGGAGGCCGATCTCACCGATCCCCTTTTCGGGGCGCGCCAGGAGGAACAGTGCCGGAAAATGGTCCGGAAGAGCTTCAATCATCCTTCGGTAATCATCTGGGGATTTCTCAACGAATGCGAGAGCAACAAAGAGAGTGCTCTGCCGTTGGTCATCCGGTTGCGTGATACGATACACTCGCTGGACCCCGTCCGTCCCGTCACCTTTGCCACCTGCCGGCCGCAGGAGGATAAGTGCATCACGTCCATGGATATCATTTCGATCAATACCTATCCGGACTGGTATGACACCAATACCGCCGTCTCCGACATGGGGGCCATCGGCCGGCGATTCGATGAACTGGTCAGGCTTTTTCAGGAAGACAAGCCTTTAATCATCAGCGAGATCGGTTGCGGAGCGATGTATGGCGACCACAGTGGATTCCGTTGGTCCGAGGAGTATCAGGTTGATTACATGACCACCGTCATTCGCGAGATCAGGGACCGGGAAGCATACTCCGGCGTCTCATTGTGGCAGTATTGCGACACGCGGACCTGTCAGACGACACATCATACCATCGGGACTCCGCGCGGCTTCAACAACAAGGGACTGGTCAATGAATACCGGCTGCCGAAGCTTGCGTGGAAAGCTCTGAAACCGGCTTTGAATGAGTCCAATGGAACAGAAAAACGAGGTGAGGAAAAGCATTGTTGTCCGTGACTTTCCGGTAAAGTGTCTCGAATCAATGTTTTTTCCCTGAATCCGTGAAAAAAAGTTGCAAGTTCGCTTTGTTTCGGGAAAAATCAGCAGAATCAAGCTGATCTTGAACACGTACCAAAATGCCGTTTTGCGGCTGCGGTCGGAATAAGGAG
>CAZORN010000361.1:0-2856 GCA_964581935.1 uncultured Victivallales bacterium
CAGATGCTTGATCATTTCTCTATTTCCTCCGTTATGGGGTTGACGTTGATTTTTCCAGCATTAGTAAAATCAGAACAATATATCACCGGAAAAATACTAATACAAATTGAAACCTTCCTGTTTTTCAGAAAAACAGTTAAAATTCCTGCTCAATTTTGAAAAAATATGCAATAAAATGAAATTCTTTGAATTAGTTTGATTATTTATCTTTTTCTGCATCCCTCCTTCTTCTTTCATTGAAAAAGAAATGCAAGTCTCTTATAAACAAAAACATAAACCATCAAATCATTACATTGTTTATTTTTTCACGATACGCACACCGATTTTCTTTTCCAGAAGTTTTTTTCAAACAATGGAACCTTTCCCGCCGTCTCCGGTCTATCAGGGTATGAGGACGCTTTCCCAAGGCGCTCCTCATGACAACTCTCTCCTTTGTTGTCCCCCGTGTCCCTCCCGGGCACGGGGGTTTTCTTTCCAGAAGAGCGGTGAAATACGCAGAGGAGCCCTGTCCGGAAAACATTTCGATTTTTTTCAGGAACGGCTTTTCCGAGGGAACCTTTCCCACCGTCTCCGGTCTATCAGGGTATGAGGACGCTTTCCCAAGGCGCTCCTCATGACAACTCTCTCCTTTGTTGTCCCCCGTGTCCCTCCCGGGCACGGGGGTTTTCTTTGCAAGAGAGCGGTGGATACGTTGCCGCCAAGCTTACCGGAGAGTGTCCAGATACTGCTGTGCAAATAAGCCGACGCCGCAGTATTTCCAGTTTTCCTCGGTCAGCGGGAGCCCGAATTTCCGCATCAGATCCAGTCCGATGACGCAATTGCCTTCCGGGTTCACGTGAAGGTTGTCCCGCATGAGCAAGCGGTACAATTGCGGATTTTTAAGGCGGAGTTTGTCCCATCTCGAATAGTTGTCGTTCAGCGCGGAACCGGTTTCCGCGGCAACGTCCCGGAGGATTTGCATATTCCGGCGGATCGCCGTGACGAAATCAGGTTCCAGACGTTCTTCATCACAGGCATAATAGGTCTGAAAAATGACCTCTCCTCCGAAACTCCGGATCATTTCCGTGATTTTCAGCAGGTTGGCATTATAGGTTCCGGCGGAAACATTCCTTGGCGGATTGGCGTCATTGACTCCGACCGTCAGAAAAACGAGGTGCGGCTCATAGCGTCGCACATCGGAATCGAACCGTTCCAGGAGCAATTCCGTGGTGTCTCCGCTTTTTCCCGATTCGATGAACTGTCCGCATCCCCCGCCGAAAGTGGTTTTGAATCCCAGGCTGACATAGTCGAACCAGTGGCCCCCGGCCAGAAACCTCTGCGTGTTGGATGAACCGAAAGCCAACACGCGGATACGTTCCCCCATCTTCAGATATTCAAAAATTTTCAGATCCCTGAAATCCTTCATAATTCCATTCCTTATTTAGAGACGGTCAACAGAAAATCCGGCTCCTGCCGGACTATTTCTTCGGAGTTCCAAGATCGGAGCCGCGCAGAATGTGTTCCCGAAGCAGCCGGCAGGCCGTTTCCGAAGCGCCGCCGAGCACCGCATTCAAAAGAGCAAGACGCTCTTCCGTAATTTTTCCGGCGGATTCCGTGCCGTCGAGGGTGCGGTACTGCCGGAACGCGGCGCACTGACGGCTCAGACGGCGCAGAATCTCCGAAAGGTATTCGTTCGGACAGCAGTCCGCCACCATCTCATGAAACTGGCTGTCGACCGTCAGGGAAACGCGTTTCTGTTCCGCGGGATTCTTCGCGGAATCCTCCAGACGTTTCTTCAAAGCGGTGATTTTTTCCTTCGGCAGACGCCCGAAACCGATCCGCAGAGCCTCGGGCTCCACCAGCGCTCGGCACTCGAACAAAGCCCGCACGGACTCCCGGTTGAATTCCCGGACCCGGCATCCCTTGGCCGGAAGAGGTTCGACCATGCCTTCGCGTTCCAGTCTCGCCAGAGCGTCCCGCACGGGCGTCCGGCTGATTTTGAACTCGTCGCAGAGAGCCTCTTCGGTCAGTCTTGCGCCTGCCGGAATCTTCCCGGAAACAATTCTCCGGGAAATCTCTTCATACGCCTGCTGCGACAGCGTGATTTTCTTCAACATTCTGGTTCTCCTCTGAAAAATTAGGAAGTTCCTTCGGACGGCGACGGACGGAAATCACTTCTCTCCGAACGTATCCAGAAAAGCCTGAATGAAAAGGCCGTCCGTAAAAGTCCCGGCATTGTCCTTTGAAACGATTCCGAAACGCCTCATCAGATCGAGCCCGATCACACGGTTTCCGAGCTCATTGACGTGCATGGCGTCTCTCATCAGCAGGGAATAGAGGTCATGGCGTTTCTCCCGGAGGGGAACCCACCGGACATCGTTGTCGTTGAGTTCGGCGCCGAGTTCGGGCGCGGTCTCCCGGACGATCCGCATGAGTTTCACCAGCTTTGTGCGGCGTTCTTCATCGAGCTGGACCAGATCGCAGGCGTAATAAGTCTGGAAGATCACCTGGGAGCCGATGGAGGTCAGGCTGTCGTAGATGTCTTCCAGATTCGCCTTGAATTCCTCGCAGGAAATGGAAAAAGTCGGGTTGATGTCGTTTCCGCCGATGGTAACGAGAGTCAGTTCCGGACAAAACGGAGCCACATCCCGGTCGAAACGTTCAAGAAGATGACGCGTGGTGTTTCCCCCGATCCCGGCATTGAGGAACTGTCCCGCCCCGCCGCCGTATTTCTGCTTGAATCCGAGCTCCACATAGTCGAACCAGTGCATGCCCGGCAGGCGACGCTGGGTGTTGGACGCCCCGAACGCGCACACGCGGACGGGTTTCCCCTGTTCAAGGGTCCGGAAAACATTCAGATGTGAAAAGTCAGACATT
>CAZORN010000362.1:0-2842 GCA_964581935.1 uncultured Victivallales bacterium
AAAAACGCGCGCGGATCGATTATAAGTCCAGCATGAGCGAACGGCGGCGTCTCACGCAATACCTTCATGCCGGACGTTTCCAGCGGAACGGTGAGGCGCTCCTCGAAGACAGCGTCCGCTTCCGCCGCATCGTGTTCTGTCTCGCCGCCATATTGATTTTCCTTACCGGATGCTTCTTCGTCATCTTCTGAACAACCCGGAGGACTCCATCATGTTTGAAGTTTCACAGCTTCGCGTCGGCGGCCTCGACGACAATTTTTCCTACGTGATCCACGATTCCGAAACCGGCGATATGGCCGTGGTCGATCCCACCGGAGACATTTCGCTCATTTTCGCGAAACTTGCGGGATATCCCCGCGGAAATCTCCGCTACATCTTCATCACGCACGGACACGCGGACCACATTTCCGGTCTTGATGAACTCCGCTCCAACTTCCCATCGACGGTGATCGCGCATCCTCTCTGCCGCATCCGGTCCTCCGTTCTGGTATCCGACCGCATGCGTCTGCCTTTTGGCGATTCCTTTGTGGAGTGCATTTTCACTCCCGGACACGCCGTCAGCAGCATCTGCTATCTTCTCGGCGACAACTCCGCTTTATTCACCGGCGACACCCTTTTCATCGGATGCTGCGGCTATTGCGATCCGAAGCTCATGTTCCGCACGATGCGCGAGATTCTCTTCAAACTTCCCGATTCGGCGGTCGTTTATTCCGGGCACGATTACGGGGAAGTCCCTTTCGACACTCTCGGCAACCAGAAGAAAGTGAATCCCTTCCTCTACCTCACGAATTACAAGGAATTCGCGGAAGAGGTTAAAAATCTCTGACTCTTCCGTGTTTTTCCACTTTACAATGCGTCTTTTGAAGATTCAGCGGTTTTGTTCCGTTTCGCGGCTTGTCCATGCAGCAATTAAACATCTTCCCATTTCCACGATTCCCGGTATGTGAGCCGTAATGTGTCATCTGTCGCGAATTCAATCGGCAGCCAGATATGTCCGCAGCGTTCAAAGTTTTGTGTGTTATGCCGTTCTGCCGCATGTATGAAAAGCCCCGGTTTTTCCTCTATGGAAAATACATAGGTGCTTTGAGACTGGAACGTGGTGCCCGTGATGTCTTCGACGCAAGGATCGCCCATGTCGGTCCATGTCCCCAAGAGATTTTCCGCACGGAAATATTTTGCAGGATTGGCTTTCCATCCGGTAAGGCCCGAAGTAAACATGAAATAATAGCCTTTATGGAACAGGATGGCCGGCGCTTCTCTCATGAATGCGGCATCGATTCGCCTGTAGTTCCCTGTGAAGGAAAGATAATCCTCGCTCAGTTTGACGATATGCAGACACCGGTCAGCGTCCACGACGCGATCATAAACAAAATATGCCGCGCCGTCAATGTCTTTATACAAGGTGCAATCTTTTACAGCGCCTCTGTCGTCGATGGGGCGTGTATATCCATGCCATTCATAAGGACCGTTGATTTTGTCGCTGCTTGCAACGCCGGCTTCGGCCGTTCCCATAGCGGTGCCGTGGTCTCCGGGATATTTCACGTAATGGAACCACATGACATATTTTCCGGTTTTTTCATTGAAGACGATCTTTGGTCTTTCAAATCTCATCGGCCCGTATAGGGTATGTTGAGGATCCTTGGAGCAGGGAAGCACAATTCCTTCACTGTTCCAGTTATACAGATCAGCGGAACTATACATGACAACCCCGCGTTCTGTTGTCTGTCCTCCCTTTCCCGATGTGCCAAAAGGCAGCGGCCGAAGAGCCATGCCATACCAATAGTATTTTCCATTTACATGAATGATCCCGCCGTCACTGACATTGAGGATGTTCCCGTCCGTATCCATCCACGGGTGGAATTCATCCAGTCCTCCATTGATGAATCGATCGCATTTTTTACGTTTCATGTTTCCGCATTCTTTTTCGACTTGTTGAAAATCAGTATTCCGAGCCTTTTTCCGTGTCCCGTTTTTCATGGCGTCTAGATAGCATCTTCTGCCGCCGTATCAATCTTTTCCAGTTTGATGTTGTCCAGAAAAACCGATCCATCGCCTTTTCCTACAGTCACGTAAAACGTCAGACTGCCGATTCCGGGCGGAACCTCGAAATCATAGTTGGTCTGCTGCCATTTGTCATCTTTGCGCTTCTCAACCAGATTCAGGACAGACTGTTTGGCGCCGGCTTGAAATGAGACCGCCGTAAAACAGATGGACGAGGTTTTTTCCGACATGCAATATTCGGCATGCAGCCGGTAATGTCCGGGAGAAACCTTGACATTATGGCGACTGACGCCGACCTCATTGACGGGGCCTGCGGCAAGTTCCAGACAGTACCCTTTGCCCTCCGGACGCTGAATCACTTTTTTGAATGCGGTCCGTTCCTTCCAGTCGCCCGGAGTCCCATTTTCGAAATCATTGTTGAAAACAGTTCCCGGCTCGGCTTTCGATTGTTTTTTTTCGTGCTGTTTCAACACATCGTTCCGATACCACTCGACAATAGGCCAGAGATGCTGTTCTCCGCGCGGATGTCCCCAGAGCGCCGGCCAGTTCCAGCCGATCAGATCCTTGTTCTCTGTGCGATAGTCTACCAGTTCACGGGAAACCTCCTCGAGCCGGTTGGGTTCCCCTGCTTTCTTACGGTTAACCGCGTCGACGAATTGCCATGTGAGCAGAGAATGACGGTCAATAACCACCAATTCTTCCAATAGCCGTCTGGCCTGCGGCGTCAGTTTTTTCTTCAAACCGGACTGGAGGAATTCCGCCCCTTTCCGAAAGTCTTCGACACTCATAAGTTAAGTTGCATAAATTTATATTGTAATACTGAAAAGATGCGCTATATTAT
>CAZORN010000363.1:0-2841 GCA_964581935.1 uncultured Victivallales bacterium
TCAGGCAAAGGTCGTAGCCGATCCGCTGGGACTGTTCGCCGTTGCAGATCACGGCCTCTATTTCGCCCTTCGGACCGCGGATCATGTGTTTGCGCAACCCCTGTTCCTCGAACTCTTTTTCGCAGGAATAGTCGGTGATGCAGCTTCTCTGCGTCCAGGCGGTTCCGGAACAGTAAAGTCCGAGATAATGGCCTTCTCCGTGAAGCTGTTCCGCATATTTTTTCAGGAGTCCGACGCCCCCGAACGGAGGCCAGACATACGGCGGCGCCCAGGGGGCGGTTCCTTCCCAGTGCATGAGGAGGGAAAGGATGCGGCTGTCGAACGCCTCCGCGAGCTTGCGTGTGGGAGGCATGGCGTTTTCATACGGAAAATATTCGTTGCCGACAGTCATGCGGCCCTTGTCGTCGCCGTGTCCGCGCACGGGGTAGATCATGACGACCGGAGATTTCCGGACCATTTCCGGAAGGGCGCCTTTCGGGGGCAGTGCCGGATCGTCCGCAATCCAGTCGCGGTAAACGGCGCAGGCGTCGCGCCAGTCGCCCTCGAACGCACCGAATACATAATCGAACGAAGACCGGTAGGGGGACGTCCCGCCGCAGAAGGTCTGGAGGCTGAGACGGCAGCTTCCGTCTTTCTGAGGCGCGAATTCGACCGCTTTCGTGCCGTGCGAAAAATCATGCGCGCCGAAGTAGAGAACCGCGCCGTCTTTTTCCCACGAGAGAAACTGCATCGGGCAGACGCCGGGATAGTAGCCGCCTTCGCTGTAGGCGATTCCCTCGGTGCGCCCGAGGAATCCGAGGACATGATAACGGCTCCAAGGCGAGGCTTCCCGCGCCTCCGGACGGTCGATCAGGACTCCTTCCGTGTGGGGCCAGAAAATCTTTCCTCCGGGCGGCACGACGATCTGGGGGACATCGATCCATTCCAGCAGAAATCCGGCGGGAACGTTTTTCACCTCCGGACGGAAGCGGAAGAAGCCTTTTTCCGCGCGGATCGAGGTGCGGACTTCCAGCGCGGAATGATGCGGGTGTCCGGAATGGAAGAAAACGAAGGATTCCCCGCCGTCCGCCTCATATCCGAACCGGAAGTCGTTGGATGACAGAATGACGAGGTCTCCCGCGGTATTCCGGAGGCCCAATGTGAAGAAATGTTCCGCGGGAACGAGCATTTCCATGTTCCCGAAGGCAAGTGAGTTTACGGCTCCGGTCTCCGGAGAGAAGGAGAGTTTGCAGGATGATATTTTCAAAAAAATGGAATCGGACATTCTAAACCTCTGCTTCATCATTTCGTTCTGTTTTCTATTATATATGGGAGTGAAAGAAAAACAAGACATGAATTGCGTGATTTTTTTGCAAACGGAATGTTTTATCCTTATGGGGGAAAGATGATTATTTGATGCGGATTTGAGTTCAAATAAAGGAAAAATACCCACTGCTGTATTGTGAAAAAATGATCGTTAAATATTCTGCGAATCTTGATTTTTTCCGGGAGGACTGTAGATTATTCGCGGCGCTTGAAAGGCGGACGAAATCCGGAGAAGGAAACGTGGTGAAAAAAGTCAGGTTGGCGGAGATCGCATCGGAAGCCGGAGTTTCCGTCCAGCATGTTTCGAGGATTCTGACGGGAACCGGCAGGGCGGGGGAGAAAACGCGGGAACGGGTCCTTGCGCTTGCCTGCCGGATGGGCTATCCCGATTCGCCGGGCGGCGGCAATATCGCCGTGCTTTCGCCCGACGGCGGGCTGGATGACTGGAATGTGCTGTGCATGGAAATTCTGCGCGAAAACGGCAAAAACGGCATCCTGTTTCCCTTCCGGGAATTCACGTCGCACGATGAACGGTATTTCGAGGCGGCCGTCTATCTGAACGGCGTCGCTCCTCTGGAACAAGTCTGGTATACGAACTTCCGCATTCCCCTGATCGCGGTCAACCAGTATGGCAGTGCGCTGGAACGGATCGAGTCCGTCCAGCCGGACGCGGATGGAGAAATGCGCATGGCGGTGGAGCACCTTGCCAAGCTCGGACATCGCAAGATCGTGCGTATCCGGCCGGTCGATTTTTCGACTCCGAAAAAGAATCTTGTCCGGGGCGAAAAAGGCTTTTTCGGGGCGGCGGAAGAAATGGGTATCCGGGAATATGTGCGGAACGAGATGTATGAACCGCTGGAAAAAGTGAGGGAAGTCATCCCGCGACTGCTGAAAGAGGGGTTTACCGCGTTCATCGTCGTGACCGATCCGCACCACCGCCGGATTCTGGATATTTTCCGGCATTGCGGAAAACGCATTCCGGAAGATGTTTCGCTGATCGTATATGAGCTCGATCTGTCGCCGGAACTCGGGCTGACCTCCATCCGGATCGACAACCGGAACGTGGTGGAAACCGGGGTCCGCCTCCTGCTGGAAAAACTGAAGGGACGTCCGATTCCGCTTCAGACCATTCTTCCGGGGCGGCTCGTCATCCGCAAATCCACGGGGAGGGCGCGTTCATGAAACCCCGCCTCCGCGATATTGCCGACGCCCTCTGCATTTCCGTTTCCCAGGTGTCCCGGGCGCTGTCCAACAAATACGGGGTGTCTCCCGACCTGCGGAATGCCGTTCTTGCCGAAGCCCGGAAACGGAACTACCGGAACGAGTCCGGCAGACATTTCCAGAAAGTCGCCGTTGTGTTCCAGTCAACGGATGAGAAAGATATCGCCCGGATGGAAAAGTTCCGGAAATATCTAAAACGGAAGAGGTCCCGGGTTCTGTTCCTGTTTCCGGATGGAATCTCTTTTCTGGAAAGCTACCGTGTGGATCAGGTTATTGCTTTTGAACTGCCTCCCCCCGAATATGAAAAGCTCCTGC
>CAZORN010000364.1:0-2814 GCA_964581935.1 uncultured Victivallales bacterium
CTGTCGAACAGAACCGTGATTATCCCCGCGTTAACGGGGAAAACACAAAAGGGCTGGCGAGAGACACCTCCTTCGCCGGGAGAAGGGCGGTCAGGTCGGGGCTTCGGAAGAGTTCCTGAATTTCTCCGTCTTCCAGCGGGGCCTTGAAGATGGCAAGGTTGCGGAAGAGTCCGTTGGCCCTGATTTCGATGTCGCGGCTTCCGAGGAAGAGGTCTTTGGTCGTGAAGGGGACTCCGGGAGCTTTCTCTTCGCCGAGCTTTTTGCCGTCGAGCCAGAGGGAGAATCCGTCTTTCGTATAGTTCACAAGAATATGATATTTCCGTCCGAGTTCAAGACGTGCCGGGGCCAGCATCTTTTTTCCGCGGAACTGGAGCGTGAGGCGCGTATTGGTCGGCGCATACACGTTGTAGGAGAGTTCCATGTCCGGTTTCCAGCCGCCGCCCACGGAAAGGAGCGTCTGCCACCAGCCTTGCGAAGTCGGCTCGAAAACGAAGGAGAAAGCCCCTTCCGTTCCCTGTTCCGGGGTCATGACCGGGAGTTTCAGCTTGTCCGCCGCGCGGAAAGCTCCGTTCGGGATGTAGGTGCTCGGAGAGAAGGTCTGGAAATAGATGCAGGGGCCTTCCAGCATCGGGGCGGAAATCGCGGCGTTTTCCGTCTGGAACGCGCCGCCGAAGGAGACCGCCGGGTCCGCGTCCTTGGCCGGATTTCCGGCGGAGAAGGAAACGTGGAATCGCTGCCATTCGGAAGTCAGGGGAAAGGAAGCCGCCGGAAGTTTTTTCGCCGTTCCGCTTTTCAGGTTCAGGAGAGGCGTCAGGGAGAGCGTTCCTTTGCCTTTCGCGTAGAAGGAAAAGACATGCGCTCCGCCGATCTTGATGGGAATCGCTTTGAGGGACTGGCTGCCGGAGAATTCCAGCGCATCGCCATGAATTCCGGCGGCCGTTTTCCCGCCTTCGAGAAACGGCGTTCCCGCGGGCAGGAAATTCCATGCGCCGCGTTCGAGCGTTTTTCCGCCGTTTTCAATCAGAAGTCCGCCGTTGAAGAAACGAGGCTTGCCGGCCTCGACGGATTTGAAGTCGGGCGTGAACGCGGGGGATTCTCGGGTGAAGACCGCTTCCTGCGAGCGGGTCCCGTTTCCGGAGACAACCCCCAGATCGGACTGGAGGGGCATGAATTTATAGACTTTTTCCTTGAGATCGGCGTGGAGTCCGAGCGAGGCGGCGGCGAGGGCGGCAAATAACAACTTTTTCATTTCTTGAGGACCTCAAACGGCTGGTTGGTTCTGATGTTTCCGGCTTTCAATTCTTTTCCCGTGCGGTTCACGATCACGTAATACGTTCCCGAGTCCGCCTTGACTTCCCATACGGCGGAAAGGGGGTCGGCCGGTTCGAAGGGAAGGGAACGGACACTTTCGATCCGTTCCTTTCCGCCCGGCTTGACTACGTCGAAGGCGACCGCGAATTCGGCGTCCGTACCCTGCTGACGGAGCAGAAGCATCGGGCCGGGCTTCGGATTGTGTCCGCGTCCGATCCTGAACTTTGCCGCCGTGGTTTCACGGGGCAGGGCGAATGTCATGGAAAGGCGCCGGTCGGATTTCTGCCTGACGTCGAACCCTTTATCAAGAGTGGACGGCGGAATGTCGACCGAGGCTTTTACACCGTCCTTCACCGGGGAAGAGACGGCGGAAGTCACATAGCGGTAAGAGGTCTTGAAGGGAGCCTTGAATTCGCCGGGAAGGGTGAAGTTCCAATCGTTTTCGTTTGCATTGGGCAGCCATGGCGCGTAGAAGGGCCAGTCGAAGGTGTGGACCTTGCCGTCCTTCGCGTATTGCCTGTCGCCCACGAACAGAATGCCGTCGAAGAGCGCGACCACGCGGGAGAACGCGACGCCCGGATAAAGCGGAGACTGCGGATTTTCCGTAAACAGCGCGCCAGGCATGGCCTTGCGGTCGAGAAATGCTGCGAGCGTGGAGGGATTGGGCGCGGCGTCTTTCCCGTCCACCACGATGGTGTTGTGGGAGATGGTGGAATCCATGTCGGCGCCGGGGTTCGTATAGCCGACCCGTCCGACTTCGTGCGAGAGCATTCCGTGATCGAAAAGACGGTAATTCAGACGGTCATGCTCCATGCGGTCCCATCCCATGATGTAGTTGATCGCAATGGCACGGAAACCGTAGGGGCCGTCTTCCCGGATCCAGAGGTAACCGTTGTTCTTCTGGAGCGTATTTCCGAGGAAGATCGTGTCCGGAACCTCCTTCGCCTGAATTCCGGGCGGCAGTTTCTTCATGAGCTTCAGGGTGGGCAGATACTTCGGATCTTTGAAGCGTTCCCAGGCCAGCGGATACGTGGACCGGAGGTTGGCGTCGGCGACGCCCTGCGGAGTACAGCGGATGCCGTGGTCGAAAATGCGTTTGAACGGATCGTTGACCAGTTCGACCCCGCATTCGCGGATCCTTGCCGTGAAATCCAGCAGCGGAATGAGCCCGAAGGGGTGGTAGACCCCGCCTTCGAGCGCGATGCCGTCCGCGGTGAAACCGTCCCGGAGGAAGGCATAGAATCCGTGGTCGCCGTAGAGGGCGTCTCCAAGCAGATTCCAGTAACGGTTCAGCAGGATGGCCGCGATCCCGTAATTCGAGATGTGGTGGAGCTGCATGTTGGTGAATTCGATATTGTGCGAATAAAGATTTTTCATCAGGGGAACGAAGAGAACCGATTCGATTTTTTCGCGGTCCTCTTTGCCGAATGCGGGCGAATCCTTGACCGCGGCATACGCTTCCACTCCGTCGGTGAAGAAATAGCAGAGGTCGAGGGTGGTCGA
>CAZORN010000365.1:0-2810 GCA_964581935.1 uncultured Victivallales bacterium
CCATCCCCGGCGTGAAAAACGTCTTCGCCGTCAGCGGATTCAGTTTCATGAGCGGAAACGGCGAAAACATCGGACTCATGTTCGTGACTCTCAATGACTGGTCCGAACGGAAAACCCCGGACCTTTCCATCAACGCGATCTATGGAAATATCCAGAAGGCCGGCGAAAAGCTCCATGACGCAAAGATCACGGCCTTCATTCCTCCGGCCATCATGGGGCTCGGCGTTACCGGCGGCGTGACTTTCGCGTTTCAGGATACCCAGAACCGTTCCCCTCAGGAGTTCGCCGGAGCGGTGACCTCCTTCGTCCAGGAAATCCAGAAACTGCCCGGAACCCGTTTCGCCTTCAGCAAATTCGACGTCAATACGCCGCAGCTCTCCCTTCAGCTTGACCGCAAGAAGGCGGAAGCCCTCGGGGTTCCCGTCGGAAATGTGTTCGCCGCGCTCCAGCAGAACCTCGCGGCCTACCCGGTGAACGACTTCAACATCGGCGGCTTTACCTACAAGGTCAAAGTCCAGTCCGATGCGGGCAGCCGGAGAAACATCAAGGACGTCGAACAGCTTCTCGTGAAGACCAATTCCGGTTCAATGGTCCCGCTGAGCTCGCTCGCCAGCGTCTCCTATATCGCCGGACCGCGGATGCTCACCCGCTTCAACCAGTTCCAGAACGCCGTCGTGGTGGTCATGACGACCCCCTTCGTCAGCAGCGGAACCATGATGACCGAAATCCAGCATCTGGCCGATGCGAAACTCCCGCGCGGCTATCAGATCTCCTGGACGGACATGAGCTATCAGGAATCCAAAAATCAGGGGCAGGTCGGATTCCTTCTGGCCCTCGCCTTCATCTTCGGCTACCTTTTCCTGGTCGGACAGTATGAAAGCTGGACCATTCCCCTGCCCGTCATTCTCTCGGTTTCCGTCGCCCTTCTCGGCGGGCTGCTCGGATTGCTCATCTGGAACCTTCCGATGAGCATTTACGCACAGCTCGGACTCATCATGCTGATCGGTCTGGCCAGCAAGAACGCCATCCTGATGGTCGAATTCTCCAAACAGGAACGGGAAGCGGGCGTCGAGATCGGAGACGCGGCCCTCCGTGGCGGACGTTTCCGCTATCGCGCCGTGCTCATGACCGCATGGTCCTTCATCATCGGCGTCTTCCCGATGGTCGTCGCCACCGGGGCGGGCGCGGGCAGCCGCGTCGCCATCGGCGTCACCACCTTTTCCGGAATGCTCCTGGCAACCCTCGTCGGCATCGTTCTGATTCCGCCGCTTTACACCATCTGCCAGAAATTCCGCGAATTCGGTCATGCCGCGCTGGACAAATATAACGCCCGTGCCAACAAATCGAAAGAATAAGCTCCTTTATTTACGAGACGACCTGCGTTCAAACAAGAGAAAGGAAGAAGGACATGAACACGAAAAGCATTCTCGGCTCACTGCTGGCAATCGGAATCTTCGCGGCGGGAACCCAGTTTCTTGCCGGACAGGACATCCAGCTTCCGGTCCCGGACAAGAAGGGCGGAAAACCGCTGATGGAGTGTTTCACTCTCCGCAAAAGCGCCCGGCAGTTCAGCGGGAAACCGCTTCCGCCGCAGGTCCTTTCCAATCTCTTCTACGCGGCGGACGGCATCTCGCGTCCCGATGGACGCAAGACCGTCCCCACCGCGCGCAATGCCCAGAATCTGGAGATTTACGCCGCCATGGCATCGGGCCTGTATGTCTATAATCCCAAGACGAACACCCTGACCCAGATCTCCAGAAAAGACATCCGGGAAAGCTGCGGAAAGCAGCCTTTCCACAAAATCGCTCCGGTCGACCTGATTTATGTGGCGGACCTGTCGAAGATCGGCAAGGATCGCGAGGACAAGATTCTCTACGCCTCCAACCACGCCGGATACGCTTCCCAGAACGTATATCTCTACGCGGCCTCCGAAGGGTTGTCCACGGTCGTCTGCGGTCTGGTCGACAAAGCGGCTCTCGGCAAGGCGATCGGCCTGCCCGCAAACAAGGAAGTCATTTTCACCCAGCCGGTGGCCTGGCCCGCGGAATGACATCCGGGAAAAGACTCCATTTTTTGCATCTGAAAGAAGCGCGGAAAAATATTTTCTCCGCGCTTCTTTTTTATCGTTGGATAAAGATGAAAAGGGATTATCCGCAGAGGGTGCACGCGGCCAGACCGCCCCGGGAGGTTTCCTTGAAGGCGGGCGACATGCACTTGCCGGTCTGGAGCATCGCTTCGAGGACTTCGTCGAAGCTGACCTTCTGCCGGGAAGGGTCGCTGACCGAGGCGATCAGAGCCGCATTGAAGGCGGTCACCGCCCCGACCGCGTTCCGTTCGATGCACGGAATCTGGACATAGCCGTCCACCGGATCGCAGCTCAGACCGAGGTGGTGTTCCAGCGCGATTTCCGCCGCACAGCCGACGGCGGCAAAAGAACAGCCGTTTACTTCCGCGAGAAGCCCGGCGGTCATCGCCGCCGCGACCCCGATCTCGCCCTGACAGCCCACTTCCGCCCCGGAAATGCTTGCGTTGTGTTTCGCAATCATGGCGATCAGTCCGGCAATCAGCATGCCGTCCAGCAATTTCCCCGTTCCGACGCCCCGCACACGCCGCAGGAAATACAGCACGCCGGGCATCAGCCCCGCCGAACCGGACGTCGGCGCGGTCACAACGCGATGACCCGCCGCGTTCTCTTCCGCCGCCGCCAGGGAAAAGGCGTCCAGCAGAACGAGGAACCGTTCCTCCGGAATCCGCACCATGGCCTTGGCGTAGACGGTCGCCGCGCGACGCTGGAGCCGGATCGGTCCGGG
>CAZORN010000366.1:0-2807 GCA_964581935.1 uncultured Victivallales bacterium
GAACTCTGGCTCGACACGAACGGCGTTCCCGTCAACGCGCACGGCGGAGGCATTCTCCGTTTCGGGGACTTCTTCTACTGGTACGGCGAACACAAGGGGCCGGGCGAAAAAGGCAACCGCGCCTTCGACGGCGTCCATGTCTACCGTTCACGCGACCTCCTCCGGTGGGAAGACCGCGGGCTCGCGCTGGACATCCGCGACGGTCGCATCCCCGAGCTTCCGCCCGGCTGCGTGCTGGAGCGTCCCAAAGCGCTCTTCTGCGCAAAAACCGGAAAATTCGTGCTGTGGTATCACTTCGAGGGCAACCCAAACGACTACCGCATGGCCCATTGCGGCACGGCCGTCTCGGATTCCCCGGAAGGCCCCTTCGTCTTCCTATGGCACGGACGGGCGGACACCGGAACGAAGCCCGTCTCCATGCGCGACGCCGGATTCTCCCGCGAAACCATGATGGAACATAAGAAGATTTACGACATCCTGCCCGGATCCGAATGTCCGGAAGCCATGAACGTCGATTATATGACCATCGGATATTTCCTCGGACAGGACTCCCGCGACATGACCCTGTTTCAGGACGACGACGGCAAGGCGTATCTGATTTACTCCTCCGAGATCAACAGCACGCTCCATATCTCCCTCCTCACGGAAGACTTCACCGGATTCTCCGGCGTGTGGGAACGCATCTTCGTCAAACGCTGGATGGAAGCCCCGTGCATTTTCAAGCACGAAGGACGATATTATTTCATCGGCTCCGGATGCACCGGGTGGGCGCCCAACGCCGCCCGCTCCGCCGTCGCGGACCATCTTTTCGGTCCGTGGACCGAGCTGGGAAACCCGGCCATCGACGCGGACGGCGGGTTCACCTACCATTCCCAGAGCACATTCGTGCTGAAACTGGAAGACGGACGTCTCATTTACATGGGCGACCGCTGGAACCCGGAAAACGCCATCGACGGACGCTGCGTCTGGCTCCCGATTGAATGGGAGAGCGGACGTCCGGTCATCCGCAACCGGAAAGAATGGTCCATTTTCTGAGTTGACAAAAAGACCTCCCCCCTCTTTCCGGACCGGAATCCTCTCATTTTGGCCGGATGGTAAATCTATTTGTCTCTTTTATATATTGACACTTGCCGGAAAACAGCTATAATTAAAAAAGAAAATGAATTGTCCGAATTCCGAAAACTCAGAGGACCGCCGCGGAAACAAGGTTTTTCCGGTATGGCTCCAAGGATCGGGATTCAGGTTCAATTCGGAACCGGTTCGGAATTGGTTAAATATTACCCTGATCCGACTTTTCAAATTGACAATAGAAAGAAAATGATCTAGAATAAGACAGAGGCGATGAAACTAGTTTCACCATAAGGGAACAGAGAGAACCATGGTAGAGCAGAAAAAACCGTTGAACATCCGCGACATCGCGAAAGCGGCCGGGGTCTCCCAGGCGACGGTTTCCCGCGCCCTCAATCTCTCTCCGGAAACCGAACCTTCCGTCAGACAGCAGTCCATTCTGGATTTGTGCGCCAGACTCCGCTACGAACCGAACGAGCATTTCCGCCGGATTTATTCCAGACGCGCCAACACCGTCGCAATGATTTTTTCCGAACTGACGAAAGACTCCCTGGACCAGGGCGGCTTCGAACGTTATGCCGACCTCAATCTGAGCGCGTGCATCCGCGGCGCTCAGGAGTTTCTCGCGGAACGTGAAATCGATCTCCTGCTGCTGGAAGCCACGCCCGCTTTCCTGAACTCAAAACGCTACCTCAAAATGATCCGCGGACAGCTTCTCGACGGCGCGCTCCTCTGGGGCACGGTCAACGGAAGCGAATGGATCCGGGATTTCCAGACGGAAAAGTTCCCCGTCGCCATGATCCAGACCGAAACCGATATTCTGGACTGCCCGCGCGTCGTCGCCGACGACTATGCCGCGATGTCCGACCTCGTCGAAGAAGCCGTTGCGGCCGAACACCGCAACTTCGCTTTCTTCGGGATCAATCCCACCTTCTCGATCGCACAGCAGAGGAAGGACGCCGTCTTCGACACGCTTTCGAAGCACCGAATCAAGCCGGTTTACTCCACCCAACGGCTGTCTGAAACTTTTTCCAGCACACGGGAATGCGTCCGCGAGATGCTGGAAAAAGCTCCACGCACGACCTGCATCCTCACACTCTTTCCCATCGTGGCTTACGCCGTTCTCGCGGAACTTCAGGAAAGGAACATCCGCGTCCCGGAAGAAATCGCTATCCTTTCCGCCGACTGTGTCGCCCTGCCGGGCAGTTCGGCTGATATTTTTTCGTATCTCTGCGATTACAAGCAGGTCGGACGGGAAGGCGCTGCTCTCCTGCTCCGGGAAATCGAAGGGAAAGAGGCTCCGCACCGGCTCAGTATTCCATCTTTCCCCCTCCCGGAAAAGCTCCGCATCCATACACTCGGCGCTCTTCCGAAAAAGAAAAATCGAACAGAATGCCCTTTGGATGAGTCCAATATAACAGGATTACGCACGGATTCTTTTTCAGCACCGGCCGAAAACAGATCAGGTCTCGCAGAAAATCATGGATCAACATTCATTTCAAGGATAAACAAAGAGAGGCCGACATGAAAAAGCAAGAGAAGAATTTCACATTGATCGAACTCCTGGTCGTGATTGCGATCATCGCCATTCTGGCAGGAATGCTGCTCCCCGCTCTGAACGCGGCAAAGCAGACAGCGCAGAATATTTCCTGTCTGAACAACACCAAGACCATCATGAACGGGATGATGTTCTATGCCGATTCATATAAATATTTTCCTGTCCGCGACGACGGAATCGG
>CAZORN010000367.1:0-2801 GCA_964581935.1 uncultured Victivallales bacterium
CGTAGTCGATCACGTAGCCGGTGAAGTCGTCCTCCCAGGCGCAAACCACATAGAAAAGCAAGGTCTTCTGGATGTCGACGAACATCGTGATGCGGTTGCAGCCGACCGGAACGTCCAGGTGTCCGCGCCCGTTGAGTTTGTGGATGACACCGTCGATGGAGAGCTGCTCCTCGCTGCCCAGGTCTTCCGGCAGCGGCTCGTTCTGGTATTCCGACCAGAACGCCACTTCGTCCTGCAACTTGAGGTTCATCGCGTGCTGGATCGCCGAAATCTCGTCATGGTTATAGCGATCCGTCCACGCGACTTCCGCGCCTTCGTCCATCTCCGCCCGGTGGGCTTCATAGAATTCGGTGGCTTCATGGATGTCGCCGGAGCAGCGCAGCCCCTCGGCCCGGAGGTCGGCGTACTCGTCCCACAGCTTTGTGTTGCTCGGGAACTTGTAGAGCATCTTCGTCCGCTCGCCGTTCCACTCCGGGTGTTTTTCCTTGGAGAGTATCTGCTCTGCCATGTCGCCCGGACGGATGATGGTGCACGGCATGATGCCGGAGATCTTTTCGCCCGGCCCGGCGAGGCCGAGAATGTCCCCGGCCAGGACGCGGACGCGCTTCCGGGTCTGCTCCAGGGAACCCGCGCTTTCCGAGGTCTGCGGATCGTCGATGACGACCAGCCCCGGACGGATGGAGCGTCCGTTCGGCTTTTTGAACTTCATGCCGCGGATGCGTCCGGTGATCCCGGACACCCGGATGACCGCCCCCGACGCCTTGCTTCCGGCGATGGTCGGCAGCACGATCTCGTTGCTCGTCCAGACGATGCGGGTGCGTTCGCCCTTGTAGAGCTGACCGGCGCAACGGTTCGCGATGCCGTCCAGAGATTGGATCGGGAACACGGCTTCCGGGAAGTCCTCGCCGAGCAGTTCGTTGACGTCGAGTTCCGTTTTGATGCTTTCGAGCGTTTCCAGCGCCGCCGATTCGGTCGCGCCGATCAGCATGACGAACTCCCGGTGTCCGTACAGCATCGACCACAGGCATGCCGCCTCGGCCAGCGAACTTTTTCCCGAACCGCGCGGCATCGCCAGGGCGAAGAGTCCGCCACGCAAAACCGCCGTCTCGATTTTATTGATCGCCTTCAGGTGATCCTTCGACCAGCCAAGCCGGAAGGTCTCCGGAAAGTAGCTTTCGCAAAACAGCCGGAAGCTGCGTTCCGCCAGTTTTTTCCGTTCCGGATCGACCACCTCCGGCAACTCGCCGATGTCGCGTCCGGCGATGGCGAGAGCGATGTTGCGGTTGCGGACGGCGGCCTTTTTGCTCTCGTATGTCTGAACCGGCGCGGTCTCGCGGACAAGCAGCTGCTCCCGGAGCCACGCCGCGTATTTGAACAGATTGAGCGACTGGCCTCCATCGTCCGTGATGCGGAATCCGGCCCGGTCCCGGTGCCGCCGGAGCTGGCGGTCGTTCAGCACCGCCTGCAACTGCGTCGAGTTGACCAGCCGGACGATGTCAATCGGTTTGAGTTTGCTCGGATTCATTGCCATCGCGGTTCACCTCCCTTATCATCCAGGCCGTGTATTCGATGAGATTGATCGTTCCGTCCCCGTTCACCGGAAGTCCGGCGTCGATGTCCCTTTCGAGGAGTTCCATCGTCATGCCGCGGCAGCCCGCCCGCTTCAGCAGTTGAACGACGTTCTCCGGCGAAAGCGCCGTCATTTTTAAAGAGTTTTCCATATAAGTCGCTTGTCTCCATGGTATTGCCTTGCTATGTCCGCAGGTTCACGCTTGTATATGCGCAGTGCCGAAAACAACCGCAAGGAGGTCGAAATGGACACAGTGAACGGAATCGCGGTCGGAAGCGCCGCCATCGTCAAGGTCGGACGCAACGAGATCGAAGTAGAAGTGATCGGAGCTGAGAACGGCAGATGGCGGGTCAGAAGCCGCGCCAACGGGAGAGAGTTCACGACGATGAAGTTTGAACGCGTCATCGCCGTTCCGGCTGCGGAAGCGCCGCCCGAAATCGCAACGCCGGAACCGGCCGCCCCGGCAGTCGAAGCTCCGAATGAACCTGCCATGCCGGAACCGGGAGTCCCGGCTCCGGCGAAAAAGCTCTCGCTTCTCGACGCGGCGGCGAAAGTTCTTGAAACCGAAGCGCCGCTGAACGCGAAAGAGCTGGTCGCCAAGGCCGTCGCCGCCGGGTTATGGATTCCTACCGCCGCGAAAACTCCGGAGCAGAGCCTCTACTCCGCCATCTTCCGCGAAATCACCGGCAAGGAGAATCCGAGGTTCAAACGCAGTTCCGTTAAAAAAGGCTCGTTCGAACTTATTCGGCAGGGCGATTGAGTTCCTCGTCGGAACGCGGCGTTTTCGCCTGCCAGTCGCAGCCTTCGCCATGGACGAACTCGGCCCAGCGTTTTCTGATGACGTCGCAGTATTTTTCGTCCAATTCCATGATGCGGCATTGGCGCCCGGTCTGCTCGCAGGCGATCAGCGTCGAGCCTGAGCCGCCGAAGGTGTCGATGACGGTTTCGCCGCGCTTGCTGGAGTTTTTGACGAGGTAGACCAGCATCTCGACCGGTTTCATGGTCGGGTGCACGTCGTTGCAGCGCGGCTTGGCGAACTCCATCACGGTCGTCTGCGAGAAATCGCTGAACCAGCGGTGCGTCGCTCCCTCTTTCCAGCCGTAAAGCACCGGTTCGTGAATCCACTTGAAGTCCTGCCGTCCGAGCACCAGCGAATTCTTTTTCCAGATCAGGCACTGGCGCACCTGAAGCGACACGTCATGGCAGGCTCCCCGGAAGTTGTAGCCCTCGG
>CAZORN010000368.1:0-2781 GCA_964581935.1 uncultured Victivallales bacterium
GGCTACGGAGCGGACGGCGACCATCTCAAAAAGATCAAGGACATCGATGTGGCTCTGGCCGCCGGAATGCCGATGATCACGCTCGACCTCTCCGAAGTGATGCTCGCGGCCGCGGGCAGCTGGCCCCAGTCCCAGATCGACGAAGCCTTCGCCAAGCTTCCCGCCGACACCCGGAAACAGCTGCTCGACTCCTATTCCGGCAAGAAAATCAAGCTCGGGGAAAGCCAGATCGAAATGGACGCCGAAACCGTGCGCCGCTGCGCGGTCATGTATCTCCAGGCGCTCGACTTCGCAAAAGAAGTCTACGAACACCTGAAAAGCAAGCGCGGCGACAAGTTCGATCTCGAAATCTCCATCGACGAAACCACCTCTCCGACGCTCCCCTCGCATCACTATTTCATCGCCGGAGAGCTGGGACGCCGCGGCGTGGAATTCACTTCGCTCGCGCCCCGTTTCATCGGTGAATTCCAGAAGGCGATCGACTACATCGGCGACCTGGCCGAATTCGACCGCCAGTTCAAGGTCCACGCCGACATCGCCCGCCACTGCGGAGGCTACAAGGTTTCGGTCCACTCCGGCAGCGACAAGTTCGCCGTCTATCCGACCGTCGGAGCCATGACCGGAATGCGTCTCCACCTGAAAACCGCCGGAACCAGCTGGCTGGAAGCCGTGCGCGTGATTGCCGTCCATGACCCCGTCCTCTACCGCAAAATGCACAAGAAGGCGCTGTCCTCGTTCAACGACATGCTCAAGCTCTACCATATCACCGCCGACATCTCCAAAATCGGTGATGTCGACAAGATGGCGGACTCCGAGCTTCCCAAGCTGATGGAAATGGCCGAGGCGCGCCAGCTGCTGCACATCACCTACGGCCCGATTCTCCGCGATGCGGAAATCCGTCCGCTTTTCTTTGCCGCCATGCACAAGCTTGAAGAGGAATACGTCGAAACCGTCCGCCGGCATTTCGAGAAACACCTCTCGCTTCTCGGCGTGCCGAAGAAGTAAGCGCGGAAACGCCGTTTCAGGGACGTTGCGGCAGAATAAAACATGGAACAGATCACCCTCAAGCGACTGGCTGAACTTTCCGGACTTTCCATCCGGACGGTCAGCCGTGTCCTGAAGGATCAGGCCCATGTCCACCCGGAAAAGCGCGAGCTGATTCTGGCGCTTGCCCGGGAACACAACTACATCCCGAACATGGCGGCCCGGAATCTGCGGCTCAACCGCTCCAACTTCGTGGGAATCCTCAGCACGGGGCTTTCCCACGAAAGTTTCATGCAGAAACTGCTGGATCTGGAGGTCCGCCTCGAATCCTGCGGCTATTATCCTGTGGTCGGCCAGTTCACGGGCAAGGCCGAGGAGCTGGAAACCATCCTGACGCAATGGTCCGGCATCGCCGAATTCGTGGTCGTCACCATGTTCGTAGGGGCTCGTGTGCAGCCCTCCGTCCAGGAACTTTTCAGGCGTTTTCCCCTGACGCCCATCTATGTGGATCAGGACACGCTTGTGGAGGACGGTCATACGCTCAATATCAACCGCGCGACGGGCATCCGAGACGCCATTTCCACGCTGATCGACGAAGGGAAAAAGAAGATTCTGCGCTGCGGCGACCTTCCCTCCCGCGAGAAAGGGCTTCAGGAGGCGTTTGAAAAGACGCCTCCCGCACGGCGTCCGGAACTGATCCGCCTCAATGCCCTCGGATCTTTCGAGAACGGCCGCAATCTGGGGAAGAAGATCCTTGAATCCGGAGCCGACGCTGTCTTTTTCGATACGGACCGCATGGCGCTCGGATTCCTCAACTACGCCACCGAGCACGGTGTCAAAGTGCCGGACCGAATCGCGGTGATCGGGTTCGACGACGAGGTCGGAGGCAAGCTGGTCTATCCGTCCCTGAGCACGGTTGCGCACCCTGTCGAGGCTCTGAACAAGGCGATTCTCTCCATCATTCAGGAGAAGCCCGAAAAGCCGGTCCATCAGGTTTTCCCGACCCGTTTCATCCGCCGCATGAGTTCCTGACTCCTGTTTTTTCCGGCCTTTTACGGAATGCTTCTGCTTTTTTCCGATTGACTTGTCTGAAACGAATGTTATTGTAAGCAACGCTTTTCTAAACCAATCAGCAGATCAACGGGAATCAGACAGGAAAATCCGATGGGAAAACACAATTTTGCCTTCCGCGCAGTGCAGATGGATCTGGCGCGTCAGCCGGAAACCGTGGCATATATCAAGGAAATCATCGACTTCATCAGCCGGTATGACTACAATTATCTGATCCTGTATCTGGAAGGACGCGTCCGGACCCGTTCCTTCCACGCGATTCCCGAAAACATGTCCTACTCCGAAACGGAAATCCGCGAAATCGTTTCCTACGCCCTTTCGAAGGGAATCGAGATCATCCCCGTTCTTCCCATGTTCGGTCATGCGGAACATTTCCTGACCGTTCCCGAATATGAAAAATACGGAGAACTTCTGGGAAATGCGAGAGGGCGTTTCGGCACGTTCAAGCATGTCTTCTGTCCGTCGAATCCGGAGACGCTCGAATTTCTGGAAAGATACGCCCGGGAAGTGTCCGCGCTTTTCCCCTGCGAATATTTTCATGCAGGATTCGACGAGGCGTGGGACATCGGCTATTGCGATGTCTGCAAAAAACGCCTCGAAAAGGAAGGCCAGAGCGGAATCTACCTTTCGCACCTGAAAAACATCCATCGGATCGTCACGAAAAAACTCGGGAAGACCATGATGATCTGGGACGACCTGTATGACATTTATCCGGACGCTCTGGAG
>CAZORN010000369.1:0-2780 GCA_964581935.1 uncultured Victivallales bacterium
CCGCTGCTCACGGGAAGAACCAGCATCACGAAGAAGGAGGCCAGCATCCAGAGCTTCAGGGAAGACGAATAGAGAATAATGCCGAGATCGGGCCCGCCGTAATCCAGAATCATGGCCTCATGAATCATCGTCAGTTCCAGATGCGTTTCAGGATCGTCGAACGGCACCCGGCAGGACTCCGACAGCATCACCATGAAAAACGCTCCCGCGACAAACAGCATCGAAGTCCCGCTGACGATCCAGGCGCTCACGTCGAATCCGTTCAGGACTCCGGTCAGGTGAAGGCGTCCGGTCAGCAGAACAAGAAACGCGAGGATGCAGAAAATGACGACTTCCGCGAACGCGGAGAACTGCATTTCACGGCTCGAACCCATGCCCTCGAAACTGGATCCGGTGTCCATCGCACCGAGAACCAGCATCACCCGGCCGAGACCGAGAAGATAGAAGAACAGGATGAAGTCCCCGCAGAAAGCAAGCGGCGATTCGGTCATGCCGAACGGAAGCAGAAGGGCCGCCGTCAGAAGCGATCCCAGCAGGGCCATGGGAGCCAGACGCAGAACGTCGGTCGCGGTCCGGCTGTAGACGCTTCCCTTGCGGAACAGTTTGAAAATGTCATAATAAAGCTGAAGATAACGCGGACCGTGGCGTCCCGCGAAGAAGGCCTTCGTCCGGTTGACGACCCCCGGAAAAAGCGGACACAGAATCAGCGAAAGCAGAAAACAGACGAGCCAGACAGATTGCGACTGAGTCATGAGCGGTCTCCTTCGTCTTGCGTCGTTTCAACTTCGAGATAACCGTTGTCCCCGGGAATTCCGTCGGACGCACCGCGCGGGGGCAAGCCGAATCCCCAGACCAGCATCAGAATCAGAGCGACGATCATCACCAGAATATAAAGATGAAGATATCCGGACTGCAATATGCGGATCTTGTCGGATACCCTGCCGGTCAGACGGAACAGGGGATCCCAGAAAAACCGGGACGCGCCGTCGGGAGTCTCCACTTCCAGCGAGGCCTCTTCCGGAAAAAGTTTTTCAGGGCGGCTCCCCTTTTTCACGGAGTGGAGCAGGAAAGAAAAGAAATGAACTGTCGGCTGGACAAAGGCGCTGCCGGTATATTCCATGCGGGCGTCGGGCGCGGCATATCCGCAGTCCCAGGTGCCCTCTGTCCGTTCCTCGCGTCCGCGGGAGAGGAAGGCCCGGAACAGGGCGGCCAGACCAAACAGCACCAGCGAGACGCAGGAAAGGATTCCGATTCTGTGGAGGTAGATGGAAATCGTCAGGAGCTGGCTGTTGATGTCCTCCGGCGGAAGGTCCGTGAAATAGCGGATCAGCGGAGAGGCGTTCTGGCAGACAGTCGGCGACCACAATGCGATCGCGAGACACAAGAAGGCGAAGATCCCGGCCGGAATGACCATCCCGAATCTTTCGCTTTTCGCCTCCGCGGCTTCGGGACTCCGCGGCTCTCCAAGAAAGACCGCCGAAATGGCCTTCACGAAAACACCCGCCGCGATTCCCCCGGTCAGAGCCAGCGCCAGGATGCAGAGAAGCGAAGCGCCGAACATCGTCCCCGCGGCGGTGGCTATGCCCGTGAAGGCCGCCAGATAAATGAGGAATTCACCCAGGAATCCGTTGAAAGGCGGAAGCGCGCTGATGGAAAGAGAATATAAAGTAAACAGGGTGCCCGTCCAGGGCATCCGTTTGAGAAGCCCTCCGAGACGGTCCATCCGCAGGGTGTCCGTCGCCTTGTAGACAGAGCCCGCGCAAAGGAAAAGACCGGCTTTGAGGACGGCGTGGTTGAAAAGGTGGAGGATGGCGCCGGAAAAGCCGAGGGAGGCTATGATCACATCGTCATTGGCTCCGCCCAGGAATCCGAGCCCCAGTCCCAGCGAAATCACCCCCATGTTTTCAATGCTGGAATAGGCGAGAAGCCGCTTGAGGTTGTCCTGCGCTGCCGCAAAGAGAATTCCGCCGACCGAGGCGACCGCGCCGAGAATCAGGAAGCTCCAGCCGTAAACCTCGAGCGGTCCGGAAGGCTGGATCACAAAACGCATCAGACCGTAGAATCCAAGATTCAGCATGGCTCCGGACATCAGAGCCGAAACAGGAGCGGGAGCCGCCGGATGAGCTTCCTGAAGCCAGACATGAAGAGGAATAAAACCGACCTTCAAGCCGAATCCGGCCAGTCCCAGGAAAAACACAGAAAGCCCCATGATTCCGGACAGGGGATTCCCGTCCAGCAGGACGATCAGCAGGATCAGGAACGAGCCGCCCGCGTGGCATGCATACAGATAAATCCGCGCCGCACGCATCGTTTCCGCCGCTTTGAATTCAAACGCCACCAGCGCAAAGCTCATGAGCCCCATCATTTCCCAGGCGACCAGGAAAAACAGCGGATTGGGCGTCAAGGTGACCAGCGTCATGGAAGCCAGAGTCATATTGAAGAAAAACCAGTAGACGCCGCCCTTGCCGTTGGAGTCGTGCCCTCTCAGATACGAGGGAGAATACAGCGCGGCCGGAATCGCCACCATCAGAAGGGGAAGCAGAAAAAGGGCGGAAAGAAGATCAAAGGAAATCGGAAGCATCTTCGAGGAGGCCGGAATCTCCGGACCGAAAAAGATTCCGGCGACCGGAATCAGGAGACACAGACATCCGGCCAGCGCTCCCAGACACCCCAGAATCGCGGACAGAAAATTCTCACGCCTTGTCCACAAGGCGAGGAGCCCCCCGCTCATGAAAAGGATGTTCGCCGCATACAGCAGTTTCACAATGACAACTCTCCTT
>CAZORN010000370.1:0-2776 GCA_964581935.1 uncultured Victivallales bacterium
TTTCCTTACAAAACCGAAATATTTTTTGAAAAGAATTGATTTTCACTGCTTGCATATTTTCAAAAGCGGTACAAGTTAATCGGTATAGTCCTCGAGGGACTGGTGCATGATGTTAATAACTTGTTGATAATTTTTTCTTTCTGCGGCGGATTCGGGCTGGAATTTTGTTTTTGGGCGCTTTTCTCAAAAAGTTTGAAAAAACTTTGTTCAGATACTTGACTTTTTGACATGCCACATAGTCAAAAACGCTTTTCATGTATTTTCAGGCTCAATCTCTTTCCTGCCCATGCCTTTCCGCCGCCGGAACGGAAAATAAATAAAAATAGATTTTTTGAACTTTTTTCATTGGCATTCTGAAGCAACCCGGTATATCTTGCGGTGTTTCTGATGCTTATGTTAATAAGTCGGGTCGGATTTTCGGAAGGGACGGTTGTCGGAATGGATCAGGAGCGGGTTTCAGCTTCGGGAATTTGGGAAAAAACTTGCAGCTCGATTCGGGCAAGAGTGCCCGAAAACGTTTATATGCAGTGGTTTGCCGGAATTGTTCCTGTACGGGTGGACGATACTAAAATCGTTCTCGGTGTTTCGGACGACATTTATGCCAAATGGCTCACCGAAAATTACAGCGATATCCTTTCGGACGGTCTTCTCGACGCCAACGGCAAAAACTTCAAATTCGAAATCGAAACCGGTCACAGCGTCTCCTTCCCGGAAGAGGATTCCTCTGCCGATCCCGAGCCGTCTTCCTTTGTTCTCGAGTCGGCCCACGGCTTCTCGACCGATTCCGAAAACGCGCCGAACTGCCTCCCCTCCTATACCTTCGACAATTTTATCGTCGGAGAGGAAAACCGTTATGCCTATTCCGCCGCCATCACTGCCGCGCAGGCTCCCGGGAAATTCAATCCCCTCTATATCTACGGCAGCACGGGCATGGGCAAAACCCATCTGATTCAGGCCGTTGCAAATCAGGTGCACAAGAATTTCCCCGGCAAAATCGTCCGTTACGTCACTTGCGAAGCCTTCCTGAACGCATATCTGGATTCCCTCCGCACCCATTCCACCTTCAAGTCCCATTTCGAGTTCAGAAACCATTTCCGCGAAGTCGACCTCCTTCTGATTGACGACGTTCACCAGCTCGGAGGCAAGGATCAGATCCAGGAGGAGTTCTTCAACACCTTCAACACGCTTTACAACGCGGGCAAGCAGATTATCCTTACTTCCGACAAGCGCCCCTCCGAGATCCGCGGACTGGAAGCCCGTCTCGTTTCCCGTTTCGAGTCCGGCGTGACCACCCAGATCACTTCCCCGACCACCTTCGAGACGCGCCTTTCCATCCTTCAGCACGAACAGAAGGAACAGCTCGTGAAGCTCTCTCCGGACGTGATCCATTATGTGGCCGAACGCATCTCCTCCAGCATCCGCACGCTCAAAGGCGCGCTCATGCGCCTGGTCGCCTATTCCTCCATGCTCGGACGCTCCATTCCCATGGACGAGGCCGAAGGCATTCTTGCCGACATGCTCGACAAGGAAGCCCAGACCCGGAAAGTCACCATTGACCGTATTCAGCAGACCATTGCTGAATATTTCTCCCTTCGCGTAAGCGATCTGACCGGTCCGAAACGGCCCAAAAATATCGCCGAACCCCGCATGATCGCCATGTTCCTTTCCCGTGAAATGACGGAACATTCCCTCGTGGACATCGGCAACGCATTCGGCGGACGCAACCATGCCACCGTGCTTCACGCCGTGGCTCAGGTCAAGGCCCTTTCCGCCCAGAACGAGGCTCTCCGGCATAATATTTCCGCCGTCAAACGCAAAATTCAGGGATGACCGGTCATGAAGTGGGCGGATCTCCATTCCCATACCCCGCTCTGCAAGCACGCAGTCGGAACGGCTGACGAATATCTGCGTTCGGCTCTTGACAAGGGACTCTCCTTTTTCGGCGTTTCCGACCATATCCCGTGGCCTGTCGGTTACGACTCGGATGTCCGCATGGAGCCCTCCCAGTTCGCCGACTACCGCGCTTCTGTCCGCGAAATCCAGAAAAAGGCACGCCATACTCCCCTGAAAGTCCTCTATGGAATCGAACTCGATTACGTCCCGGGACGCATGAACGAGGTTGCCGCCGCCATCGACGCCGAACCTTTCGATTATCGGATCGGCTCCATCCATTATGTCGATGACTTCGCTTTCGACAATCCGGACCAGATTCACATCTGGGAGGAACGCGGCACGGACTGGGTATGGAACCGTTATGCCGAACTCCTCTGCGATTTCATCGATTCCTTCCCGTTCGAGATCATGGCGCATCCCGACCTGCCCAAAAAGTTCGGCTTCATGCCAATGAACCGGTCCGGTTTTGTCTGGAAAATGAGGGAGGCTTTTGAGTTGGCCGCCTCCCGGGGAATCGCGATCGAGATCAATACGGCGGGACTCCGTAAGAACATCCACGAACTTTATCCGTCCCTCGACCTGCTGACGCTTGCGCGGAAAGCGGGGATGCCCTTGACCTTCGGGTCCGATTCGCATTCGCCGGTGGATGTCGCCGCGGACTTCGACAAAGCCCTGGCGCTGGCGAAAGCCGCCGGATACCGTTCTTCTTCCGCCTTTCAGGCGCGCGAACGGATTGAACTTCCGTTCTGATTCTTCCCTTGCTGTTTTTCAGTTCAATCCTTTGCTTGACTTTTTTTTCCGGACCTCTGCTCGATTCCTGCTTTCCGCTGTCCGACGTTGCCGTTTCCGGCATGTTTCGGCACGGTAGTGCGGAAACGTTCTT
>CAZORN010000371.1:0-2771 GCA_964581935.1 uncultured Victivallales bacterium
AAAGCAAGAAAGATCGAATGGATTTTCATTTTTTGCTGCTCCGTAATTATGGATGATTTCAATAGCCTGTTACAATAGGTCAAAATCCATGCAAAGTCAAGCGGAAGGGGAAATAAAAAAGAAAACAATCTGAAATGAAGCCCGCCTGTGAAATGACCGGAATACGGCAACTTTATTAGACGTACCGACAAACGGTATCTGATACATAATGAGGAAAAAAAATAAAAACCGCGGTTTTCACAAGAGGGACTTGAAAATCCTGACATGTTCGCTACAGTATTGGTGATAGAAGAACAGCATCCGGCCAACGGATCACGGAAAGGTGAATGGGATGACTCCTCCCAGACAGAATGACGAAGAACAGGATGAACGGACGGCTCCGGAAACGGATGGAGCCATTTCTGCTCCGGACACTGAAGTCGAAGTGAATAATCCTTCCGAAGCCCCGGAAGAAGTCTCTTCCGGCTATGAATGCGGAAAGATCCTGCGTTTATATATGGAACGTCTCTCGGCCGCGGAACCCCTGGATTGCGATCAGGAAACGGCCCTTTGGGAACAAATCCGCCTCATTCATGAAAAAATTCGGGAAAAAATGTCCTTTTTCGGGTTCGTATACAAATACCACATCCGTCTCCTCGAAAAACTCAAAACGCCGGATTCCTTCTGCGACGTTTTTCCCCAATCTCTTCAGGCGGAAAACGGAAACGCGCTCGAACTGCTGAAGGAGACGGATGCCTTCCGGACGGAACTGGAAGATCTTTACAAAAAGATTCTGGAGGCTTTCAACTCTCACGACAATTCCGCGCTGAAACGGCTCCGGGCCTCCGGAAGCCGTCTGATGCTGAAATATCCGATCCTGATCGAACATGTCTTCGACATGCTGGAAACCCTCCGCACCAACAAGCTTCTCCTGAACTCGCCGGAAAAGGAAAATTCGGAAGAACTCCTCCAGAAGGAACTGTTGTGCTCCCGCGAAGAACTGACGTCCCATCTGAAACTGCTCGACGACCTTTCCGCGGAACTGGATGTGAAACGCAATACGCTCGTGGAAGGAAATCTGCGTCTTGTGGTGAGCATCGCCAAGAAATTCCAGGGACGCGGTGTCCCCTTCGTCGACCTGATCCAGGAAGGCAACATCGGGCTGATGAAAGCCATCGACAAGTTCGACTACAAGCTGGGGCATCGTTTCTGCACCTATGCGACCTGGTGGATCAAGCAGTGCGTCTTCCACGCGGTCGGCAGACAGTCCCGCGTGATCCGCCTCCCGGTCCACATGCTGTCCACGCTGAACAAGATCAACAAGGCGGAACAGCTTTTCCTGCAGGAAAACGGGCGCGAGGCCACCGTCGAAGAAGTCGCCGAAAAACTGGAAATGACCCGCGAGCGCGTCAACTCCCTCAAGCGCATGTCCATGCAGTCCATCTCCCTCCAGGCGCCGGTGTTCTCCTGGAACAACGGCAAGGACGTGCTTCTGGAAGACACCGTGAAGGATCTGCATGACGACGACGATCCGATGCATAGCCTCGCCCGGAAAATTCTTTCCCAGAAGCTCGGAGAAATGCTGAATACACTGCCGCCCCGCACGCGGGAAGTGCTCTCCCTGCGCTACGGTCTGGACGGCGCCAAGCCGATGTCCCTGACCGAAATGAGCAAACATTTCAACATCTCCCGCGAACGGATCCGCCAGATCGAAACCAACGCGCTCACCAAGCTCCGCAATCCGGAAACCATCATCCAGCTCGAGGATTATTTTTCATGACAGGGTCCAAATTCCGGGTCGCCTATTCCCAGTGTCCTTCGTATGCGGACAAAAAACGCCTCCGCGCGGCGCTGGAAGATGTGATCGCCATTCAGATTCAGGATTTCGGCGGAAGCGTCTCCGGGAAAAAACTGATGTTCAAGCCCAATTTTTTGGCATGGCGCCGGGACGAGGATATCGCCTGCGTGCATCCGGCTTTTCTGCTGGAGAGCGTGAAAATATTTCTGGACGCCGGAGCGAAAGTCTCCATCATCGAAACCCCCGCAGTCCAGACCGCGCCCGCGGTGGTCCGCGCCATGAAGCTCGACGGAGAATTTGCGAGACTCGGCGTGCCCGTGGCTTCGTTTGTGGAGTTCGCCCCCATACGGCAGGTTCCCGGACAGTGCTTCCATCATGTTGAGATTGCGCGCGAGTATCTGGATTTCGATGCCGTGGTGGATGTCGCAAAGGCCAAGACACACGGGATGATGATGCTGACGCTGTGCGTGAAAAACCTCTTCGGAATGATCAAGGGAAGCGAACGCCTCGGCTGGCACCTGGCCGTGGGCAAAAATTTTGAACGCTTTGCGGACCTCCTGCTCGATATTTATCTGGCGGTCCGTCCGCAATTCAATCTGCTGGACGGAATCGTCTGCATGGAAGGCAACGGCCCCGGCAGCGGAACTCCCGCGGAACGCGGATTCATCGCAGGCTCAAGCGATTCGCTGGCGCTGGACGCCTCGGTGGCACCTCTTCTCGGCTGCGATGACCTCCTGATTCTGGAATGCGCGAAAAAACGCGGACTCCTGCCGGAAGTGGAAGTGGCGGGCACTTTGCCTGAACTCCAACGGCTGAGACTGCCGCCTCCTCCGGGACTCCTCTGCGAATGGGGAGCGCCCCTGCCCCCGTTCTTCAAAAAATTCCTCCGGGACGCCGTCGTGGCAAAACCGATTCTGAACAGAAAACTCTGCATCGGTTGCGGACTCTGCGAAAAGATGTGTCCCCCGGCCTCCCTGAAAATGAAGAACGGCAA
>CAZORN010000372.1:0-2770 GCA_964581935.1 uncultured Victivallales bacterium
AGGCGCGCGGCAAAGGAAACCGAAACGGTGTCGAGCTTGACGACCGGGTTGTCCGCGCCGGGCATCTGGAAGGAATAACGTGCGGACTGTTCGGAACGGATGGTGCAATCAAAGGCTGCGCCGGGCTTCAGGGGACGGTCGAAAACCGCCCTTTCCGCCGGGTATGCGGCGGAGAAGAGGGAAAAGAGCAGAATCGTAAGAAGAAGTTTCATTCAAATTCAAAATCATCCATGGAATCCAGTTCGGCCTTGATGAAGGCGACCAGTTTTTCGAGGGCTTGAGCGCGGTGGCTGATGCGGTCCTTGACTTCGGGGCCGAGTTCGCCGAAAGTCTGTTTATAACCGTCCGGAACGAATACCGGATCGTAGCCGAAACCGAAGGAGCCGCGCGGTTCCGTGATGATTTCGCCGTTGATTTCGCCGCGGAAAGCCTTGACTTCGATTCCGCGGTAGGCCAGGGCGATGACGCAGACGAAACGGGCGCGGCGATTGGGCTGTCCCTTGAGTTCGGAAAGCAGTTTGGCGATACGGTCGGCATCGGTCGCGTTGTCGCCTGCATACCGTGCGGAGTAGATTCCCGGCGCTCCGTCGAGGGCGGCGACTTCCAGTCCGGAATCGTCGGCGAAGGCGGGCATGTCGGCGTATGCCGAAGCGGTGCGGGCCTTGATCATGGCGTTTTCCTCGAAGGAGGACCCGGTTTCCGGAATTTCCGGGAAGGCCGGAATGGAGTCCTGGGAGAGGAGGGTGATTTTTTCCAGCAGCGGAGCGAAAGCGGCTTTGAATTCGATCACTTTATGTTTATTGGAAGTGGCGGCCAAAATCTTCAGCATATTCCGGTACTCCTTGGTTTATACCGCGATAATGTAGCCTTGTTTTCATGCTTTGACAAGTTCCGAAGCTCCGTTTTCAGCGCGGAATGAGGTTTTTTACCGGAAACTTCTCTTTCCAGCGTGGAAAAACTCCCGTCCAACGTGTACATTGCTGGGTTTTCATATTGGATAAGGAAAGGAGCACGGAATGCGTTTTTTCAATACCCTCGGCAGAAGTCTTCAGGAGTTTCAACCGATTCAGCCCGGAACCGTGAAAATGTATACCTGCGGCCCGACCGTCTACAACTTTGCCCATATCGGCAATTTCCGCGCCTATCTCTTCGAGGATATCCTCCGCCGGACTCTGGAATATTTCGGAAGCCGTGTCGTCCAGGTGATGAACCTGACCGACGTCGACGACAAGACCATCCGCGATTCCCGCGCGGCGGGGCTTCTTCTTCAGGATTTCACCCGCAAATACAAGGACGCCTTTTTCGAAGACCTCAAGGCCCTGCGGATCGAGCCCGCCGAACATTATCCGGAAGCCACCACGCATATCCCGGAGATGATCCGTCTCATCCAGACGCTTTTCGACAAAGGATTCGCCTATCAGTCCGATGACGGCTCGGTTTATTTTTCCATCGGCAAGTTCGCCGCCTATGGACAGCTCGCCCGGATCGACCGCGAACAGCAGCGCGCCGGGGTTCGCATCAACAGCGATGAATATGAAAAGGACGCCGTGGCCGACTTCGCCCTCTGGAAGGCGTGGAGCCCCTCCGACGGAGACGTCAAGTGGGACAGTCCGTGGGGGCCGGGACGTCCCGGCTGGCATCTGGAATGCAGCGCCATGAGCATGAAGTATCTGGGAAAGACCTTCGACATCCATACCGGCGGCGTGGACAACATGTTTCCGCACCATGAGGACGAGATCGCCCAGAGCGAGGCGGCCAACTCCTGCAAGTTCGTGAACTACTGGCTCCATTGCGAACACCTCACGATCGAGAACAAAAAGATGTCCAAGTCGCTCGGGAACTTCTATACGCTGCGCGACCTGATCGCGAAGGGATACACCGGCGCGGAAATCCGCTGGGCCCTGATCGGAACCCATTACCGGTCCAAGCTCAATTTCAGCATCGACCTCTGCGACCAGGCGCGGAATACGCTCCGGAAGTTCGCCGGATTCTTCCAGCGTCTGCGTTCCCTGAAAAAGGGACCGCTCGGGAAGGAAAAGGCGCTGGAGCTGGCGCAGAATGCCGAAAAATCCTTTGCGGATGGGATCGGGAACGATCTGGGAATTGCGGAGGTTCTGGCCGCCGTCTTCACGCTGGAGCGTGCCGTGAACGCGGCGCTGGCCGCGAACGAATTCGAGTCCGAAGCCGCGGACGTGATTCTGGAACAGTTCCGCCGGTTCGACCGGATTCTCGGAGCTCTGGAGGTGGATGCGGCTTCCGCCGAGGAGGTCCCGGCGGAGATTCTCGAGCTTGCGCAAAAGCGTTCCGACGCCCGGAAGGCGCGGGATTTCAGTCTGGCCGACGAAATCCGCGACCAGCTCAAGGCGCAGGGCTGGGTTGTGGAAGACACTCCCGGCGGCATCAAGGTCAAAAAGGCGTAAAATCGTCATTTTCTTCCAACAAGGAGCCGTTCGCGGGTTGAATAAACCGTCTGCCGCATATACATTATAAGAATGATTTTCTCTTTTCATCAACGATAAAACAAGGATGGTTCCATGGTTATAAGAAGAATGAACACGGTGCTGGTCAAGCATAATAAAATTCTGTTCGGAATTTTCTCCTTCATCATTATCATTTCGTTTGTCTGGTTTTTCACGCCCGGTCTTGACGGTTCGATGTTCTTCGGACAGAATCCTTCCGCACCCACTGCCGTGGTGGGAACGGTTTTCGGACAGAAAATCAGGGTCAAGGACTTTCAGGAAGCCATGCGCGAACGGATTCTGATCCTGAC
>CAZORN010000373.1:0-2750 GCA_964581935.1 uncultured Victivallales bacterium
ATCAGGAGCTTTGCCCGAAAAGTTTTTCCTTTCCCGCTTGAAAAATCACTGTTTTGAAGCATAATATGTCTCCATTGAATTGTACTTGCGAAATGTAATATACTCCCTCCGGACTCCGGGGGCAAACACACTGGAGAAAAAATGACTCAGTTGGAAACACTTCTGGTATTCGCCGCCACACTGGCCGGCAGTTACCTGATCGGTTCGATTCCATTCGGATACCTGATCGGGAAATTCAAGGGCATCGACATCCGCACGCAGGGAAGCGGAAACATCGGCGCCACCAACGTCACGCGCGTCATCGGCAAAAACTGGGGACGCCTCTGCTTCGCCCTCGACCTCCTCAAGGGCGCAATTCCCGTGGTCGTCGCCAACTGTCTGCTGGACGACCTTTCCTGGGCCTCGCGCAATACCGCCGGCCTTCTGGTCGTCCTGACCGCCTTCATCGTGGTCGTCGGACACATCTACCCCATCTACCTCGGATTCAAGGGAGGCAAGGGCGTCTCCACCGCCGCCGGAGCGATTCTTGCGCTGAATCCGCTGGCGGTCCTCTGCGCCGCCGCGGTCTGGGGGATCGTCTTCTTCTCCAGCCGTTATGTTTCTCTGGCCAGCATCTGCGCCGCCGTCGCGCTTCCCGCCGCGGCATGGGCGCTTTCCCGTTTCGCCGGTGTTTCCTTCACCCGTCCGGAAATGATCCTCCTGCTGGTCTTCGCCCTCCTGACCGTCGTGCGCCACATCTCCAACATCAAGCGTCTGCTCAACGGAACGGAAAGCCGCTTCGTCAAGAAGCCGAAAAGCGAGGCGGAACCGAAATGAATTCCTTGCCGATCCGTGTCACGATTCTCGGCGACGGCGCATGGGGAACCTCCCTGGCCCTCGTCCTTCTCGCCAACCGCCACCATGTAACCCTCTGGGGACCCTTTCCCGAAAATCTCCGCACCATCGCGCGCACGGGTGTGAATCCTTTCCTTAAAGGGATGCCTCTGCCCCCTGAGCTCAAAGTAGAGGAAGACATCGCAAAGGCCGTCGCCGACGCCGAGCTTCTCGTGCTGGCCGCGCCGTCCCAGTACATGCGCGCAACCCTTCAGAAGCTCCAGCCCCATTTCAACAAAGACCGGCACGCCCTGCTCAACATCGCAAAGGGCATCGAAACGGGCACCCTTCTCCGCATGAGCGAACTCTGCGCACAGGTGCTCGGCGACTGCCGTTACGCGGTCCTTTCCGGTCCCAGCCTTGCGGAAGAAGTCGCCCGCAGGATTCCGACCGCTGTCGTCGTGGCATCGCAGGATCTCGCACTGGCCAAAAGCATTCAGTCGGTCTTCATGAATGAAGTCTTCCGCGTCTATACCGGTACGGACTGGATCGGAGTCGAGCTGGGCGGCTCGCTGAAAAACGTATATGCCATCGCCGCCGGAATCATCGACGGCATGAAGCTGGGCGACAACCCGAAAGCCGCCCTGATGACCCGCGCCATCGCCGAACTCGGACGTCTCGGAATCGCTCTCGGCGGCAAGGCGCAGACCTTCGCCGGACTCAGCGGCGTCGGTGACCTGATCGTCACCTGCATGAGTTCGCACAGCCGCAACCACTTCGTCGGCGAGGAGCTTGGCAAAGGACGCAAGGCCTCTGAAATCATCGCCTCCATGGGAATGGTCGTGGCGGAAGGAGTCAAAACCTCCGAATCGGCACTTGATCTTTCCCGGAAACTGGACGTGGAAACCCCGCTGGTGGAAACGATCCACGACATCATTTACAAGGGGAAATCTCCTGCGGACGCCGTCATGGAATTGATGACCCGCAAAGCCAAGAACGAAGAAGAATAAGCCGTCTTCAAAAGTTCCGGACGCAGGAAATGGGAACCCTTTCAAAAATGGCTTTCCCTTTCCCCGCACCCTAATCCTTCCCAAAGATTTCTAACTCATAATTTATTGCGATGCAATAAATTATAACCCAAAAATTTTTGTAAAAAGATGGAGGGCCCGGGAGGAAGAAAAAAGCTTTTTTCAAAAAGGTTTTTCTTCTCTCCCGGGTTTTTTCACGGCATCCGCGTTATTTCCCGAGCTGTTTGAAATAGGCGTCGTGATAACGCTGGAGTTTCGCGCGCTTTTCGCCGGACTTCTTTTCCAGATAGGTTCCGCCGAGACAGAAACAGGCGAATCCGCCGGAAGCGGCGGCCCACGCGGCGGCATCGATGAGGTCGAACTTGCCCGGCTCCTTTTCTTCCGCAAGCTGACGGATCAGCGAGGAGATGAAGCCTCCCGCGAAATTGTCGCCGCAGCCCGTGGTGTCGCCGCGCTGTTCGGGATGGGCCGCAAGGTCCGCGTCCACCAGTGCCGAAACCGGAAGGACGGTCAGTTTCATTTTGCGGAAGACGCGTCCGTCGGACCACACATAGAAGTCCTTGGCGCCGTGTGTGATGGCAAAAGCGGAAACGCCCGATTTACGGAAGAAGACCGAGATGGTCTCCAGCGTTTTCTTTCCCGAAAGACGGACCGCCTCGTCCCAGTCGAGAACCAGAAGATCGATCAGAGGATAGGACGCCGCGCCGTCGCCCATCGGCCACGGTTTTCCGGGATTGCGTTTCTCGTTGATGAAGTCGAAGACCGTCGTGACCGCTGTCAGGGCGCCGTTGTCCTTGGCTTTTTTCAGAAGTACGGAAAGCTTCTCGTGAATGGCGGGCGTCAAGGCGGTAGCCCCGAACCACACCACGTCCGCGCTGAAAAAGCGTTTCGGCAGCGCCTTCGGCGTAT
>CAZORN010000374.1:0-2733 GCA_964581935.1 uncultured Victivallales bacterium
GATTGTATTTACAACAAAAAATCCTAAAATGGAGATTCATGGAAATGGCTTATATCGACTGGCTGATAGTGCTGGTTCCCCTGGTAATTATCCTGATTGTATCTCTGAACACCAGAAAGTACATGAAAAGCGTGGCGGAATTCATGGCCGGCGGCCGTCTGGGCGGCCGTTACCTGATCTGCAATGCCAGAGGCGAAACCGGAATGGCCGTCATCAGCATGGTCGCCCTTTTCGAAATGTTCCATGAGGCGGGCTTCACCATCACATGGTGGTCCCAGATGACGATCCCGCTGGGGCTCTTCATCGCCCTGACCGGATACATCTATTACCGTTACCGCGAAACCCGGGCCATGACGCTGGCGCAGTTTTTCGAGATGCGCTACAGCCGGAACTTCCGTCTTTTCGCCGGGTTTCTCGGATTCCTTTCCGGCGTGGTCAACTACGGCATCTTTCCGGCCGTCAGCGCACGGTTTTTCGTTTTCTTCTGCGGGCTTCCGCAGAAAGTCAGCGTATTCGGATGGTTCCATATTGAGACCTTCATCATCATCATGGCGGTCTATCTGACGCTGGCGCTTACCATGACGCTGACCGGCGGACAGCTCGCCATCATGATCACCGACTGTCTGGAGGGCCTGATTGCCCTCGTAATGTATCTTTTCATTATCGTTACGCTCTTCGTGATTTTCAACTGGCAGGAGATTCAGGACGTGCTTGCCAGCGCCCCGGCCGGGAAATCCATGCTGAATCCTTTCGACATCGCCAAAGCCAAGGACTTCAATATATGGTATGTCCTTATCGGCGTGATGAGTTCGATCTACGGAGTCATGGCGTGGCAGGGCGGACATGCCTTCAACTCCTGCGCCAAAAATGCCCATGAGGCGAAAATGGGCGCGATCCTCGGGACATGGCGGAATGCGACCAAGGGCGTCATGATCACTCTGCTGGCCATATGCGCGGTGACCTACCTGAAGCATCCCAATTTCGTGGAGGGCGCCGCCAATGTGCAGAACGTCCTGAACCAGATCAGCGATCCCCAGATACAAAGCCAGATGCGTATGCCGGTCGCCATCAGCATGATGCTTCCCATCGTCATTAAAGGCATGTTCTGCTCGCTGATGTTTTTCGGGCTGCTCTCGTGCGACGGCTCTTATCTCCATTCCTGGGGAAGCATTTTCATTCAGGACATCGTGATGCCGCTTCGCAAGAAAGCACTGTCTCCCCAGCAGCATATTTTCCTGCTTCGCGCGGCGGTCATCGGCGTGGCTGTCTTCGGCTTTTTCTTCAGCATATTTTTCAGGCAGACCGAGTATATCCTGATGTTCTTCGCCATTACCGGCGCGATATTCCTGGGCGGTGCGGGTTCCGTGATCGCCGGCGGTCTTTACTGGAAAAAAGCCACGACGGCGGGCGCCTGGGTCGCGATGATATCCGGTTCCAGCCTTGCCGTGTCCTCGATCATCCTTCAGCAGTGCTGGACTTCCGTCCAGCCCCGTCTTGCGGCTCTTTTTCCGACATTCAGCCTGATCACGGACCATCCGGACAAATTCCCGATCAACGGTCAGGTCCTGTATTTCTATACCATGGTGATTTCGATCCTGCTGTTTGTGATCGTGTCGCTCCTGACCTGCCGCAAAAATTACAACATGGATAAGCTGCTGCATCGCGGACAGTACGCGGTCGCCGCCGACAGGGTGAAGATCGTCGGAGAGAAAAAACGCTCCCTCAACATGCTTCTCGGAATCGACAAGCATTTCACGACTTCCGACAAAATCATCTCCTACAGCGTTTTCGGCTGGTCGATGTTCTGGTGGTTCATCTTTCTCGTCGGGACGTCGTGGAATTTCATTCATCCGTGGCCCATTCTCTGGTGGGACTTCTTCTGGAAGTACCATACGATCATGATTCCACTGGTCATCGGTTCCGTTACCACCGTCTGGTTCCTGTGGGGCGGCACGCGCGACCTGATCGAACTCTACCGGGAGCTCAAGACTTATCAGTCGGACAAACACGATGACGGAACTATTTCGGAGGAGGACAAGGAAGAACTTGAATCTGAAATAAGTCCGATCGGTGTTCCTTCGCGCGAAGTGAACGAGCCTGCCGACGAATATCCCATAAAATAAGACTGATCCGTCTGTTGCGAGTCCGGTTTCGTACCGCGTCCGGGTGCGGAAAAAATTATGTTTTTTTGCGGAAGGATCATTGACGAAACCGCTTCCCGCATGTATTGTTTTGAATCGAAAATATTAATGAGCCCGCCGTGTATCGGGAACTCACTGTGAACCCGTTCTTGGGAGAAATGCACAGAAATGAATGTGATCAATACTGACATAGAAGGAATCCGTGTCCTCGAGCCCCGTGTTTTCGGGGATGCTCGCGGCTATTTTTTTGAAGTCTGGAATGAAGGAAATTTCAAAGAGGCGGGAATCGATGTCCGGTTTATTCAGGACAATGAGTCCAAGTCGCGTTTCGGTGTCCTTCGCGGGCTCCACTATCAGCTTCCGCCGTATACCCAGGCCAAGCTGGTTCGCGTAGTTCAGGGGGCGGTTCTGGACATCTGTCTTGACATCCGCCGCGGTTCTCCGACGTTCGGAAAGCATTACGCGATAGAACTTTCCGGCAACAACAAACGTCAGGTATTCATTCCCCGTGGATTTGCTCACGGATTCGTGGTGCTTTCCCCGGACGTGATTTTCGCCTACAAGTGCGACAATGTCTATATGCCCTCCCATG
>CAZORN010000375.1:0-2727 GCA_964581935.1 uncultured Victivallales bacterium
GTGTCGCCGTTTCCGAAACGCATGTAGGCGAGCATGGACTTGCAGATGTGGATGCCGCGGTCGTTGATGAGGTTGACCGGGACGACATCGTGTCCGACGCGCGCCAGCAGTCTGCATGCGCTCATTCCGAGGGTGTTGTTGCGGACGTGTCCGAGGTGCTGGGGCTTGTTGGTGTTGGGCGCGGAATACTCGATGAGAATCCGGCGGCGCGCTTCCTTGGAGAGAACGCCTTCCGCGAGGAGGGCGGAGACGTTTCCGGCGGTGTCGCGGAAAAGGGCGGCGGCGTGGAGCGTGACGTTGACGAACGCCTTGACTCGTTCGGCTTTTTTCACATCGGGATCGGCGGCGAGCAGTTCGGCGACTTTTTCGGCCATGACATCGGGCGCGGTTTTGAAGAATTTGGCGAAGCGGAAGCAGTTGATGGTGACGTCCCCGGCCATGCCTTCGGGACACTGTTCGGCTGTAAGCTGCCATCCATCAGGAATTTGCGACTGCGGGAACGCTTCGGCGAGTCGGGTCTGGAGAGCCCGGGTGCATTGAATGTTCATGGAAAGATCCTTGTCGTTTTCAGAGTGTCGTTCGGATGAGGGTTGCGGGACCGCCTTCCGGGAGGGAAACGGAATAGCTTCCGAAACAGGCGGGGATCAGGCAGGTGGACCCGACGGGAACCAGGGTTTTTCTGCGATCATTGCCGACGACAAAAGGTTTGTTGATCGCGGTAAGGAGATGGAAGCTGGAGTTGTTGGAGGTGGAGTCGTGCCAGTCGGTGTTCAGCATCAGTTCGTCCACCTTGAAAAAGGGGCATCGGTTGATGATGGGGAACTTGCGGTTGTGGTCTACGTTGTCGCTGGCGCCGGTGATGCGCGGGACGGTGCGGTCCATGAAGTCGATGCTTTCGAGGGCCTGCTCGATATGAAGCTTGCGGGGTTTGCCGTCGGAACCGGTGCGTCCCCAGTCGCTGATGCGGAAGGTGGTGTCGCTGTTCTGCTGGATTTCGAGGATGAGGTTTCCGGCGCCGATGGCGTGGACGCGTCCGGCGTTGATGAAATAAGCGTCTCCGGCGAAGGAATCGAAGACCTGGAGCTGCTGTTCGATGTCGGCGGAATGGAGGTTTTCCATGAAGCGCATGCGGGAGGATTTCGGGCTCAAACCAGCGATGATCTTGGCACCTTTGTCGGCCTGGATGATGTACCACATTTCGGTTTTGGGCTGAGCTCCGCCGCCGAGACGTGCGCACACTTCCTCGTTGGGATGGACCTGAAGGGAGAGGCGTCGTCCGGCGTCGAGGAGTTTGACGAGGAGCGGGAAGCGTCCGCCGTCGTAGGTGTGTCCGACGAAATCGCGTCCGAGGTTTTCGACGAGCTGGCGTAGGGTGGTTCCCTTGAGGGCGCCGTTGAGGACGGGGCTTTCGAACTCTTCCCGGTCGCAGATTTCCCAGGCTTCGCCGATGGGCTGGCCGTCTTTGGGGACGGGACGCTTAAGGAGGTCCGCGAGTTTGTGTCCTCCCCACATAACCGGTTTATAGACAGGTTCAAAGAGCAGCGGATACAGCTCATCCTTATCCAAGTTGATCATTTTGCACCTTATAATTGAATCTTCCGAAATTTTCACATACGGAAAATATAGCCTGTTTTTGGAAAAATAACAGACCGCCAACGAAAAAAAGAGTCTCTTTTTCAAATCGGCGGATGCGGGGGAAGAAAAGTCCGGATACGGCTAATTTTTGAATATCGGCTTGACTTCTTGGCCGGGAGGGGATATTTTTCCGGAGAGCTCCCGGAAAATCCGCGATCTAAAAACCAAAAGCGATGGGAGGAAATATGTGGAACCATCTGTTTGCCGCACCGGAGATTATCGGAGGACTGACAAGAAGAAGTCTTTTCTGGAGAGGCGTTCTGGTTTTTCTGCTGGGGCTTCTCTTCATGTTGAAGTCGCAGCTGGCGGTTCTGACGCTGGCGGCAGTGCTTGGCTGGAGTTTTTTCCTGGGAGGAATCTGGATCGTCACCAGCGCATTTCTGCTGGAAAGGCGGCGGATCGCCTGGTGTATTTACGGTTCCCTTTACTTTGTGATCGGGGCGCTTCTGCTGATGAATCCGGCGGTGGAAATTCTGGCGCTGGCATGGAGTGTTTCCATGCTGTTCATTTCCGCGGGAGTGATCGGAATCACGGTCTGTCTCGCGGCAGGAAACGCCTCCTCGCAGGTCCTTCTGCATTTCTTTACGGCGGTCCTCAGCATCCTGCTGGGAGTCATGCTGTTCGTCTGGCCGCTGATCGGGCTTTCGGAACTGATCTGGGTGGTCGGGATTCTTCTGAGCACGGAAGGCATGATCCTGATGGTGCTGTGCCTCAGGATCCCCGGCGGCGGGGAAGAGGGGAATTCGTCCGGTTCCAACGCTCCGGATTCCGGAAATCAGAATGATCCTCCGAACGAACCGCCGCCGTTACAGTGATCTGCCGGGGGGTGATTGCCGGCGGGGGCTGACGGACGGTGAATTACCGGTCTGCTTTTCCTCATTTCCGACTTCCACTTTCGCATTGTCGCCGACCCTTTCCTTCATGGCCCTTTCCGAACGGACGAAACGGAGTGCGGCGGGATCGTTTTTCAGGTAAGCCTGCCAGAAGCGGAGCGAAAGTCCGGCAATCAGCGGATGATAAACCCTGTCGCCCCGGAACGCTTTATTCGGGGGACGGTTTCCGCGTCCGGAAAAAATCATGTGGTCGCCTCCG
>CAZORN010000376.1:0-2711 GCA_964581935.1 uncultured Victivallales bacterium
CTCATTTCCGAGGCTCAGGAACGCATGAGCTTCGCCGTCCAGCCGGAAAATATCGACGAATTCCTCAAGCTGGCCGCCGACCGCGACGTGGAAGCGACCGTCCTCGGCGAATTCACCGGCGACGGCAAGTTCCGGATGCTCTGGGGCGACCGCACGGTCTGCTGTCTCGACATCAGTTTCATGCACGAAGGACTCCCGCGTCTTTCCCTTCAGGCGAAGTGGAAGGCTCCGCATTTCGAGGAACCCTCCCTGTCCGGACGCGACGCCGGCAAGGACCTGGTCGCCCTCCTCGGCTCCCTGAACATCTGTTCCGCCGAATACAAGGCGCGCCAATATGACCACGAGGTCAAGGGATTGAGCGTGATCAAGCCGTATGTCGGCAGGGAACGCGACGTGGCGGCAGACGCTTCGGTCTTCATGATCGAGCCGCTCTCCCGCGAAGGCGTGGTCCTTTCCTCCGCCGTGCTTCCCCGCTACAGCGACATCGACACCTATCACATGATGGCTTCCGTGATCGACCTCGCCGTGCGCCGCACCGTGGCCGCGGGCGGACGCGTCGACCGCATTTCCGGTCTGGACAACTTCTGCTGGCCCGATCCCGTCCAGAGCGAAAAGACGCCCGACGGCGAATACAAGATGGCCCAGCTCGTCCGCGCCAACAAGGCTCTCTACGACTATACGTGCGCGTTCGGCGTTCCCTGCATCTCCGGCAAGGACAGCATGAAGAACGACAGCACCCGTGGCGGACGCAAGATTTCCATTCCGCCGACCGTCCTTTTCAGCACCATTTCCAAAATCGACGATATTTCCTGCGCCCTTTCTCCGGATTTCAAGGAAGCGGGCGACGACGTCTACGTGATCGGCGAGACCCTTCCCGAGCTCGGCGGAAGCGAATATTTCGCCCTCCTCGGTGCGGTCGGAAACTCGGTCCCGAAGGTCGATGCGGAAAAATCCCTGTCCTTGTGCAAGGCGATGGAAAAAGCGATCCGCGCCGGACTTCTGGCCTCCGCCGGAGCCCCGGCATCGGGCGGTCTGGGCGTGGCTGTCGCGAAAGCCGCCATGGGCGGACGCGTCGGCGTGGAGCTGGACCTTTCCAAGGCGCCTCATGCCGCAGGAATGAGCGGACTGGAGATTCTCTTCTCCGAGTCCAACAGCCGTTTCCTGGTCACTTGCAGGCCGGAAAAGGCCGCCGCGCTGGAAAAGGCGCTCGCGGGCTTCTCCTTTGCGAAGGTCGGAAAAACCAATGCCTCCGGCGTGCTGAGCGTCCGGGGCGAAGGCGTTGATTTCTCCCTGAAGCTCGACGACATGCTCCGTTCTTACAAAGGGACTCTCGCCGGCGTGTAAATATGATCTTTTCAGACTTGCGACATCCGGAAACGAAGATGGTTTTCCACGAACCGCATCCTTCTATTTCAGGGAGAACATTTCAATGATCCTGCGCTGCAAAGCGTTTCCGCGGGCGGCTCTGGTGGGGAACCCCTCCGACGGCTATTTCGGAAAGACCATCGCCTTCGTGTTTCAGAACTACGAGGCGGAGGCCGAACTGTACGAAAGTCCGGAGCTCGACCTCCTGCCGTCCATCCGCGACCACAACACCTTCGGGAGCATGGAGGAACTGCATCAGGACATCGCCCTCTACGGGTATTACGGCGGCATCCGCCTCCTGAAGGCCACCATCAAGAAATTCTACGAATTCGTGCAGGAAAACAATCTCTCCATCGAAGACAAGAATTTCACGATGCGCTACCGGAGCAGCATTCCGAACCGTCTCGGACTGGCCGGCTCCTCGGCGATCATCACCGCGGCGATGCGGGCGCTCTGCCTTTTCTACGAGGTCAAAATCAGGCCCGACCACTTCGCAAATCTGGTGCTTGCGGTGGAAAAGGATGAACTCGGAATTCCCGCCGGACTTCAGGACCGCGTGGCGCAATCCTACAATTATCCGGTCTACATGGATTTCAACCGGGCTCACATGGAGAAGCACCGCGTCGGAAAATACACCCCCATCGAGATTCCGGACGACCTCAATATCTTCATCGCCTACCGGACCGACCTTGCCGAAGGCTCCGAAGTCCTCCACAGCCGTCTCCGGCAGGATTTCCTGGAGGGAAAACAGGCGGTGCTCGACGCCATGAACGAATGGGCGTCCCTGACCGACCGGGTCAAGGATGCGCTCGAAAAACGCGATTATTCGGAAATTCCGTCGCTCCTGAACCGCAATTTCGACCTGCGCTGCGAGGTCTGCGCCGACGCCATCAGCCGGAAGAACCGCCAGATGGTCGAGCTGGCGCGCAAGACGGGCGCGTCGGCGAAATTCACGGGCTCGGGCGGGGCGATCATCGGAACGTACGAGGACGAAAAAATGTTCGGGAATCTGGTGCGGACCTTCCGCGACTTCCAGATCGATGTGATCAAGCCGGTCATTGTCAAAAATCAGAAGGATGCCTGGAAATGAAAGCCGTCATTCCCGCCGCCGGGTTCGGCACCCGTTTCCTGCCGTTCACGAAGTCCGTTCCCAAGGAGCTGATCCCGATTGTGGACAAGCCGGTGATTCAATATGTCGTCGAGGAGGCGGTTGCCTCCGGCGCGGATGAAATCCTGATCGTCATCTCTTCCGGGAAGGAGGCGGTCTGCCGCCATTTCAACCCGGAATTCGAGCTGGAACAGCGGCTGGAGGCTTCGCGCAAGACCGCCCTTCTGGAAGAACTGCG
>CAZORN010000377.1:0-2707 GCA_964581935.1 uncultured Victivallales bacterium
GTGTCCGCCCTTTTCCTTGAATTCATACGGAAGCGAGGCGGCGAATTCGACCGTCTTATAGTCGAGGAACGGGGAACGCACTTCCAGCGAAACGGCCATGGAAGAAATATCCGTTTTCGGAAGAATGTCGCCCGGAAGATACGTCTGGAGATCGAACTCGGAACACGAGGAACACTTCCCGAAAAGACCGTCCGGGCTGAAACTTCCGAGTGTCGGAACCACATTATTGAAAAACGCGCCTCCGAAACGATGCTTGAGCGATTCATCCGTATGGGAGACGATTCCCAGATACCGTTCCGCGCCCGAAAGCGACGCTCCTTTGAGGAAACGCTTCACGCGGGCGGCGCGTCCGCGTTCGTTTCCGCGGGAGGGGATCGAATCGGCGATCAGGCCGAACAACGCCCGGCGCACGCCCGGCGGCAGGAAGTCGAAACGCCCCAGCCAGCGCATGGCAAGGTACCGCTCATAACCGCAGAAAACCTCGTCCGCGCCGTCGCCGCTGAGAGCGACCGTGACCTGTTCCCGGGCGAAACGGCTGAGAAGGCAGGTCGGGATCATGGAGGCGTCGGCGTAAGGCTCGCCGAATTCGGAAACGAGCATCTCCAGCAGGGCGGCGTCGCAGGGTTCGACCACGCGGACATGATGCTCAAAACCATGCCGCGCAAAGGTGCGGACGAGAGCCGCGTTCTCTTCGGCGAAGGCGCGTTCGTCGTAATCTTTTTCGCTGAACCCGATGGAATAGCATTTCAGGGGACCTTCCACGGCTTCGGCCGCCAGTCCGGCGATGATCGTCGAGTCCATCCCGCCCGAAAGGAACACGCCCAGCGGGACATCGGAAATGAGACGGTCTGCAACCGCGTTCCGGACCAGACGCCCGAGTTCGGCGCAGGCGTCCGGATACGAAATATCGAGAGTTTTTGAATAATCCGCCTTCCAGTAGCGGGAAACGGTCAGTTTCCCTTCGGACAGCTCCGCAATGAATCCGGGCGGCAGTTTTTCCACGTCCGAATAGACCGTTCCGCACGGGACATATTGCAGGGAAAGGAAATCCCATACCGCCTGCGCGGAAAGCTCATGCGGGAATCCGGGATGCGCCCGGAGGGCCGGAATCGTGCTGGCAAACACGAACGCGTCTTTCGTCCGGAACCAGACCAGCGGCTTGACCCCGAGACGGTCCCGCGCCAGAATCATTTTCCGCCGTATGGAATCGTAAAGCGCAAAAGCGAAAAAGCCGTCGAGACGGCGCACGAAACCGCTTCCGTATTGTTCATACAGATGTACAATGACTTCCGTGTCCGAACGGGTCTTGAAGACATGTCCCAGCGCGGAAAGCTCCTCGCGGAGTTTCATGAAATTGAAGATTTCCCCGTTGAAGGTGACCCAGACGGAGCCGTCCTCGTTGGACAGCGGCTGCGCGCCGCCCTCGAGGTCGATGATGGATAGACGGCGGTGTCCGAGCGCGACGGAACCGTCCAGACGCATTCCCCCGCCGTCCGGTCCGCGCCGCACCAGCGTCGCCAGCATGGAACGCAAAGCCGATTCATCGGCGGGCGCATGATCGAGTTGAACGAAACCGGCAATGCCGCACATGGTCTATTCCTCCGAATCCGTTGCGTTCTGACGATGAAGCGAGACGAGCAAACGGCGGCGCGCTTCCTTGAAAAGAGCCTGGGAATCGTCGTCGAAAACCTGCGAAACAAAGCGGTCCAGAATGAGATCGACCGCCAAAGGAGTCGGGTGAAGCATATCTTCCTTGTAGAAGCGGTAATCGCGGAGCTCGTCCTGCGCAATCTCAAAAGCGGGAAAATAACGAACCTTGTCCGAATGGTCGCAACAGAGATGGATGGCGATCAGGAGATGAGCCTTTGACCGGGCGTTCAGCACAAGGTCGCCCGGATAATGCCGGACCGGGGAAAGGGTGAGGAGAATGACGCACGATGGATTGATGTTCCGGATCATGCCTACAATCCGTTTTGTCTGTGCGATGCACTCTTCGACGGAGAGGATTTCGCGGCGGAAGCGGGTGCCGGGAACCTTGTGGCAGTTGGCCGCGACCCGGCCTGAATCGATGAGCCGGTACACCACGGCGGAAGAGAGCGTCACGATGAAAAGACCGCAGTTCCGGGCAACCTCTCCGAACGCCGCGGAGGACTCATTGCATTTCCGGACGGCGGTTTCCTGATCGGAGTCCGCAAAGGAACCGTGATGGAACCACGAACGCCACTTACCGTTGAACTCGAAAAACTCTTCCGCAAGGTAATCGGTCTTCGAAGCGATCCTTTCGAGGGCGTCCGCGACGGATACCGGGTTGTAGAGAATTCCATTGGGATTGGAAGCCACGCGGAACCCGGCGCCGGCAAGAGTCTCGGCGAAGTTCTGCGAAAAACAGGAGCCGATCGACGCAATCGCGCCGTTGCGCCCGAAGCGGGGCAGATCCCAGGTAAAGTTGACGGGCGTCATCAAGGGTTGGCGGATCATGACAAGCTCCTTTTCATGGCATTGTTGAAGGCGTCGTTCAACCGTTCGATCAGAAGGGAATGGCGCGGCTCCCGCACGGCGTTGCGCACGGCCATCGAGACGGCCTTCCGCGATCCCACCAGAATCATCAGTTTTTTCGCGCGGGTGATGCCGGTGTAGAGAAGATTCCGCTGAAGCATCATGTAATGCTGCGACAGGACGGGCATCACGACCGCCGGGAACTCGCTGC
>CAZORN010000378.1:0-2707 GCA_964581935.1 uncultured Victivallales bacterium
ACTCCGCCGCCACCATCCACGCTGTGAAAGAAGCGATCGCCTCGTTCGGCCATGATGTCCACGGACTGGAAGCGGACGCCGGATTCGAAGGAAAACTCAGACGACTGTCCCCCGACCTTGTCTATAATATAGCGGAAGGTCTGTACGGGGACTGCCGGGAATCCTACGTCCCGATGATCTGCGAGAAACTTTCCGTTCCCTATACCGGCTCCGGTCCGCTTGCGCTCGGGATCTGCCTCCACAAGGGGCATTGCAAGGAGATTCTCACGGCGAGCGGAGTTCCCAATGCGGCTTTCCGCGTGTTCCGGACCGGAGAACGGATCGACCTGTCGGGCATGGAATACCCGGCGATCGTGAAACCGGTCGCGGAAGGAAGCAGCAAGGGAATTTTCGACAAGTCTGTGGTGGAAAATGAAAAACAGGCTCGTGCGCTGATCCGGGAATGCCTTGAGCTTTACAGGCAGTCCGTCATATTGGAAGCCTTCCTGCCGGGCGCGGAATACACGGTTGCGATGATCGGAAACGGGGACGATCTGGAAATCCTGCCGATCGTGGCCCTTGACTTCTCGCAGCTGCCGCCCGGCGCAAGAAAAATCTATTCCTACGAAGCAAAATGGGTCTGGGACACGCCGAAAGCTCCCCTGCGGATCTTCGAATGCCCGGCGGTTTTGTCCCGGACGGAACGCAAATCGATCGAAGATCTGGTCAAACGGACGTTCCGGGTGTTGGAACTTCGGGACTGGTGCCGGATGGATGTGCGTCTGGATGCGCACGGAAAGCCGAACATCATCGAGGTCAATCCGATTCCCGGGATTCTGCCCGATCCGAAGGAAAACTCCTGTTTCCCGAAAGCGGCGCGTGCCGCGGGATATTCCTACGCCCAGATTTTCGGAAAAGTAATCAGCGCGGCGAAAACACGTTTTCCCGGGGCGGTTCATGAACATTCCATATAACTCCTCTTCACTTTTGATCCTGATTGTCAGCAATGACGTGGGAAAACAAACCAGCGAAATGGATCGTGTGTCGGAGTCCGGGGTCAAGAATGAAGTGGAAGCAGTCAGAACCGCCTGCAACGTGTTGGGATTTCCTGTGGAGGAACTGGTCATTGCCAATCCTCTTTCCTCGTGGGAGTCCATCGCGGACTCTAAAGCCGATGTCATTTTCAACCTCTGCGAAGGGGTGGACGGCGATTCCAGATACGAAATGCACTTTGCCGCCCTGCTTGAAATGATCGGCATCCCCTTCACCGGCGCGAACGCGCTGACCCTCGGCATCGCCCGGAACAAACCCCTTGCAAAGGAACTGTTCCGGAGCCGGGGAATCGGGGTGCCCGCCGGAATTCACCTCAAGACCGTGCCGGAACGTCTTCCGGAAGGAATGTCCTTTCCGCTGATATGCAAGCCCGCCTGCGAGGACGCGAGCCTCGGAATTTTCCATGACGCAGTGGTCCGGGACGAGACTTCCATGAAGAAAAAAGTTTCCCGTCTGCTGGAAAAATATCCCCGCGACGGCGTCCTGCTGGAAGAATATATCGACGGCCGCGAATTCAACGTGGCGCTTCTGTCCGACGGCAAGGCCGTGCGTGCGCTGGAGCCTTCCGAGATAGACTTCACCGGACTCCCGGAAGATTGCGACCGGATCACCGGATACGAGGCGAAATGGCTGGAAGACAATGAATTGTATAAGTCTACCCCGTCTCGCTGTCCGGCTCCTATCACTCTTGAAATGAAAAGCCGTCTTCAGGAAACCGCGTTGAACGTGCATCATGCGCTGGGGGCGAACTCCTACGGGCGTGTCGATATGCGGTTGGACCGCAATGGCCGCATATTTGTGCTGGAATACAATCCGAATCCCGATATTTCTTTCGATGCTGGATATGCCAAAGCCGTGGCGGCGAGCCGTTTGACTTACGCCGAGTTTGTGTGGACGGTGATTGCCGAAGCGCAGGCAAACCAAACAACAAGGAGGAAACCATGACAGACAAAGTTTCCATCCGGCCGATGACAAAGGAAGATCTGGACCCCCTCCTTGCGATTGTCGCCGGTACCGGAATGTTCACGCAGACGGAGGTGGACGTGGCTTACGAGCTCATGGACATCTGGCTGAACCGTCCGGACCAGAAAGACTACATCATCCATGTGGCGGAGGAAGAGGGAAAGCTTGCCGGCTATGTCTGTTACGGCCCGACCCCCGCGACCGAATTCACGTTCGACCTCTATTGGATTGTCGTCGATTCCGCCCGGCAGCGGCATGGAATCGGAAAAATACTGCTGGCGTTTGCGGAAAAGGATTGTCGCGCACGCGGAGGACGACTGATCATCATTGAAACCTCATCTACCGGAAAATATTCGGGAACACAGGAGTTTTACCGTCGGAACGGCTACGAAGTCGAAGCCAGGATCAAGGATTTTTACGCAATTGGAGACGACCGGCTTATTTTCACCCGTCGTTTCCGATAAAACAAGGAAATATACTCACATGGAAAAATGGCAAATGTCTTTGCAAAAGTCGGTCTGCGATGTGAATGAACTGGCAGACCGCTTCCAATTGCCGGCGGAAAGATTACGGAAGGTCGCGGATACATTTCAGTTCAGGATCACCCCTTATTATCTTTCCCTGATCCGGAACAAGGGCGACGCGGTCTACCGTCAGTGCATTCCGGATGAACATGAACTGGAAGGACACGAGGACCTGATGGACGATCCGC
>CAZORN010000379.1:0-2699 GCA_964581935.1 uncultured Victivallales bacterium
TTCCCTCACAATTGTTCAAATTTCACTCCCGGAATTCATTACTCTACAATAGGGAGTCGGAAAATACAATCCGGAAAAGAAAAAACGCAATTATTTTGCTTTTTTTTTTGGTTTCTGGCTTGTCGAGTTCCGATAGAGCAACTATATTGATAATACTGTATATATTTCCGCAAAAGGTCAGGCAGAACCGGTTTTGAGGAATTTAAAATCAGGAGTTTGGATATGGCTGGGTCCCCAAAAATCACAATTCTTTCGGAACAGTTGCGCGGCAAGGTGTTCGAACTGGCGAAAGATACTTATACCGTCGGACGGATCGAGGAACGCGACATCTGCATTATGGATCCCACCATAAGCACCTATCACGGTTCGTTCATCAAGAGCGGCAACACCTATATCATCAAAGACAACAACAGCACCAACGGGACGCGTGTCAACAACATGCCCGTGATGGAGCAGGAACTGAAGAACAGCGACATCATCCAGCTCGGAGATGTCGAGATGCTTTATGACTGTGAAGAGAAGGCCAATCCTTCCGACAAGACCAGCAACATTACCGGAATCAGCCTCAAGGTGAATCCCACGTCTTCTTCCTCGATCAAAAAGCTGGACGCGATTTCCCCCTACGCCGAAAAAAACAAGGCGGACAGCAAGAAGAGCCAGAAGATCATTTTCCTGCTGCTCGGACTGCTGGTCCTGGTTGTGGTGGTGCTCCTTGGATTCGTCGGTTACAAGATATTCGCTCCAAAATGAATTTTCGTTTCCGCGGGCCGATTTCCAGTGCCGGACAGCGTTGCCTGCGGAAATAGTGCCCATACAAAATTTTCTCCGTTTCCGTTGAAATGAAATAATTGAATAACGCTCAGGAAAAAAATGAACGATAACAAAGATCCGCAAAAGTCTCCCCGCAACGGCCAATTTCCCAAGGGCCCCTCGCCCGCCGTTTTCATCTGGCTGTTCGTTTTCCTCGGCCTGATTTCCCTGTTTGTGCTTCGTTCCTCCTCCCTGCTGATCAATCCGGAAGAATGGACACAGTCCCAATTCGAACAGCGACTGAAGGCCGGAGACATTCTTACAGCCTCCCTCACGCCCGAGTCCGACAATGTTTACTACATCGAAGGAAAATTCAAAGCGCCGGTGAAGACGGAAGCCGTCAAGGATCTCCGTTCCAAGGAAAGTCCGAAAGAGGACCACAACTATTCCACCCGCGTGGTCATGACCGACTCCCTGATGCAGCAGCTCAGCAACGCGCAGGTCAAGGTGATGCAGCGCGAACAGTGGTGGAAGGCGCTTCTCATCAACTTCATCATCGGCATTGTCATCATCGGACTTCTCTACTTTCTTTTCTCGCGTCAGCTCAGCAACGCAAACCGCGGCGCCATGCAGTTCGGCAAAAGCCGTGCCCGCATGATCATGCCGGACGAACACGGAAAGAAATTCGATGACGTGGCCGGCTGCGACGAAGCCAAGGAAGAAACCAAGGAGATCGTCGATTACCTCAAGGATCCCCTCAAATACAAACTCCTCGGCGGAAAGATTCCGAAAGGCGCGCTGCTGATCGGACCTCCGGGAACCGGCAAGACCCTGATGGCCAAGGCGGTCGCGGGCGAGGCCAGCGTTCCCTTCTTCGCCATCAGCGGTTCGGACTTCGTGGAAATGTTCGTCGGCGTGGGCGCAAGCCGTGTCCGCGATATGTTCGAGCAGGCCCGCAAAGTCGCTCCCTGCCTGATCTTCATTGATGAAATCGACGCCGTCGGACGTTCCCGCTTCTCCGGAATCGGAGGCGGTCACGACGAACGCGAGCAGACCCTCAACGCGCTTCTCGTGGAAATGGACGGTCTGGAGACTCAGGAAGGCGTCATCCTTCTGGCGGCCACCAACCGTGTGGACGTGCTGGATCCCGCCCTGCTCCGTCCCGGCCGTTTCGACCGTCAGATCGTGATCGACCTGCCGGATATCCGCGGACGCCGCCAGATTCTCGACGTCCATGCGAAAAACATCAAGCTGGAACCGGACGTCAACCTGGACATCATTGCCAAAAGCACCCCCGGTTTCAGCGGAGCGGACATCGCGAACCTCATCAATGAAAGTGCGCTGCTCGCCGCCCGGGAAAACCGCAAGGCCGTCACACAACACGATCTGGAAGAGGCGCGCGACAAAGTCTGCTGGGGACGCGAACGCAAGAGCCGCAAGATCTCCGAGAAGGACCGTCAGCTCACCGCCTGGCACGAGGCCGGACACGCCATCGTCACCCTTTTCTGCGAAAACGCCACCCCGCTTCACAAGGTCACGATCATTCCGCGCGGAATGGCGCTGGGCATGACCATGATGCTTCCCGAAGAAGACAAATATTCCAGAAGCCGTCTTGAGATGCTCGACGCCATGGCGGTCGCCATGGGCGGACGCGTCGCGGAAGAACTGGCCCTGCACGACATCACCGGAGGCGCTTCGCAGGACATCGCGCAGGCCACCGACATCGCGCACGCCATGGTCTGCCGCTTCGGCATGAGTGAAAAGCTCGGCACGGTTCAGTACGGCGAACGTTCGGAACATATCTATCTCGGGCGCGACATCACCCGCAGCGAAGGCTACAGCGAAGAAACCGCCCGCGAGATCGATCTCGAGATCAAGCGTCTGGTCATGGATTCCAAGGCCCATGCCGAAAAGATTCTGACCGAACAGCGCGAACGTCTCGACAAGCT
>CAZORN010000380.1:0-2699 GCA_964581935.1 uncultured Victivallales bacterium
TAGGATTCCGCCCGAGACGGCGGCGGATGACTTTCGCCAGATAATTCTGGTTCCGGAACCCGACCTCCGAAGCGATTTCCTTGAAGCTCCAGCTGGAATCCCGGATCAGGGAAAGCGCTTCCTGAACCCGACAGGTGCAGATGTATTCCTGCGGTGTCATTCCGGATGCCGCACGCACTGTTCGGAACAAGGTGGTCCTGTGGATGCCCAGCTCCAGAGCCAGGGTTCCCACATTCAGATCCGGGTCGGGGTAATGAATTTTCACCCGTTCGCGGAACTGCTCGAAAAGCGAGTTGCCGGGATCGGTCCCGGCAAAAGCCAGCGAGAGAATCTCATAGGCCGCGGCTCCGGCCAGATACTCGCCCCGGAGAGTGTAGTCGCGCAGATGATTCTCCAGATGCTCGAAAAGTTCCGCAGGACAGCGTCCCGCCCTCCGGATTTCCCGCGTGATTCCGAATTGTGAAATGGTATTTTCCAGATTGTCGCCGTCGAAAGTGATCCAGTAATATTCAAACGGCGCGGTATGGGTCGTGATGTCATGTAAATCTCCCGGCAGATAAAAAAACACGGTGTCCGGAAGCAACCGGAGAACCCGCCCGCCGCATCCGATGTTCCCAATGCCGCGCACGCACCAGAAAAGTTCCATGAACGATTTTCTCAACGGATTGTCGCGCCAGGGCTTGTCAACGACATAGTGCCCGCAGGAACGGACACGAAGCGGGGCGCGGATGCAGGGCGCATCATGCGCCTCGTCCCGGTAACGGTGCAATCCTTTCAGCAGCATTGATCAATCTCTCCTTCCCAATGGAATCAACATACTGCTTCCGGAAGGAATGTCAAACGGAAATCTTTCAATAAATGCAACATGGTTACCCATCATGCAACCGTGCTACCCTTGGCATTTTCAGGAAAGAACTGTATACTGTTGCAGGAACAGAATTGTCACACGGAGCCGTCGAGCCAGAGGACTCGCCCGACAGCCTCATTAAAAAAAAAGGAATCCCATGAGCGAGGCAAATCTACAGAAACCGTTTGAAGTCCGCGGCTTCAACATGTGCGAAAGCATCCTCCGACATTCCCCGGAACAGCTGACGCGCTTCATCCGCCGGATGAAAAAACTGCACCTCAACTCTCTCATCATTCACTACGATTACGGCTGGAAACGCTATCGCGACCTCATTCTGAAGGAATGCGCCGACGCCGGAGTCGAGATCACCCTCATGACATTCGGACCGCGCACATTTTTCAGTTATGCGGACGCTAAATCCGAATGGTTCGCCAAAGATGAAAACGGGCGTCCTTTTACCTCGGAACCGGAATGCGAAACCCATCCGTGCCGTTTCCGTCCGGAAGGGTGCGAGGCGTTCTATCATGGAGCCGTCCAATGGCTGAATTCCCTTCCGCCGGAAATCAGACGCATTCACATGCGGGCGGGCGACGGTCTGATGTTCTGCCGCTGTGAAAAGTGCCGTGAACTCCCGGACCATGAAAAATGGCAGCCTTTTGTGGAACTCTTCACGAAAGCCGTGCTGGAAAACCGTCCCGACCTCGAATTCGAGACGGACATCTATGTCAAGCGTTTCAACCTGCCCGAAAACCGTCAGGCGCACACAGCCATGCACCGGATCATGTACGACACCTTCTACCGGCATCCGAATTTCCCCATCGGATCGACACTGGACACCGCCAGCAAGGGAAGTCTCGCCTACGCCGCCACGGAAAAAAATCCGGACGCCCCTACGCCCAACAGTTATCACCTGAACCGGATCAAAGAATGGGCGCAACTCTGTCCGGGCCGCGTCTATATTCACGACAACGCCATGGCACAGGGATATTTCGGCACCTTCCAGCACAACACCGGAGTCTATCTTCAGGATCATGCGCTCTACCGCAATCTCGGAATCAGCGGAATCTGCTACGAGGCATACGAGCCCGGATATTCATTTTTCGAAAAACATTTCGAGATTCTCTTCAGGGACATGGAGACCCCCGGCTCCGTCAGCGATTACCGTCCGACCGAACTGGAAAAAGCACTGACGAATGAGCCCGAAATGGCGCTGTTCTGCACAAAACCGGAGTTCCCCATCGAAAAATACATTCAGGACCCGATCCTCCTGTGTCAGGCAAACTTCTACCGCGATTACCACTGCGACTTCACCCCGGAACTCTATCGGAATTATCTGAATTTCGCGCTCGAACATGCCGACATCATGGACCCGCTGGTGATCGGATTCAGCATGGCGAAGCACGGGCTCCGTTCCGGAAAACTGCGCTTCGAAAACCTTTCAGCGGAAGCCAAACGCCTCCTCGAGCACCGGAAACTCTGGGATTTCATGGAGAAAATTCCGCTGACATCCGATCCCGTCGCTGAAACCCGGAAACTGATGGAGGAACTCCGCGACAGGGTCGGCTGATTTCGGCCAGAAGCAGCCGGGGCAGTCTTCATCTTCCTTGAAAAAGGGAATTTTTCCGCCGCGACTTCTTGACTTTAGCTTGAAACGGAGCCATATTGAGCGCAATATGGTATTTCCCTTTCAGCAAGAACCCTGTATCGGAGGAGGTTGTCATGAAGAAGTGGATCGTTGCCGTTTGCATGGCGGTATTTGTCGCCGGAGCCATTCCCCTGTATGCCCATTGTCAGATCCCGTGCGGCATCTATGACGACGCCCTCCGGACCTCCATGATTCTGGAAGATCTGG
>CAZORN010000381.1:0-2694 GCA_964581935.1 uncultured Victivallales bacterium
CCGCCGTTCCAGGGCTCCTGCCAGTCGATCTTCGGAGTGCGCCCGAATTCGCCGCTCCACCAGACCAGCGTGGTATCCAGCAGCTTTTTCTCGCTGAGGTCCTCCAGAAGGGCGGCGAATCCCTGGTCCATCTCGGCGGTCCGCTGTTTCATCGTTTCAAAATGCCGCTTGTGAGAGTCCCACCCGGAGGCGTTGATGGTGATGTAGGGGACGCCCGCCTGAACCAGACGCCGTGCCGCCAGCAGGGCCTGTCCGAGGGCGTTGCGTCCGTATTTATCGCGCATCTCCGGAGATTCCAGAGAGAGGTCGAAAGCTTTGGCGGCGTCTCCCGTGAGGATGGCCTCCGCCTCTTTTCCGGCCTTGTCGAACGCCTTCAGGCCGGGATTGTCCGGGAGAAGGACGCCGAAAGTATCCAGCGTCACGGAAAGCTGCCGGCGGCTGTCGATCTGGTCCGGCGTAATGTTTCCCGGAGGCACGAAACCGTCCACGATGAATCTGGGGGCGTTCGGATTGCCTCCGGTGGCAAGCGGACGGAAGCGTTCGCTGAGGAACCCGTTCTCCGAGAAACGCCCCTTGTTGACGGGAATGGCAATGTAGGGAGGAAGTTTTCCGTTGTAGTCTTTGCTTTTCATCATGGCGATGACGGCTCCGATCGCGGGATAGGTGATCCCGTCGCCGGGCATGCGTCCGGTCTGCATGAGATAAGTGGCGATCTCATGAGCATTGGTCCCGTGGGTCATGCTCCGGATGATGCTGAACTTGTCCGCCTGCTGTGCAAGCTTCGGCAAAAATTCGCTGATGCGGACGCCCGGCACATTGGTCGGGATGTCCTTGTAGCCGCCGTTGTAGTCGCGTCCGGCGTCGGGCTTCGGGTCGAAGGTGTCCAGATGGGACGGTCCCCCCCAGACCCAGATTTCGATGACGGATTTTGCGCAGGGGGCTCTCTCAGCCGCGGACAGCGCCGGAACCATCGTCAGGAAAAAGAGAACGACCGACGAAATTTTCCACATATTCCGAGTCTCCCGTCTCAATGATAATAAAGGAATTCTTTGGAATTCACAAGAACCCAGATCAAGTCCGACCAGACCCGCCCTCTTTCATTTTTTGGAAGGCGGTCCAGATACTTCTGGATGGCTTCGCACTCTTTCTGGGTCGGATACCGCGAAAGGACCATCAGATAAATGATGTCCGCGCAAGGTTTCACCTGCCATTTGTTTTCCCGGGCGATGCGCGAAGCCGTTTTGTTCAGGCGGTCATAAAGGGCGCCCGAATTCATGAGGAACAGCCGCTGGGAATCGCTGATGGCGTTGTTGCGCTCCGAAAGCTGTCCCGAATCCCGGGGCGGACGCCCGAAAAGGTCCAGCGTCGCGCTGGAAATGCTGCCGTCCTCGATCTGCACCGCACGGGTGTCGGAAGGAAGAAATGTGAACGGCTCCGGAATCACGCTCGAATAATTGCCGTAAAATCCGGTCAGGGACCCCAGCGCATCGGAAATCACCTCCGACTCCATGCGCCGGACCGGGTAGACGGCGAAATATTTCTCCGCCTCCTCCCGCTGTTCCGGCGCCGCCTGTGAAGACGCCTGGAACGCGGCGGAATTCATGATTTTCCGGAACAGCTGCTTCATGCTGTAATTGGAGTTGCGGAATTCATCCGTCAGATACTCGAGCAGCTCTGGGTTTATCTCGTTCTCTGAAGGACGATTCCAGCCGAAGCCGCGCTGGAACCGGGTCCAGAAGCCCGGCCCGGGAGTAATATCGTCGGCGGGGTCGATCAGACCGCGTCCGAAAACCCAGAACCATGCGCGGTTGACGAACGCGCGCGCGAAATATGGATTGTCATCCGCCAGAAGAAGGTCCGCGAACACCTGCCGCGGATCGGTTTCCGGAGAACGGACCGTGACACTCGATCCGCCGGGCATGGACACCTTTACTTCCGCTTCTTCGGGATTGGTATAGACAATCTCCTCTTTCCATTCCTCCGTTTTCTTATACTGGATGCGCGAGAAGAACGCGATGAATTCCTTGCGTTCGTTCTCCGGAAGTTTTTCGGTCCGGAGTCCCATGAAAGTCAGGGCGGTCACCTTGGCCAGACCTTCCGGAGTGCGGTCGGCGGAAGCGCGGAAAAAGTTGGCGTAAGGAACGCGGAAATTGCTCCCGGACGCGGTCAGCATCTCCCGGACGATTTCCGAATAGGGACGGTCTTTGTAAATGTCTTCCCGCAGTTTTCCGCTGTAGGCCTGCACCGCGTTCGGCCAGAGATTGATCGGAAATTCGGACTTGATCCGGAGCATGTCCGCAAAACGCATGGTCATCATGTCCGCGTATTCGGGGGAATTCAGAAGACGGTCGACCAGCTTCGCCCGCTTGCCCGGAGTCTTGTCCTTGAGGAATTCGCGGACATCCCTCCCGGAGGGGAGCCGCCCCGTCGCCGTCAGATACGCACGGCGGATGAATACGGCGTCCGAAGCCTGGGGCACTTCCGGCAAATTCCGGTTTGTCCACTGTTCATACAATATGGAATCGATCTCAGACAGTTTCCGGTTCTTCGCGGTCATCTCCTTCGGCAGCGGCTGCTCAAAAGGTTCCTCCGCAGATGCCTGACAAAACATCAGCAGTGTCCCGAGCAGAAGAAACGCCCGATTCCACATAATAAATATCTCCTGTTTCACGGTTCTTTCTGTGAATATAAGCG
>CAZORN010000382.1:0-2693 GCA_964581935.1 uncultured Victivallales bacterium
CTCCCCATCTGGGCAAGCTGATTGTCCATCTTGATCCCTTTAAATATTTTCAATAATTCATGTCCCAATAATCCGATAATATACACCGGAAGCGGGAAAATAAAACCGATTTCCAAAGAACTTTCGTCTTCCTTTCTGAAAAAAACGGAGAAATCCCTACTGTTTCCGCGTTTTGCGTTTTTTTCTTTTTTTCTTATGGAAAATTCGGATCACCATGATATATTCATTGTTCAATGGCCAGGTCAAGCTCTACTGAACAGAACCGGGATTGAGGGGGATTCTTGTATGAAAACACGATTTTTAATCAACGGAATGCATTGTACGGCGTGTGCATCCGCTGTGGAACGGACGGTCCGGAATCTGCCCGGAGCCTCCGGAGTTTATGTCAACTTCGCGACCAAGGTGCTGATGCTCGACAGGAATCCGGAACAGCTGACCGCGGACAGGATCGTGCAGGCGGTCAAGGAGGCCGGATTCGAGGCGCGGGAAATTGTGTCGGGCGCAAGGGAAGTTCTTCAGACGGAAGAAGAGGCGAAAACCGTCTATTTTCTGCGTTTTCTTACGGCAATGTTTTTTTCCTTACTGCTGTTTCTCGTCGATATGTATCCGGAGCACTCCGAATATCTGCTGAAATGGTCTCCGCTCCAGGTCGCCCTGCTCGAACTTTTCCTCCTGCTGCCGGTGCTCGGCGCCGGATACACCTTCTACACCTCCGGATTCAGGAGTCTCGTCCGTTTCTCGCCGAACATGAATTCGCTCGTGGCGCTCTGCACCTCGGCGGCAGTCCTGTTCAGCATTTACATGATGCTGGAAGGAAAATACGATCATCTTTACTTCGATACGGCAGGCATGATCCTGTCCTTCATCATGCTGGGAAAATTTCTGGAAGCCCGTTCCATGTCGAAAGCGTCCGGGGCGATACGGGAGCTGATGAAACTGACCCCCGAAACCGCACGCAGGATAGAGGCGGACGGACAGGAAGTCCCCGTAACCGTTTCGGAGCTGAAGACGGGAGATGTCGTCCGTGTCCGGCCCGGAGAGCGGATTCCAGCCGACGGCGTGGTGACGGAAGGCGAATCCAGTGTCGACGAATCCATCCTGACCGGAGAAAGCATGCCGGTCCTCAAGGAAAAGGATTCCCCTGTCACCGGGGGCTCGGTCAACGGACACGGCGTCCTTCTGTGCAAGGTGACGCGGGTCGGCGCGGATACGACGGTATCACGGATCATCGCGATGGTGCAGGACGCCCAGGGATCGCGCCCCCCTGTGGCGAGGCTGGCGGACAGAGTGTCGGGGTATTTCGTCTGGGGCGTGATTCTGATTGCGCTGGCAACCTTCAGCCTCTGGCTCTTCACAGCCAAAGCCCCCTTCTCCGAAGCGCTGGAATTCACCCTGGCGGTGCTGGTGATCGCCTGTCCGTGCGCGCTGGGATTGGCCACGCCGATCGCCCTGATCGTGGGTCTCGGCAGAGGCGCCCGCCTTGGCATCCTGATCAAGAACGGCTCCGCCCTGGAAGCCGCCGGAAAGCTGACCTGCATTGCATTCGACAAAACAGGAACCGTGACGGAGGGGCGTCCGTCCGTCGCTGAGATCCGGCCCGGCGAAGGCATTTCCGAAAACGACCTGCTGACACTGGCCGCATCCGCGGAAATACACTCGAACCATCCGCTGGGGGGAGCGATCGTAAAAGAAGCGGAAAAGCGTTCTCTTGCGTTTCTTGTCCCATCGAAAATTCAGGAACAGTCCGGACTCGGCATCTCCTGTGTGATCGGCGGAAAAGAGATCCGGATCGGCAATGCCGTCCTGATGAAGGAACAGGGGATCGAGCTTGCGTCAGGAAAGGAAACCGATCCTGTGATTCATATTTCGGAAGATGGAAAATATCTGGGCTCGCTTCTGGTTTCGGACCCGCTGAAAGCGACTTCGGTCGAAGCCATCGGGCATCTTCAGGGACTCGGAATCAAATGCGTAATGCTGACCGGCGACCAGCCGGAATCCGCCGAAAGGATTGCAAAAGAACTGAAGATCGACCATTTTCAGGCGCAGCTTCTGCCCGGCGGGAAAGCCGAAGCCATCCGCTTCCTTCAGCAGAACGGGGAAAAAGTCGGGATGGTCGGAGACGGCATCAACGACGCTCCGGCCCTGACTCAGGCCGATGTGGGCTTCTCGATTTCCTCCGGCACGGACATCGCCATGGAATCGGCCGGAATCGTTCTCATGCGGAACGACCTGCGGGAGGCGCCCGCGGCCATCGCGCTGAGCCGTGCAACGCTGCGGGTGATCCGGGAAAATCTTTTCTGGGCGTTCATCTACAATCTGATCTGCATTCCGCTCGCGGCCGGGGTGTTTTATCCCTGGCTCGGCTGGAAGCTCAGCCCCGTCGCGGGAGCGATTGCAATGGCACTCAGCTCGGTCTCGGTGGTCGGCAACGCACTTCGCCTGTTCCGTTTTCAGCCGGTGAAACGGGTGGAGGTTCCGCTCAGGTAAGCCCCGCCGCGTAGGCCTGCCCTACAGGAACGCAGGACTCGTCGCTCGAGGTCTTCTCGTGGAGAAAGACCGTAAAATCCTTCGCGGAGAGTTTTTCGCGGGTCCTTTCCAGCAGGATCGGATCCTGAAAGATCGAACCGGAAAGAACGACGTCGCGGATTCCCGTCAGGGATTCGGCATACAGCGCCATCGCGAGAACGCTTTCC
>CAZORN010000383.1:0-2688 GCA_964581935.1 uncultured Victivallales bacterium
CATTAAAAGTACCATTAGGTACCATTTCGGAAATTCTGAATGTCCTCCGAAAAAGAATTTTGGCTCCGGACGATACCGGGAAAAGTTGGATCTATGGTTTGAGCCCCCATTCGGCAATCCGAATGGGGGTGTTGTGGATATTTCACCAATAAATAATAGCCGCTTGGCATTTTTTTGTCTTTGGATCATACCAGAGGTAATAGTCAGTCCTGCTTGTCTCATTTCGAGACTCATAATATTGGGATCTTTCTCTTTCGCCTGCATCCCACCACGGCAATGGAGGAGTAACCGGAGGCACATAATAGTTACGCCTTTCATTCATCGGCTTCAGATTCCATTTTCGGATAATCTGTTCAATTGTTTCCGAAGGAGCTGAAAAAGCAAAGCAATAAGAGGCTCTCGATCCCCATTCGTCGGCAAAAAAATAGATTCCTGTTACATTGGACGATTGTGGACGGAAAGAAAAAAACTGCTCAAAACCGGCGCGATTGGCCTTGGTGTCCGGTTTATCATGATCATAGGGTGTGCACGAACATAAAAACCCAAAGGACAAGAAAAACAAAATCAGTGCTCTTAAAAATTTCATTTTATACCCGTTTTCTTATGCATCGATTTTTCGTAATATACGACAATCCAACAGAAAAGCAAGGAATTACCAAGGATGAATTTTATTTTCTCCATCGCCATGATCTTTCCACCGTGCATGAACTTTTAGTTTGTCGGTATTTCCTGCAATATCATGATAGGCTGTTCCCAAGATTGATGTAGCAGTATTATATGCCTTTTCTCCAATAGTTTTTCCACCAAAATCAATTTTCTTGCCTGAGCGTGGACGCAAGTCAAGGACATCGTTAATAGCGAATTCCATTTCCCAAACAAAAACAAATCCAGCTACATTATACGCATGCAAAACAACACTTCGCTCCCGGGCTGTTCCGGAAACCCGCCTTTCAAAAAATCTCTTTATAATCGGAAAAAGTCTCTTTTACCGAGAGGCGCGGGGTTGAAAGGAATTGTGCGCAAAGTATATTGGACACAAACCAGAACAGGAGATGTGTTCATGAATCTTCATGTGGCGCCGGACGGCAGCAGCAAATCCAGCGGACGGGATGAAAAACACCCGCTCGCGGATATCCAGAGCGCATATGACAAGCTCGCGGAACTCGAAAAGTCGGGTCTATTCGACGGCCCCTCCCGGATTTACGTCCACGGGGGAACCTATCGGCTGAAGAGTCCCCTCCACTTTTCCGGACAGTTTCCCGTGGAGATTCTCCCGTGGAAAAAGGAACAGGTCATCGTCTCGGGGGGAGTGGTCCTTTCCGGCTGGAAAAAGGTGCGTCTGAACGGAAAACAAGTCCTGAAAACGGAACTCCCCAGGGAAATCGAGGATGTCCGTTTTCTTTATGTCGACGGCAAACCGGCCGAACCCGCGCGGATGCCCAAAACAGGGTATTTCCGGGTGGAGAAACGGGAGGACGATTTCGATGGCTTATGGTCCGGTCCGCGCTCGAACTTCTTTCCGGTAAAGAAAGGCGACTTCAATCCGTCGTGGCACGATCCGGAGAATATTTTCATACAGATGATCCATTTCTGGATCGAGGAAAACCTTGAGTTCAAATCATACGATCCGGAAAAAGGGGTCCTCGAAACACGGACGGAAATCACGTTCAATCCGAAGAACGAAAACACCGAATACGCCTTTTACAACGTAAGGGAAGCGCTTACGGAGCCGGGCGAATATTATTACGACCGTACGGAACGCGCGCTCTATTATCTTCCGGAGGATCCGAAGAAACCGTTCGAGGCGGTCGTGCCCGTATGCGGGACGCTTGCCCGGATCGATTCGGGCGCGAAACGGGTGAAGATCACGGGAATATCCTTTCGTCACGGCGGAGCGTATCTGCCGGCCTTCACCCTGCATTACGATCTGCGCGACAAAGGCTTCAAACCTCTCCGGAACCATGCCTGCAAGAAAGCGTGGGGCGAGAAGGAACACGGAGTCTGCCTCCAGGCGCCACAGGGAGCGGTCCAGCTTCCGGGCGTCCTCCAGTTCAACCACGCGGAAAACTGCGAGATTTCAGGATGCGAGATCACGGCGTCCGGCTGGTACGGAATCGGCGTCGCTGAAGCCTGCCGCGCGCTCACATTCAGGGGCAACCGCATTCACGGACTCGGCGGAGGCGGCATCATTGCCGGCGGGGCTGGCGCGGAAGCGCTGGAGGAAGCGCCGGGGACGGACACGTCGAAAATCGTGATCCTCGACAACCGCATCCATCATTGCGGCAACCGTTTTCTTTCGGCGGTCGGGATCATGGTGACGAACGCGTGGGGGTGCCTCATCGAACGAAACCACATTCACGACCTGTATTATTCCGGCATTTCCTGCGGGTGGGAGTGGGGCTATGCGCCCTCCGTCACACGGGAAAACCGCATCGGAGAGAACCTCATCCACGATCTCGGGAAAGGAATCCTGAGCGACATGGGCGGGATCTACACGCTCGGAATCCAGCCCGGAACCCGGATTTACGGAAATGCGGTGTTCAATGTCAAAAACCGCTATTACGGAGGCTGGGGACTTTATACCGACGAAGGCTCCTCGCACATCGTGCTCGAAAACAACCTGGCGCATCATTGTTCCTGCGAAGGGTTCCACCAGCACTACGGACGTGAAAACATTCTGCGGAACAA
>CAZORN010000384.1:0-2685 GCA_964581935.1 uncultured Victivallales bacterium
ATCCCGCCCGGAGGCGGGGATTCCTGAAACAGGAAATTCTGTTCATTTTCAGAAAAATAACATTTTGCAAACATAAAATCTACCAAACAGGTTGACTTTTATAAAGACCGGATGTATTGTATTCCCCGGATACAGTAAAATGCGGGATTTGCGCCGAACTTTTTTCCGGGACGGCGCTGTCCGTTGAAGATCAACATGGAAAGGATTTTTACTCATGCGCGTTCTCTTTTTTGTTTTTTTGCTGGCCGGTGCGTTGTCGGTTCCCGCAAAGGAAATGGAACTCAAAAGCGCCGTGGATTCCAACGGATTCCGGTATAATTACGTCACCAACGATCCTTACAACGGACGCGAATACACCCTGCCGAACGGCCTGAAGGTATATTTGTCCAAGATCCCGGTCAAACCGCGGATCAATTTCAAGCTGGCGGTCCGGGGCGGCATGGCGGATTCACCCGCGGACGTCACGGGACTGGCGCACTACTTTGAACACATGATGTTCAAAGGAACCTCCAAAATCGGAGCGCTGGACTATGACAAGGAAAAGAAGCTGCTGGACCAGATCGAAAAACTGTTCGAGGAACGCCGGAAAACCGACGATCCCGCAAAAAAAGACGCTCTCTATACCCAGATCGACAAGCTCTCCGGCGAGGCCGCAAAACTGGCTTCCGCCGGCGAATACAGCCGTCTGATTGCCTCCATCGGAGGAATGGGGCTGAACGCCTTCACCGCTTCGGACATGACCGTTTATATTGTGGACATTCCTTCGCAGGAGCTTGAGAAGTTCCTGCGTCTTGAATCCGAACGCACACGGGAGCCTGTGATGCGCCTTTTCCACACGGAACTGGAGGCCGTTTATGAAGAGTTCAACCGCGGGCAGGATACCGATTCCACGATCCTGTTCGAGACCCTTTCCTCCAAATTGTTCCCGACCCATCCTTACGGCTGGACTCCCTTCATCGGAAAACCGGAACATCTCAAGAGTCCCTCCATCACCCGGATCAAGGAATTCTTCAATCAATACTACGTTCCTTCCAACATGGCGATCATTCTGGCCGGAGACCTGGATTTCGACAAAACCATCCGCTTGGTCGCCAACGACTTCGGAACGCTCAATGGCGGAAAGACGCCTCCCCGGAATCTTCCGAAGGAAAAGCCCCTGACCCAAAATGAATTCCTGAAAATATCGGGTCCCCAGTCGGAACAGATCATGATCGGCTACCGCGTGGAGCCGGGCCGGAAAAACGAACTTCTCGGAACCCTTCTATCGGATGTCCTTTCCAACGGCACGGCCGGGCTGATGGACCGAAACCTTGTTCGTTCGCAGAAGGTACTGAGCGCCGACGCATCCTTTTACGACCGTCGCGACTACTCCATGTTCCTGCTTTCCGGACGCCCGAAAGCAGGCCAGACGCATGATGAACTGTCGGCGCTTCTTCTCGGAGAGCTCGGCAAGGCCAAAAAGGGGGAGTTCAGCGAAGACCTCCTCAAGGCGGTCATCGCCAACTACCGCAAGCGTCTGATTCTGGAAAGGGAAAATCCGGACAGCGCGTCTTGGACCTATCTGGATTCCTTCATCAAGGGTTCTTCCTATCTGGAGAATCTCCAGTACATCGATTCCCTTGCCGGAATCAGCAAGGCGGACATCGTTTCCTTCGCCAAGACGCTCGATCATTATGTCCGGGTGGACAAAGTGACCGGGAAGGCCGAAAACCGGGTCAAGGTGGACAAACCGAAAATCACGCCGGTCGTGCTGAATGCCGACAAGTCCTCCGCGTATGCGAAGGAATTCGCCGCCCTCTCAGCATCGCCCCTGCCCAAGCTCGATGTGATCGATTTCAAGAAGGACTTCACGATTCTGGACAACGGGACAACGAAGCTCTTCTACAGCAACAAGCCGTCTCCCTCGAACGATACGATCTTCTCCTTCCAGATTATCGTGGAAGCCGGACGCGACAACGAACTGCTTCTCCCGCTGGCAATCGATTACCTCAACTACCTCGGAACGGATCGCTATTCCGCCTCTGAACTCCGCTACGAGTTCTACAAGCTCGCGATGGGCTTCTCTGTCGGATGCTCCGACGACCGCAGCAGCGTAAACATCAGCGGCTTCGGAGAAGACATGGAAAAGGGACTGACTCTGGTCAAGGATTTCCTTACGAACGTCAAACCGGACGAGAAAGCCTGGCAGGGATACCTGAACCGTCTGCTCAAATCCCGCGCAGACGCCAAGAAAAACCCGAAAGCCGTTTTCCAGGCGCTCAACAATTACGTTGCCTACGGCGCCGATCCGAAAAACAACCCGTTTCTCTATTCCTCCTCTATTTCGGAGGATCAGCTCAGGAAAATCAAGCCCGCCGATCTGGTCGACCTTGCGAAAAAGTATCTCGGACAGGGATTCACCCCCAAGCTGTATGCGTATGCCGGTCCAGCGCCCATCGGCAAGGTCAATCAAACCGTCCAGAAGATTCTCGGGGCGAACCCGATTCCGGAATCCGCGGAGGACTTCATTCCGCCCGAGCATAAGTTCAAACAGCTGCCCACCGACCAAGTCCGCGTATTCCTGATCTCCTACGACTCCGCCCAGCTGTCGATCGGACTCCGCACCCGCGCCTCGCTGTTCGAGCTGGGCAGGGTTCCGGACAGCATGCTTTTCAACCAGTATTTCGGGGCGGGCGGTCTGGACAA
>CAZORN010000385.1:0-2660 GCA_964581935.1 uncultured Victivallales bacterium
CATTTCGGCTTCAAATATTACCGCAACCAGATCGGGGAGAACGACCCGAACGCGCTGGAATTCCGGAAAATCATGGCGGATTTCGCGCGTTTCTGCGCCGAAGACGACCGTCCCGACGACGGGCCGGACGTTCGCGTCGGCTTCCTCTACGGCAACCTCGACGGCTATCCCGGACTGTGGAGCAATTCCGTCTGGGGGCAGTATGAAAATCCCGATTTCCGCTGCGGCGACGCCGAAAAATCCTGGAATCTCCTGAACGCCGTCACTCAGAAACAGCCATGGTACGACAACCTGAATATCGGCGAGAGCGACCTCTCCGGCCAACCCGCGGCGGGGATGTACGACATCGTTCCCGCGGGAGCGCCTCCGGACGTCATGGTCCGTTACTCGTGTCTTGTCCTGCTGGGCTGGAACACCATGACGCCGGAGCTCTATGCAAAGCTGAAAGACTATGTGAAAAACGGCGGACATCTGATCGCCGCCCTGCCGCACCTCTGCACCAATACCGAACGCACGACGCCCTTCCGTCCCTATAACAACGGGGACTGGAGCGACTTGTTCGGCGTGGCGGTCGAAGGACAGGAAGAGATGCCGGTCACCGGAATCAAGTTCAACGGACAGCCGCTTACCCCGAACTATTCCTTCCCCGACTGGGGCGGAGATTGCGACCCCAAGTTCATGGGCAAGGGGTTCCCCGCCGGAAAAATCATCCGCAGCGAAGCCAATGTCCTGGCTTTTTCCTCCAAATACTTTTTCTCCGCCGCGTCCCACGAAAAGACGTTTCCCATCCTGTTGGAAAACAAATGCGGAGCCGGGAGCGCCTTCCTGATCAACGCCTGGGCCTATCCCGGCAACGAAAATCTGTTCGATTTCTATCGCGTTCTGCTTACGGCGGTCATGCGGGCGGAACAGCCGGAAAACCTGAAGGTCGTCTGCGACGGAAAAATCCGTTATGCCGTTTACGGCGATGCCGTCTATCTTCTGAATACCGACGGCGAACTTCCCGCCCATTGCCGGATTGTCAGCCGCGGCAAAACCACGCAGATTGCCCTGTCGCCTTTGGAAATCAGAAAAGCCATCCTCAGCAGGACGGTCGGCCAATGACAGCCTTATTGAACGCCCGTCCTGTCCCCGGAATGGCGGGCATTCGATGGCATCCCCGGGTAGGCAAGGATGCTTTCTTCGGACATGACCGAGGATGTCTTTCGCCTTCTGCCGTTGATATTTTTTCCAAAAAATCCGGGAAGGCGTCTTGACATTTCATCTGTCATAATGTATAATGATATCTGTCATAAAAATAAAAAGATGTGGAACGGAACCGTGCCGAGACGAGTCAAATCGCGGGAAGGATTGTCAACCCGAAGTTCTTTCCGGACAGTCCAGACCGATTCCCGGTTCGATGAAAACAGCAACCAAGATTCCTTAGGTATAACTATGAAACAACGCGAGGTAAATCCATGAACATCCGAAGAAGAATTTTCACTTTGATCGAACTCCTGGTCGTGATTGCGATCATCGCCATTCTGGCGGGAATCCTGCTGCCGGCCCTGAACAACGCCCGGAGACAGGCCCGTACCATCTTCTGCGCCAACCAGCAGAAGCAGATCGGACTCGCCTTCATGCTCTATCGCGGCGACTGGAACGACTGGAACCCCAAATACGTCCATGCCGGTCTTGGAGTCTGGAACAATGTCCTGATCGTTCCCAAATATGTGACCGCGAACTCGTTCTACTGCCCGGAGCTGCCCAAGGAATCGCAGGTGGCCTACAACGGTTCCGGCGCACCCGCCTACGGATCCAGCCGCGGACTCATCAACCCCGGATACGGCTATAACTACAATTATGCCGGAAGCTGGATCCTCCCGAGCACCGTCGCCGATTCCACCGTCTGGGCCAGAGCCAGCGATTTCAAATACAACAACAAGATGTTCTATACCATGGACACCATCAAGCGAGACGATTCGACCAAGGGATACTACTGCGTGACGCCGATCTACGCCGCCCCCGGCGGATCGGACAACGGCAATCCGCATGCCCGGCACGGCAATAACAAGCTCAATATTCTCTTCGGGGACGGGCATGTCGACAGCGGAAAGATCACAGCACCGTATTTCAACACCTCGTGGCCCCAGCTGAAAAGCCAGTTCGGCGACTATTTCTATAACGGAGGACGGATATGAAATTCATAGTCTCTCTGTTTCTGGGCGTCGTCCTCTGTTCCGTCTCTTTTGCCGAATTCAAATTCGAACGGAATGAATACACTTCCCCGATGAAGCCGGGAACGCGTCCCCGGGTCACTCCCTACACCATGATTTTCGCCCGGATCCAGCCCTACAGCCTTTCCGCAAACTATCTCGACAACTGGATAGACCGTCCGCTGTTCCACAACTCCGAGTGGCGGGACGCCCCTTCGTCCGGCTACCGGAACGCGCCGGAAGTCCTGCGCGACGCCGAATCGGCCAAAGAATATGAAATCGAAGGGTTTACCATGCTCGGAAACGCCTACGATTCCTGCTACAGGGCTACCGTCGGCTTTCTCAAGGACGGGCAGGTCAAGGATTTCCGGTTCATGCCGGGCGTCGCTTGGGGAAGCGGCATCCCCTATAAAAAATACCAGTCCAACGCCGATATCGCATTCAAGAGTCCCTACACGTACCGGA
>CAZORN010000386.1:0-2659 GCA_964581935.1 uncultured Victivallales bacterium
GTCCTCAAGGAAGGCGCGCACCGGATCAATCCCTTCATCCAGAGCGTTTCCGTGGTGAACATCCAGAGCCAGCGTTACGAATTCAGCGGCAAGGACGCGATCGGGTTCATCACGCTGGACGGTTTTCCCGTGTCCATGGAAGGAACCGTCGAATTCAACATCTCCCGCGAGTCCGCGCCGTGCCTGACGCACGAGGTGGGCGACATGGACGACATCATGAAGAAGATCATCCTGCCGTCCGTCAGCGGCTTCGCCCGGATCGAGGGCAGCAAGAAGAGCGCCACCGAGTTCATCGTCGGCGAAAGCCGCCAGATCTTCCAGAACCAGCTCGAAACCTTCCTCCGCAAAAACTGCAAGGTCTGGGGCGTCTCCATCAATTCCGTACTGATCCGCGACATCATCCCGCCCCAGCAGGTCGCCGAAATCATCCGCAACCGCGAGCTGGCCGAACAGGAAGCCAAGAAATTCAAACAGCAGATCGAGCAGGCCCGGAGCGCCACCGAACTGGAACAGCAGAAAATGCTGGCTCTCCAGCGCATCAGCAAGGTACAGGCCGAAACCCGGAAAATCACCGCCGAAATCGCTGCGAAACAGGCGCAGATGCAGCGGCTGATCTCCGCGAAAACCGACCTCGAAACCGCCTCGACCCGATACTCCGCGGCGGAGGCCGAAGCCAAATCCCGCCTGCTTCTCGCCGAAGCCAAACGACAGGTCATCGCCTCCCGGAACGATTCAGAGGTGGAGGTCCTCAAACGCAATGTCGAAGCCTTCGGCGGAGGCGACGCCTATGTCCGCGGCCTTCTGTATGAAAAACTCGGACCCTCGATCCGCTCCGTAATGACCCGCGCCTCCGGAGAAGGTTCGTTCGGACTTCCCCTGGCTCCGGCCTCCGGGGCTTCCCGCGCGGAAGGAGGAAAATAATCATGAAAAGAACAATTATTTTTTCCGTCGTTCTGATCCTGTTTCTTTGCTTTGCCGTCTACGGCATTTACCTCTGGTTTTTCTGCCGGTTCTACGTGGCGCCCGGCTGCATGGCGATCGTCACGGCCAAATCCGGCGACGATCCGAAGGCCGGGGAACTTCTGGTGGAGCGCGGCGAAAGAGGCATCTGGAAGGAAGTCCTTCCCGAAGGCCGCTATTTCCTCGACCCGGTGATGTATGACGTGGACATCGTTCCCGCGGTGACCATCCCCATCGGCAAGGTCGGAATCGTGACCTCCAAAATCGGCAAGCCCCTGCCTTCGGGCGAAATCATCGCTCCGGACAAGTCCTATCAGGGCGTCTGGCGCGACGTGCTCGGACCGGGAACCTACCGCCTCAATCCGCAGGGCTACCGCGTGGACATCGCCGACGTGATCAACATCCCCATCGGCTATGTCGGCGTGGTGACTTCCCAGACCGGGAAGCCCGTCCCCTCCGGCGAGTTCGCCGCCCTCGGATCGCAGGGCATCTTCAAGGACATCCTCCAGCCCGGACTCTATTACATCAACCCCAACGCCTATCAGGTCAACGTGATCGAGATCGGCATGAATCAGGTCAGCATGACCGGACGCGGCGGCAGTGTGATCGAACTCAAGAATAAGATCGAAACCGCCAGCGACGCCCTCAAGGAGATGTCTTCCAATACCCTCAACGTCCAGCTCCAGCAGCGCATGAGGAGCAAAAGCGAAAGCGTATCGTCGTTCAAGGATGAGTCCGTCCCGCAGGAATACGAATATTCCGGCCGGAGCGAAAGAAAACAGCGCGGCAATCTGAAGAAGGCATTGGCTCCTCAGGCGGCCGCCCCGTCTGTTGCCGCCTCCGGAAAAATCGCGGCCGGGAAACCGCAGGACATGGTCTACAACATCAGCAGTTTCGTCGAATTCCCCTCCCGCGACGGCTTCAAGATCGTCATGGACATGACCGTCGAATTCGAGCTCCTGCCGGAAAACGTGTCGAAAATCTACATGCTTTACGGCGATTTGCCGCAGGTGGTCGAAAAGATCATCCTGCCGCAGATCCTTTCCATTTCCCGGCTGAAAGGCTCCACCTACAAGGCGCAGGACTTCATTGTCGGCGAGGGCCGCGAGACCTTCCAGAACAACCTGCGCAGCGATCTGGTCGCCACGCTGAAGGAGAAGAACATCCTCATCCACAACGCCATCATCCGCAATGTGGAAGTCCCGCAGAACATCCTGAGTCCGATTCAGGACGCCAGTCTGGCGCGGGAACAGAACCTGACCAACTTCTCCCTTCAGTCCGCCGCGAAAATCGAGGCTGAATTGAACGCCCAGACCGGTCTCATCGAGCAGAAACGCCAGGAAGTCGAGCAGGAAACCCGCAAGCTGGTGGCCGAGATCAACGCCAATCAGGAGCAGGAGGTCCGCCGGATCGCCGCGAAGACGGATCTTGACGTCGCCCTGATCCAGCTGGAACGTTCCGGGATCGACGCCAAGCGTGAAAGGCTCATGGGCGAAACCGATGTTCAGGTCAACTTCATCCAGCAGAAGGAGCTGGCGCAGGGAGCCCGCCGGAAAGCCGAAGCGCTCGGCAAGCCCGGACTGATGGCCGACATGCGCCTGGTTGAAACGCTCAACCCGAAGCTGGAAGTGAAAGTCATTTACGCCGGGGAAGGCACGCTCTGGACCGATCTCCAGTCCGGCACCCTCCCGCTCGGCGG
>CAZORN010000387.1:0-2654 GCA_964581935.1 uncultured Victivallales bacterium
CCAAAATGCAGATGCCGCTACTCACATCTCTTTTATCATACCATCTCCTTATTTTTCATGCCTCACTCAGTCCGTGATGTTTCCGCGTTTCATGTGGGCGCGATTCAGGGAACTGTCCTTCGTATAGCTTTCCAGATAACGCACCGGGGAAGCATGACCATCCACCCACAGTACGTTTCCGGATCCGTTATGACGGCTGAGCGTGTGGCCGTTCATGCTGTCCACGATAAAATAGGGTGACTTCTCCTGAGCCGCCATCTTCGACTCGCCGAGAAGAAGTTTCGAGGCGGGGTTCTTCACCTTTTCCGGACGTCCGGGAATCACGTCGGCGAACGTCGTGGGCTTCTGTCCGCCTCTTGCATACCAGTCGTCCGTCACGCCGAGTGTATTGATCCCGAAGTGGACATACTGAAACACCCAGGCATTGGCGGGCTTGTCAAAGTTTTTCGCCCAAGCGGCGCGCTGGTCATTCAAGGGCTGGATGGAAAAGGTATCCGGGCACTCGAATATCTTGAAATTCTTGAGGTACCCGCCGTTGGAGATCAGCCAAGACCAGGCTTGTTTCGCATCCAGCCCTGCGGAAGTGAAGCAGGTCGGCGGATAATACTTTTCCGCGTCCGCATACAGCGTAATGGGAATATGGAGCTGCTTGATGTTGTTGAGACACTGGATGGCACGGGCTTTTGCGCGGGCGCTGTTCAAAGCAGGCAGAAGCATTCCCGCCAGAATCGCAATGATGGCAATCACGACCAGGAGCTCTATTAATGTGAAGTTCCGCCAATTTTTCATTTTTTGCCTCTCTTTCGTTATCGAATGTGTTGTAATATGAACTCGTAAGTTCCGTTTTCAAGTTGAATTGCAATCCGTCCGTTTTCCGCGACCGGAGCCGGCAATGCCGCGCCGTTCATCCTTACCGCGCCGGGATCACCGCAAGGCAGTATCACTTTCGCCCGGGTGTTCGCCGGAGCGGAAATCCGCCAGACCAGAGAATCCCCCTCGTAACGCCATGCGCTCTCCACTCTTCCGTGAGGAGTCTGCAAAGAGGTTCTGGCATGTCCGAGCCGACGGTCCGGTTCCGCGGCAAAAACGATTTCCTTCCCGCCCGGCGCCTCCTCGGAAAGGTCGATTCCTCCGACCGTCGCGGCCATCCATTCGGCCACCGCCCCGTAAGCGTAGTGATTGAAGGAGTTCATATTGACGTCTCCGAAGCCGTCCTTGATTGTGTAGGAGTTCCAGCGTTCCCAGATGGTCGTTGCACCCTGATTCACGGAGAACAGCCACGAGGGATATTCCTCCTGAAGCAGAAGATCATAAGCGACGTCCGTGCGGCCGCAGCGGGTCAGCGCACTTGTCAGCCACGCGGTGCCGACAAAACCGGTATTGAGCTTGTTTCCGTTGCCGCGGATCAGGGAAACCAGCAGATCGATCTGCTTCTTTTTCTGTTCTTCGAGGAGAAGATCGAACTGAAGCGCCAGAACGCAGGCGGTCTGAGACTTGATTTTCAGGAGTCCGTCCGCCTCGACGAATTCGCGCCGGAACGCCTCCGCGACCTTATGGGAAAGAGACTCATAATGAGCGGCCTCCTCTTTCTTTCCGAGAACCGCGGCGGCTTTTCCGAGGGTCCGCGCGGTATAGGCGAACATCGCCGTGCCGATCAGGGTCGAAGGGGTCGAGACAGACGAAAGAGCCAGCCAATCGCCAAAAGCGGTATCCGGGCGAACCAGTTCATTTGAGGTCTTTTCCTGAAAATCCACCCATTCCTTCATCGAGTCGTAAGATTCCTCCAGAATCATGCGGTCGCCGAAACGGCGGTAGATCGTCCAGGGACATCCGACCGCGGCGTCTGCCCATACCGCGGCGCCTGCGGCGTTGGTAAACAGAGCGGGCGCGATACAGGTCACGGAACCGTCCGGAAGCTGGGCGTCGCGGACATCGCGCATCCATTTATGGAAGAACGCGGACACGTTCATATTGAAGGATGCGGCGCCGACGAACACATGGGCGTCGCCGGTCCAGCCGAGACGCTCGTCCCGCTGCGGACAGTCCGTCGGGATCTCGAAAAAGTTGTCGCGTTGTCCCCAGCAGACATTGCTGTAAAGCCGGTTGACCTTCTCCACGCCGCATTCAAAATCTCCGGTCACTTCCAGATCCGAGTGCATCACGACGGCCGTCGCCTCCACATCGGAGAGTTTCGCCCCGGCGAACTGGAAACCGTCGATCTGGAGATAACGGAACCCGTGGAAGGTGAAAAGCGGTTCCCATTCCTCGAAGTCCGTCTGAGGGCCGCGGCAGGTATAGTAATCCGTGGAGCGCGCGCTCCGGTAGTTCAAGTTGTAAAGAGTGTCGTCATCGTTGAGCATCTCGCCGAAACGGAAAGTATACAGACGTCCCTCGTATCCCTTGAGCTTCACGCGCATCCGCCCGGAGATATTCTGTCCGAAGTCCCAGATGTAAACATCCTTGCGCGGGTTCAGAATGCGGACCGGCTTGAATTCCATGATCCGTCGGACGGGCGGACAGCATTTCGCGACCAGCGCGGGAACGGCGGAGACACCCTCCCCGGTCTTTGCGGAACGCCAGGCGGAGTCGTCGAATCCGGGGAGATCCCAGCCGGGCATCTCCAGACGGGCGTCATAGTTTTCGCCGTCGTAAAT
>CAZORN010000388.1:0-2641 GCA_964581935.1 uncultured Victivallales bacterium
TCGGCTTCGGGCGGAAAGGCGGAGTGACATGCGGAACGGCAACCCCATTTTCGTAAGGGAATTCCTGAGCGCTTCCCGCGCATGGCGGACACGCCTGATCATCGCGGCCTACCTCCTGATCCTCGGCGCGCTTCTGGTTATTCTGTGGCCGACGGGCGGCGTTCAATCCGTGGTGACGGAAGGCGCGCAGAAAATCTTCTCCATGTTCTTTTCCGTGAATCTGGCGCTGCTCCTGCTGATGATCCCGGCTTTCTCGGCCGGGGCGGTCACGATGGAGCGCGAACGCGGCACATATCCGGCCTTGTTCACAACCCTTCTCTCACCTTTCGACATCATGTCCGGAAAGCTGGCATCGGCGATTCTGATGATCCTGATCATGGTTCTTCTTTCGATGCCGATCGCGGCCGTCTGCGCGCTGGCGGGCGGCGTGGACGTCGTCTTCATCGCCAAAATCATGCTGCTCCTGACCGCCACTGCCGTCTCCTACGGGCTCATCGGGCTGGCATGCAGTTCCATCTGCGCCCGCACCGGCAGCGCCATTCTCCTCAATTACGTGATCGTGCTGATCCTGACCGGAGCCACCTGGCTGCCGTCCGCGCTCCTTTCCAACCTCCTGCCGGACTTGAACCCCGTCTTTCAGGTCATCCGCGGCATCAGCCCGTTCGATGCGATCCTTTATCTGCTTTATCCGGATTCCTACAAGCTGACTACGCTTTCGGAACTTCCCGCCATCGCAACGCCCTATACGGTTTTCCTGATCTCCTCCTGCGTGATTTCCGGAATCGCCTTCCTCGTTTTTTATACGCGCGTCCTGCGTCCGGAAATCAAATCCGGCAGACGCAAGGGCGAAATCTACACGGATTCCCGGAAGGCGATCAAGCGCAAGCTCACCTTTCCGTTCTATCTTCTGGATCCGCTCCGCCGCAAAAAACCGATCGGACGTTTCAGCAATCCCGTTTTCGTGGCTGAAATGCGCAGCAAGCTGTTTTCCAACTCGAATTTCGTCATCCGCACCGTCAGCGTCATTTTCATCCTGAGTCTTGTGCTCCTGACCCTGCTTTCCATTCAGCTCGGAGATGAAATCCGCGCTTCCAGCGTCCGCATGGTCGCCATCATTTTCCAGATCGGCATCGTGGCTCTTCTGGCTCCCGGCGTCAGCAGCGGGCTGATCACCGATGAAATCACCGGCGGAACCTTCACCGCGCTGCGCATGACTCCCGTCTCTCCGTTCACGATCATTTTCGGAAAGCTCAAGGCGACGTTCTTCTATGCGCTCATTTTCCTCATCAGCAGCATTTTCATCCTTCTGGCGATGGCGTATCTCGAACCGACGACCTCCTTCCCCGACAAATCGGTGCTGGACCCCTCGTTCTTCCCGGACCTCTGGAAAAAAATGCGCACCGATCCGGACTGGTTCTCCAATTTCTGCTATACCTACCGCACGCTGGGCGTCTGGGTCGTCATCCTGCTGCTCAGCACCATGACTTTCCTCAGCGCGGGACTGCTGGCCTCGGCGTTCGCACGTTCGACCCCGGAAGCCACTGCGTTCGCATACGGAATCACGGGAATCATCTGCATCGTCACCCTTCTGCCGATTCCGCTCGAAGACAAGTTCTCGCACGGACTCTCGCATTTCCTGCTGGCGTTCAATCCGATCGTCGCCGCCATGCAGGTCACCAGCGATTCCTTCAAAGAGTATCCGGGACTCTGGATCCAGAATATTTTTACCCTGCTGGGACTGAATCTGTGCTTCCTTGCCGTTGCCGTCGCAAGGGTCTGCTATCTGTTCCGGAAACAAACCTGACACAATCCGATGGATGAAAGGGCAATATGAACTCACTTTTATGCGCCGCCGCGATTTTCTTCCCCCTGGTCATGGACTGCTGGGAGAAAGGTCCTCTGACGATGGACCGTTTTTCGATTCCGACCGCTCCCGTGTTCGCCGACCTCGATACCCTGAAAGGTCTTTCTTCGATTTATGACCGGCTTCCGTCTCCCGCCCAGCGTTCCGTGCTGGCCCGGGAACTGGCGTTGTCCAACAACCCGGACGCTCTCCCGATCCTCGAAAAAATGGCGTCGAAAGAAAAGAATCCCTTCTGTCAGGACGATATTTTCACCGCCATCCTGACGCTGGTTGAAAATGGATACGGAAAGCCGCCCGCATTGGATGTCCTGAAAGTATATTTTACGGCGGAAAGCCCCATGACCCGTTCGACGGCCATGCTCCTGTATCTGAGGTTCACCCAGGAGCCCGATCCGGGCGCGATCCTGCCGACTTTTGCGAAGGAGACTTCTCCCTTCGCGGCGGCGCGCGTCTATGAAGCTCTCCGTCCGCTTGCCGGGAAACTCCCGGATGAAAACATAAGTTCGCTTTACGGTTTTTCTTTTGTTTCTCTCAAGGCGGCCGGGGCCGGACTCGCCGCCCTGAAGTGTTCGCCCGGAGTGATGGAGACGGTCTCGAAGGCCGTGAAGGATCCCGATCCGATGATCCGTCTTCAGGTCGCCAGGGGACTCGCGGAGAATCCGTCGTCTCCGGAATCGCTTCTCGCGGAACTTGCCGGAGACAAGGACCCTGCGGTCCGTCTGGCCGCGGCTTCCATGAAAAACGTCACGCCCGGAAAAGAGAAGGTCCTTCTGTCTC
>CAZORN010000389.1:0-2633 GCA_964581935.1 uncultured Victivallales bacterium
TTCTTGGAACCGGCCACGTTGGTGCGTTCGCCGATGTTGATGAAGTTGGTTTCGGACGTCACGACGAGGGGTTCGAGTCCGCTGAGCCGGAAATGTTTCGGAATGTCCGGAAGAGCGCGGGGAGGAACGCCGGAGAGGGCTTCGGCGATGGCGCGGATGTGTCCGGGATTGGTTCCGCAGCAGCCTCCGGCGATGTTGAGGAGCCCGTTTTTCGCGAAATCGCGGAGGATGCCGGCCATCATTTCGGGGGTCTGGCGGTAACGTCCCAGTTCGTCGGGCAGGCCTGCGTTGGGATGGGCGCTGACATGGAAGGGCGACTTCCGGGAGAGCTCCTCGACATGGGGTCTCATTTCGGCGGCTCCGAGAGCGCAATTGAAACCGACGGCGAGGAGGTCGCGGGTATGGGAAACGGAGATCAGGAAGGCTTCGACGTTCTGTCCGGTGAGGAGGCGTCCGCTGCCGTCGCTGACGGTTCCGGAGATCATGACGGGCATGCGGAGTCCGCGTTCGTCGAGGGCGGACTGGATGCCGAAGATGGCCGCCTTGCAGTTGAGCGTGTCGAAGACGGTTTCGATCAGAAGGATGTCCGCGCCGCCGTCGATCAGGCCGAGGGCGCCGGTTTTATAGGTGTCGGCGAGTTCGTCGAAGGTGACGTTGCGGAGGGCGGGATTGTTGATGTCCGGAGACATCGAGGCGCTGCGGGAGGTCGGGCCCATGGAGCCGGCGACGAAACGGGGTTTGGAGGGATTCATCGCGGTGAAGCGGTCGGCGCATTCCCGTGCGACGGCGGCACCGGCGCGGTTGATCTCGTAGACGAGGTCCTGAAGCCCGTAGTCCGCCTGGGAAACGGCGTTTCCGTTGAAGGTGTTGGTCTCGATGATGTCGGCCCCGGCTTCGAGATAGGCATCATGGACTTTTCCGACGGCGTCGGGGCGGGTGATGCAGAGGATATCGTTGTCGCCCTTGAGGTTTTTCTCCGATCCGGCGAAACGGTTTCCCCGGAAATCGGCTTCCGTCAGACCCTGCTGCTGGAGCATGGTTCCCATGGCGCCGTCCAGAATGAGGATGCGTTTTTCCAGGGAGGCGAAGAGGAGGTCCATATTTTTATGCTTGATCATGAGATGTTCCGTTTCTGTTGATGTTCACCGGATTGGAGCGTTACTATATTGCCGGAATGAATTTTTTTCCAGAAAAAAAGCTTGATTTCCCGCCTTTTTGTAGTTATAGTTATCTGATGACATTAACAACAGGGAGAAAAACCAAATGAATACACAAGAGTTGGCGCTGGCGCTGAATGAGGAGTTCCACTCCGAGAGCGTCTCTTTCGGTTTCTGGGGAAATTCCGATCTGCCCGCGGCCTTTATCTCGAATAAATTCTGCACCGGCGCGGTTTCTCCTTACGGCGCGCATGTTCTTTCCTATGTTCCGACGGGAAAGAAGGACCTGCTGATGATGTCCGCGGAAAGCCCGCTGGAAGAACCCAACGGAATCCGTGGCGGCGTCCCGATCTGCTGGCCGTGGTTCGGACCGGATCCAAAGCCGACTCACGGAACGGCGCGCATCCAGTATTGGAAGCTGGCCGGGGTCAAGCACGAGGCGGACGGTTCCGATACGCTGACGTTCCAGCTTTCCGTGACCGAGCCGCACCGTCTGGATGTCTCTTACGAAGTGAACTTCGGGGCGAAGCTGACGATGAGGCTGAAGACGGTCAACAAGGGAAGCACCGTTTTCTCCCTGACCGATGCGATTCATACCTATTTCAGCGTGGGGGAGATCGCGAAAACCACGATTGCGGGACTGGGCGGCTCCAAGGTGGAAAACCGCGTGAACAACACCGTCGGAGTGGCGCCCGACAAATTCGGATTCGAGTCCGAAACCGACAATATCTACCATTCTTCCTCGTCCGTCACGATCCTCGACGGCGACTGGAACCGCAAGATCCTTGTGGAGAAGTCCGGTTCCAAAACGACCGTTGTCTGGAATCCCTGGATCGAAAAGTCCAAGAAGATGACCGGCTTCGGAGACGAGGAATACCATGTGATGGTCTGCGTGGAAGCGGCGAATTGCTCTACCGACCGCATCGAGCTGGGCGCAGGCGAGTCCCATACCCTGACTCAGGCCATTTCTGAATTGTAAGGAACCCACCCGGGGGTGAACATTCGGAGGGAAGAAAAGCTTTGAAAGGCTTTTCTTCCCTCTGATCTTTTTTATGCTTGAACGGGGTGAAATCAGGCGGGACGGAAGAGGGCGCGCCCCTGGGCGAAATCCAGCGAGTCCAGCGTCAGGAAGATGATGTCTCCGCTCTTATACTGGCTGTGTCCGCGGTTGGCCTTGAGGCGGCGTGAGTGCTTGTTGAAATGCATGGAGTCTCCGGAGAGTTTTGCGGAAGGCACGAATCCGTAGAGCCCCATTTCCGTGATGTCGCAGAGGAGCCCGGCGGGGGACGTTTTGGTGATGACCGCCTCGTAAACGGGCGGAAGACCGTCGACGGAGGTGTCGGCCCGGTGGAGATAGTGGAGCTTCAGGCGGTCGTTCGCCGCAAAGTAGGCGTTGTCGTTGCGCTCCTCCCTTGCGGAACAGTCCAGCGCGGCTTCCTCGTGGAACGCTTTTGACTTCAATCCCTTTCCGCCGGT
>CAZORN010000390.1:0-2616 GCA_964581935.1 uncultured Victivallales bacterium
CGGGTTTCGATTCCCTCTTTGTCGCACTGTTCCTGGCTCTTGCCGACGGAACCGATTTCAGGGGAAGTGAAGATGCACCCCGGAACGAGAGAGCCGTCGAAGGTGTTCTTCTTGCCGCAGGCGACATCCGCCGCGACCACGCCCATCGCACTGGCGGCGTGCGCCAGCTGCCAGGAACCGGTAGCGTCGCCGATGGCGAAGATGCCGGGAACGTTGGTCCGGCAGGAGGCGTCCACGGGGATCCATCCGCGTTCATTGGTCTTGACACCGGCCGCGGCAATGTTCATGCCTTCCAGCGCGGGCTTGCGTCCGATGGAAACGAGCAGGTAATCCGCGGAGACGGTCGTGTCGCCGACCTTGCCGCTGACTCCGTTCGCCGTCGCCTTGATGTCGGAAAGCGGCTTGCCGTTCATGATCTCGACCCCGGCCTTGACCATCTGCTGAGCCACGGTCTTGGCGCATTCGCGGTCGATCAGGGGCATGACGCTGTCCATCATTTCCACGATCGTGACCTTAGTGCCGAGTTCGGCGAAAAGACACGCGAATTCGCATCCGATCACGCCGCCGCCGAGGATCAGCAGGGACTTCGGAATCTCCGGAATGGAGAGCAGTTCCGTGGAGGTGATGACGCGTTTTCCTTTGGGAATGAAGCCCGGGACCAGCGATTCGGAACCGCTGGCGATGATGACTTTCGAGGCGGAGACTTCTTCCGAAACCTTGCCGTTTTCATCGAGAACCTGAAGGGTCTTCCGTCCGGAGAAAGCGCCCTGCCCTTTGAGGACCGTCACGCCGGCCGCCTTCAGGAGGGAGCCGATCCCGCCGCGAAGGTTCTTGATGACGGTGTCCTTGCGCGCCAGCATGGCATCCCAGTCCGGAGTGACGGTTCCGGAGATTTTGACGCCGAATTCCGCAGCGTGTTTCGCCTTGTGGAAAACTTCCACACCCGCAATCAGAGTCTTGGTGGGGATACAGCCGATATTCAGGCAGGTTCCACCGAAGTCCCTGCGTTCGATCAATGCTGTTTTGGCTCCGTTTTTCGCGGCCCGGATGGCCGCCACATAACCGCCGGGGCCACCGCCGATTACGATCACATCAAATTCCTGCATTTTTGCATACCTCCCATTCTGTTAATATGCCTTGACAGGTTGTCTTGGGGTTATTTGAAATTGGCTTTGAGAAGCCGGTTGATCTTCTCCCGCACGGCCAGAACATCCTTCTCGCCTTTCGGGTATTGGGAGATGGTCATTCTGCCTTCCGGCGAGAGCTTGTCCAGTTCCTTCTGTAGTTTTGCGCGTCCCAGCTTTGTTTCGAGGAGCTGGAGGGCGCGCTGGTCCTGAAGTCCCTCGTAGAACACTTCGTGCCTGATGGAATCCTCGGGCTCGCCGTTCTTTCCGGGGTAGACGACAAACGCGTCGCCCGCCGGGAAGAAGAAATCGGAATCGTTGCAGCGGTAGGGATCGATCGGGAAGCGGGAAAGTCCGGCATAGTAGAAGTTGTATCCCCAATGGAGAAATCCTTCCACGTCATGGCTGTAAAGAAGCGTCCCGAAAATTCGGTTGCGCGAGGAAGGCATGTAGATGAAACGGTTGCTGAAGACCGTGACGGGACCGCAGCAGTAGTAGGTCCAGTTTTCCTTCATGCCCGCCTTGAGGAAGTCCTCCAGATGAACTTCCGACGGAACGGGAATGTCCACCGCGCCGTTCTTATAGAATTCCACATTGGAAAGGGCGTCCATGATCTTGAAGCCTTCCAGATGTTTCTTCATGAGATTGCGGCAGGCCGCGTAGTTCTCAAGGGCTTCCAGGCCGGGTTCGTCGGAACAATGGAAATAGACCTTGTCCTGAAGTTTGTTCTTCTTGAGGAAACGCACGAGTTCGGGCAGAACAGCATCGAGGAATTCCGTGTATTCCTTAGAGGTGGAGGAAACGTCCCAACCGAAGATCCGCTTCTCCTTTCCATCGACGTTCGCCACGATCTTGGGGGTGAACTTCGCACCCCACTGGGTGAAAAGATGCGAAATCTCGAAATAACGGATGCCGGATTTCTTCGCAAGGGCGATCCAGCGCTCCAGAAGAGTGAAATCGAAAGAATATTTCTTCTTCGTCCGTTTCACGCCGACCAGCTGGACGGTCGGACGTTCCGAACCCGGCAGGGTATCCAGCGGCGGAGTGAAGACCGGGGTCAGGATCAGGTTGATGCCATGGTCGGCGGCGTTGCGCATGAAATTGCCGACGATGCGCCAGTATTCCTCGCTGAATACCTCGACGCCATAATAAGTGGCCAGACAGTCCGTATGAAACCAGTGCGTATTTTTAAGGCGCTGTTCAGGAAGAATCGCGTTCAAAACCTCCAGAGTGAAGGTGACCGGCTTGAAGTTCTCCTTCTGCATGTTCTGCTGATGAGGCCATCCGCCGGAGAATTTCAGCGTAATGTCGTATTTTCCCGGCTTGCAGTTTTCCGGAACGTCCACCGTGATCCAGAGAGAGCGCCACTGTCCGGGAACGGCCTGAGCCCAGGAATCCCTCAGCCCGGTCAGGAGGTCCGGATACATTCCGGGTTCCTTTGAAATAATATCGTCGTCATACGCCGATCCGGTATATTCCACCGGGACCAGTC
>CAZORN010000391.1:0-2616 GCA_964581935.1 uncultured Victivallales bacterium
TGATGCTGTCCTGTGTGTTTTTTCTTGCCGCCGCTCCTGTAAAACTGGCGGAAAACGGCAAGACAGACTGTACGATTCTGACTCCGGAGAATCCAACTCCCATGGAGATTCTGGCAGTGAAGGAACTGCAGAATTATCTGAAAAAGAGCACCGGAGCCGATTTTCCGCGGGGAAACGGATCCGGAAAAATTATCCTCCGACGCGATCCGTCGCTTGCCTCTCAGGAGTCTTCCGTGAAGCTGGAAGGAGATGCACTTGTTTTGAGCGGCGGAGATGAATGGGGCATTCTGTATGCCGTATATTCATTTCTGGAAAATCAGCTTGGCGTCCGCTGGTTTTCCGCTTACGGCGACGAACTTGTGCCGAAACATGGAACGCTCGTATTGGATTTCAAGCCTTACAGTCAGAAACCGGCTTATGAAAAACGCGCCATGATCGGAAGCGACTATTACAAATTTCCGGCATCGTCCATGTTTTTTCTGCGCAACCGTCTGAATGTCTGCAATTCTCTGGAGAACAAGGCGTATCCGGGAAGCAAACCTCTTCTGGCGCTGCGGGGACACCAGAGCCACACGCTTTTCTTTTATATGCCTCCCGAGAAGGGATTCTATCCGCAGGCGCTGAAGTTCAAGGAGGAGAAATATTACTTCCAGGATCATCCGGAGTATTATTCCATGGACAAAGACGGAAGACGGGTGAAGACGCTTCAGCTCTGCTTCGGCAATCCGGAATTGCGGAAGGAGTTCACCCGCCGCTTTCTGGAATGCGTCGAACTCATGGGCGGCGAAGGCGTGTATTCCATCTGCGCGATGGACTGGCCCGGAACCTTCTGTCATTGTCCGGAATGCAAAAAACTGGAAGAAAAATATCAGTGTCACGCCGGTCCGATGCTGGACTACCTGATCGAACTGAGCGGGAATGTAGCGAAGAAGTATCCGAATCTTTATCTTTCCACTCTCGCATACCGTAAAAACCAGTCGGAAAAGCCGCCTGTCATGAACGGGAAACTCCCGAAAAACATCATTGTTGTTTTTGCTCCGATCGACGACGATTTTTCAAAGACGTTCGCGCACAAGAATAATGCCGAAACATATCGGCACCTGAAAGACTGGGCGAAGGTCGCGCAAAATCTCTGGGTGTGGTATTATCCGCTGACTTACGGCGGGGACGCGATCCCGTTCGGAGGGATTCGCCGGAGTGCGGAGGACACCCGTCTTTTGCGCGAAGGCGGAGCCGACGGCACCTATTATGAACACGATGTCGGCGTATTTTCCGGCTTGAACTTCGGCGATCTCATGACATGGATGTTCCTGAAACTTTTCCAGAATCCCGGAACGGATTACCGCTCGCTTGTCAAGGAGTTCTGTTCCTTCTACTATGGCGCGGCGGCTCCTGACATGATCGAATACATTCGGGAGCTGGACGATGCGACCATGTCCGTTCAGAATTTCGTAGTATGGAACGGCGCCACTCCGAAAGCGGTGTTGTCGCCGGAGAATCTGGTGCGCTGGACGAAACTGTTTGATCTCATGGAAAAGAAAACCTTTTCCGATCCCGCTGCACTGATGAGGGTTCGTGAGGCCCGGATGGGGCTTGATATGGCCGTGCTCCAAAATAATTTCATGGAACTTTCGCGCCGGAATCCGGGGCTGTTCCCTTCTGCAAAAGAAATTGAAAAACGGATTCTCGCCACACTGGACACTTCCCTCAAACGCCGTGTTCCGGACGGACCGATGGCATATCTGCGCAATACCTGGAAAAAGGGAGTCGCCGATGCTCTTGAGAATGCCGTCCTCGTGGCGTCTGTCGTTCCGAAAGCTCTGGGCGCGCCGCTGGACAAGGCGGATCCGTCGAAAGTCCGGCAGGTGTTTGCAAAGCAGGTGAACCATTGCGGAATCGCCAAGATGTCGGACGCCGCTGTCGGACAGGCCATCTACGATCCGAAAGCGAAGGTGGAACTTCCTTTCACCTGCGGCTTTTACGATTCCGTCGGCAAAAGGTTTCTCCTGAACCGGAAAATCGCACGTGAGGAGATCGTTCCGGACCGGTTCCAGCTTTATAAGCTCGGAAACGCTCCGATTCCTTCCGCAAGTTATCTCTGGACGATGGGAAGCTGGACTGCCGGGATCAATCTGGGCGGTCTTTACACTGCGGGCGAATCTCCGGACAAAAAATACGAGATATGGGTATCCCTGAAGTTCGAGGGACCCGGATATCATCCCGCGAGCAAGGCCGCCGAGAACCGCGTCTGGCTGGATCGCGCCGTGGCCGTGGAAAAGGACTGACCATGCGCAGCTGTTTCCGGGTGTCAGGAGACGGCGGAAACGTCTGATTTTCAATTCCTGACTCACCGAGAGCGGAAAAAAGGCGGAACCGTTTCAAGCGGTTCCGCCTTGACATGGAAGCGTTCTGCGGGTTACTTGTTGACCACCGCGATCTTGATTCCCTTCATCTGGACGTTCGCTTCGAGCGCGTCGTGGATCTGATCCAGCGGGAAATGGTGCGTAACGAAACTTTCGACCGGGAGGCCAATCCCCTTGGCGCGGCGCAGGAAATCGAAAGTCGTCGGATAATCCTGCGGGGTGTAGACCCACGAGCCGACCGCCGTCACTTCCT
>CAZORN010000392.1:0-2602 GCA_964581935.1 uncultured Victivallales bacterium
GCTTTGCCGTCAAATTCTACACCGAGGAAGGAAACTGGGACCTCGTCGGCAACAACACCCCGGTCTTTTTCCTCCGCGATCCACAACATTTCTCCGACCTCAACCATGTCGTGAAAAAAGATCCTAAGAGCGGTCTCCATTCTCCGACCTCCAACTGGGATTTCTGGACCAGCCTTCCGGAAGCCCTCCACCAGATCACCATCACCATGGGCGATGACGGCATCCCGAAAAGCTACCGCCACATGAACGGTTTCGGAAGCCATACATTCAGCCTTTACAATGAAAAAAATGAACGGACATGGGTGAAATTCCACTGGATCTGCCAGCAGTCCGTCGAACACCTGAGCGATGCCGAAGCCGAGGCGGTCTGCGGCAAGGACCGCGACAGCAACAACCGCGATCTTTTCGAGGCCATCGAACGCGGGGATTTTCCGAAATGGAAGTTCTGCATCCAGACCATGACCGACAAACAGGCGAAGAAATTCCCCTTCAACCCCTTCGACCTCACCAAGGAATGGCCCATCAAAGACTATCCGCTGACCGAAGTCGGCATCATGGAACTCAACCGCAATCCGGAAAACTATTTCGCCGAAGTAGAACAGGCCGCCTTCAATCCCGCAAACCTCGTGCCCGGCATCGGCGCCTCCCCGGACAAGATGCTCCAGGCAAGGCTTTTCGCCTACGGAGACGCCCAGCGCTACCGCCTCGGAGTGAACCATCACCTGATCCCGGTCAACAAGGCGCGGTGCCCCGTCACCGGCTATTCCCGCGACGGCGCCATGCGCGTGGACGGCAATTACGGCGCGAAAACCAGTTATGAACCCAACAGTTTCGGCGCATGGACCCAGCAGCCGGAATTCCGGCCTCCCGCCACCCCCGTGGACGGCGACGGCGACTACTACACCTTCAAGTGCGACGACGCCGACTATTTCCAGCAGCCCGGCGACCGTTTCCGCGCCATGACGAAGGAACAGCAGAAGCGTCTCTTCGAAAATACCGCCCGCGCCATGAGTTCCGTGCCCGATTTCATCAAAAAGCGCCATATCGGGCATTGCACCAAGGCGGATCCCGCTTACGGAAAAGGGGTCGCCAAGGCCATCGCCGATCTGGCAAAAATGATGAAAATGAAGTAAAAACCGCACGGACGGCCTTTGCCGGGACTCTTTTCCGGCAAAAGCCGTCTCACGGAGACTGAACTGTATGAAACAAAATATTTACCGGATTCTCGGCGGACTGTGTGTTCTCGCCGGAATTATCGGCGTTTTTCTGCCCGTATGGCCGACCACCCCTTTTCTGCTGGCGGCCGCCCTGCTGTTCGCCAAAAGCTCGCCGCGCCTTTACTTCTGGATGACGCGCAATGAATATCTCGGCAGTTTCATCCGGAATTACCGGGAGAAATGCGGCGTCCCCAGAGTCGTCATTTTCCGGGCGCTCGCCTTCCTCTGGATCACGCTTGCAGTCTCGGCGTTTCTGATCGACACCGCATGGATCCGGGTTCTTCTCGCCCTCGTCGGAATCGGCGTATCCGCACATTTGCTCATGCTGAAGCGGTCGGACAGGAAACCAATGCCCTTCACACTTACGGAACTCCTCGTCGTCATGTCGGTCATCGCGGTGCTGGCGTCACTTCTGCTGCCGTCTTTGCGGAAAGCCAGAAACACGGCGCAGAGGAGCGTCTGCATCGGAAACCTCAGACAGATCGGTTCCGCATTCCACATGTATGCAAATGACTACAGCGAATTCATTCCCTCTCTTGCCTCCGGCTTCAGCGGCAGCATCATGATTCTCCGAATGCCCGGTACGGGAATGGTCGGACTGGGGCGGCTGGTCGGAAACTATGGAACCGTCCCGAAACAGTATGGCTGTCCGCTGAACCCCTCCCGTCCGCCCGCCTATCTGGCGGAAAAATGGGCCGGGGCCGGAGCGGTCATGGCGGGCTACCTCTATCGGGCTGCCGATGTGGGATTCAATGAAAAACTGTTCTCCGCGGACAACACCGGAAAAGGAATGGTGATGGACTTCTGCTGTGCGATCGAAGGCTCCGCTCCGATTGTCGCGCATAACTACGAGGACGTCAATATCCTGTATCCGGACGGAACCGTCCACCCCCGCCGGAACGTCCCCGAACCGAAGAAACTCTATACGGTTTCGGCCACGGCATCCATGTACGGCTCCCCAACCCCGCAATGCACTGAGGCATGGACTCATTCAGACGCGCCGTGAGAACATCGGAAAGGTCGGAATCTCACTCCGGAGAGTGGATCGTTTTCACTTTCGCCGCATGGTCGCGCTGGACTGTCCGCGCATAATGAATGGCGGGAAGCCCGAAAAGAATCGCCCGGTAAGGACGGTTCACCGGAATGCCGAAAAGGTCCGCCAGCTCCGGACGGAAGTCCAGGGTGAACTTCAGGAAGTCGCACCATGTGGTTCCAAGACCGTGCGATTGAGCCAGCAGTTCGAAATAGCTCAGGGCGATGACCACGTCGGCATCGCCGCAATACGCGCGTTCCCCCGCCGAAGCGATCAGGAGATGAGGCGCTCCGCGAAAAATCATATCCACATTTGAATGACGGTAGGCCTCGACGGCCTGCGGCATAAACGC
>CAZORN010000393.1:0-2600 GCA_964581935.1 uncultured Victivallales bacterium
GATATGCTTCTTTTCATTCCTCAAAAAAACTTTCAAAATCTGTTGCTTTTTCCGGTTTGAAATTGTATAATGACAGGGTTCGTCCCATGAATCCCGTTTTGCGGGGTGCATGCAGAATGTTTCGCATAACCGTTCCGGAAAATTATACTTGCTTTGAACTTAGCCCGATTCAGATGAAATGCAAATGATTTTGGAGACTTTTTTCATGGATTTGACTGAAAATATCGGAAAAGCCGCTTCCGTCATCCGTCAGAATCCCGGACGGGGTCTGGCCTTCACCGGCGCCGGCGTCTCCGTCGAAAGCGGCATTCCTCCCTTCCGCGGACGCGGCGGCCTCTGGAACACCGTGGACCCTTCCTTCATCGAACTCAACCGTTTCCATGCCGATCCCGAAGGATGCTGGGCCAAAATCCGCGAAGTCTTCTACGACCACTGGGGCAAGGCCGAACCCAACGACGCCCATAAAGTCCTCGCCGAATGGAACAGGGAAGGTTTTCTCGAAGGCATCGTGACCCAGAACATCGACGCCCTCCACCAGCGCGCCGGAGCCGACCGCGTCGTCGAATTCCACGGCACCATGGACCAGCTTCTCTGTCTCCGGTGTTCCGCCCGCTACGCCCCCGGCCGCGAACTCATCGACCAGAAACGCCCCACCTGCCCGAAATGCGGCGGTCTCCTCAAACCCGATTTCGTCTTCTTCAGCGAAGGCATCCCCAAGGACGCTTTCGACGCCTCCTTCCGCATGGCCGAAAACTGCTCCTTCATCCTCGTCATCGGAACCAGCGGCGAAGTCATGCCCGCCTGCGAGATCCCGCGCGTCGCCAAACGCCACGGAGCCGTCCTGATCGAAGTCAATCCCGAACCGTCTGCCTTCACTCCCTCCTTCACGGACCTCTTTCTTCAGGGGCCCGCCGCGGAGATCATGCGGCGGCTCCGCGACGAGGTCGGGGCGTCATGAGACTCCATACCGGACTCCCCGTCGAAAACGTCCTCGACGAACTGGAAAACGCCCTGTGTTCCCATTCCGCCGCGATTCTCTGCGCGGCCCCCGGCGCGGGCAAAAGCACGGTCGTGCCCCCGTCCCTGCTGGACGCCCCCTTCCTCGACGGCGGAAAAATCCTGATGCTGGAACCCAGGCGGATCGCGGCGGTCGGCGCGGCGAAACGCATCGCCCATCTCCTCGGCGAAAAAGTCGGGCTGACCGCGGGTTACCGCACCCGTTTCGGAAGCGAAACAAGCCCCTCCACCCGGATCGAAGTCATCACCGAGGGCATCCTCACGCGGATGATCCAGAACAACCCCGAACTGCCCGGCGTCAAACTCCTGATCTTCGACGAATTCCACGAACGCAGCCTTCAGGCGGACCTCGGCCTCGCTCTCGCGCTGGATGTCCGCGAAGCCCTCCGCGACGACCTCAAAATACTCGTCATGTCCGCCACCCTCGACTCGCAGCGACTCTCGCGCCTCCTCGGCAGCGCTCCCGTCGTGAAGTCCGAAGGACGCGTCTTCCCCGTGGAAACCCTCCACCGCCCGCCCGAAGGACACGGCTTCCATCTGGAAAAACTCATCGCCTCGAACGTCGTCTTCGCCCTCAACAGCCATCCCGGCGACATCCTTGTCTTCCTCCCCGGCGAATTCGAGATCAAAATGGCGATCGAGGAGCTCCGCAAGGTTTTTCCCGACGCCGACGCGCAGAAGCTCCTCTTCCTCCCGCTCTACGGCAATCTCCCCGAACGCGAACAGGACCTCGCCCTGACCGAAGCCGAAAACCCCTTCCGCAAAGTCATCCTCTCCACCCCGGTCGCGGAATCCAGCGTGACCGTCCCGGGAGTGCGGATCGTCATCGACTCCGGATGGATGCGCGTCCCCCGCTTCTCTCCCGCGAACGCCATGAACAAACTCGAAACGGTCCGTGTCTCCCTTGCCTCGGCGGACCAGCGTCGCGGACGCGCCGCCCGGACCGGACCCGGCCTCTGCATCCGTCTCTGGAGCCCCTCCGAAGAACGCGCCTTCCCTCCCTTCGGCACGCCGGAAATCCTCGAAGCCGATCTGGCGTCCTTCTGTCTCGAACTCGCCAACTGGGGGCTCCGGCCCGACAACATTTCCTCCCTCCGCTGGCTGGACGAACCGCCCCGCGCCAAGATCGATCAGGCATTCGCACTCCTCGCGGAACTCGAGGCCGTCTCCGCGGACTCCTTCCGCCTCACGAAACACGGCGAACGCCTTCTGGAATATCCCATGCACCCGCGTCTCGCACACATGGCCGCCTGCGCCGATTCCCTTCACGCCCCGGCCCTCGGTTGCGCCATCGCCGCCATCCTCTCCGAACGCGATTTTCTCCACGCCGCCTCCGATTCCGACCTCAAACGGCGTCTCCCGTTCCTTCTCCCCGACGCCCCCGAATCCGCCCCGGGAATCGACCGCAACGCCCTCCGTCGCGTCAAATCCGTTTTCCGCCAGTTGAGCCGGCACCCTCTTTCCGCGCGGGAATTCGACCTCTGCGGCGTCCTCCTCGCCAAGGCCTATCCCGACCGCATCGCAAAGGCGCGCGCCCCGCATTCCGGGGAATACACCCTTTCCAACGGCGTTCAGGCGAAACT
>CAZORN010000394.1:0-2598 GCA_964581935.1 uncultured Victivallales bacterium
TTACAAGATCGCCGCGCTTCCCGGAGACGGAACCGGTCCGGAAGTCGTCGCACAGGGTATCAAAGTGATCGAAGCGGCCGCGAAGAAATTCGGCTTCAAGATCAAATTCGACACCTATGACTGGGGCGGCACCCGCTACGTGAACGAAGGCACCATCATGCCCGACGACGCCGAAAAGACCCTTAAAAAATACGATGCGATTTACCTGGGCGCGATCGGACGTCCCGACGTGGCTCCCGGCATCCTCGAAAAAGGCATCCTCCTCAAACTGCGTTTCGACCTTGACCAGTATATCAATCTCCGTCCCGTGAAACTCTTCCCCGGCGTGGAATGCCCGCTGGTCGGCAAGAAGCCCGAAGACATCGATTATGTCGTGGTCCGCGAAAACTCCGGAGACGTCTACACCGGAATGGGCGGCGTCGCCATGAAGGACACCCCGCACGAAGTCGCCACCCAGGTGATGGCCTACACCCGCGCCCAGGTCGACCGCTGCCTCAAGTTCGCCTTCGAGCTCGCCCGCAAGCGTCACACCAGAAAGAATCCGTGGCACGGACTCACTCCCGAGGACATCGCCGCCGGAAAGACCGCCCAGCTCACGCTCTGCGGCAAGACCAACGTCCTGACCTACGTATTCAATCTCTGGGAACGCGCCTTCAATGAAATGGCGGAAAAATATCCCGACGTCAAGATCAACTACTGCCATGTGGACGCCATCTGCATGTGGATGGTCAAGAATCCCGAGTGGTTCGACGTGATCGTCACCAGCAACATGTTCGGCGACATCATCACCGACCTCGCGGCCATGACCCAGGGCGGCATGGGCATCGCAGCCGGCGGCAACATCAATCCCGAAGGCCTCAGCATGTTCGAGCCGATCGGCGGATCCGCTCCCAAATACACCGGCAAGAACGTGATCAATCCCCTCGCTGCGGTCCTCTCCGGCGCCATGATGCTGGATTACCTCGGCGAAAAGAAAGCGGCCGAAGCCATCGAGAAATCCGTGGCCTTCATCACCGCCAAGAAGCTCAAGAGCCTTTCCGCCGGGAAGATGGGCTATTCCACCGAGGAAGTCGGCGACCTCGTGGTCAAAAATCTCTGATTTTCTGATATTTTGTCATAGAATTCGGAATCATTCACAGGCGTCCGTCTCCGGACGGGCGTCCTGTGGATTATAAGTTTCAAGTTACAGGCGCCCGGTCTGTGGATTGAAACTTGTATTGTTCCGGGAACAGGAATATCCTATTATGGAAAACTGGCTTCTCTGGATGGACGGGGCGCGCGCGCCCTACGTGAACATGGCCGCGGACGAACTCCTGCTCGAAAAAATGGATCTCATCGGCAAGACGGTCCTGCGTTTCTATTCATGGGACACCCCCTCCGCTTCCTTCGGCTACTCCCAGAAACCGTCCGCCGTCACGCGTCCGGGACTCACGCTGGTCCGGCGTCCCACAGGCGGCGGGGTAGTCTATCATGACTGCGACCTGACCTATACGCTCGTTCTTCCTGCCGACCACCCGATCTGCGGACTCAACCGAATGGAAAGCTACCGGGTGATTCACGAGCCGGTGATGCGCGCGATCCTCCGTCTGGGCGGAACGGCATGTCTGGCTCCCGACCTCGGACAGAAGCACGACCGCGCAACCCTCCAGTGTTTCGTCTCCCCCTCTCCCAACGACGTTCTTTCCTCCGACGGCGGCAAGCTGGCCGGAGCCGCCCAGCGCCGCACCCGGAAAGGCATCCTCCACCAGGGCAGCGTCAGTCTTCAGGCGGGCGCGCCGGACGCTCTTGTCGGTGCGATCCGCGACGAACTCAAGAATACCTTCGCCTTCGACTATCTTCCGTTCGCACCCTCCCCTGATTTCCTGAAGGAGGCGCAGACACTCGCGGACGGCAAATACAGCACGTCCGAATGGAATCAGAACGGAGTCGTCTCATGAGCGAATCCCTGACACAACTCCAGAAACAGATCGGACACTCCTTCCGGGAGCTTGCGCTTCTACGGGAGGCCATGACCCACAAGTCCTATGCCGCCGAGCTGGATATCGGCTACGACAACCAGCGACTGGAGTTCTTCGGCGACGCCGTCGTCCAGCTGGTCCTGACGAAACATCTTTTCTACCGTTACCCCGAATTGCAGGAAGGCGACCTGACCAAGTTACGCTCGGCGCTGGTCAATCAGGATTCCCTTGCTGTCTTCGCCCGTTCTCTTGGACTCGGGCAATACCTCCAGCTCGGGCGTGGCGAGGTCGAAGCCAACGGCGGCGATCGCGATTCCACGCTCTCCGACGCCTTCGAGGCCCTCTGCGGGGCGCTTTATCTGGACGCCGGATACGAAACCGCCGAAAAAATCATACTGTCCCTGCTGGAAGTGAATGTGAAGGACCCTCTCCGGCTCCTCACCAGCCTGAACCCGAAAGGCGCTTTGCAGGAATACACGCAGGCGTCTCTCTCCAAAACGCCCTGTTACAAGATATTGTCCGTGAGCGGCCCCGCCCATGAACCCAGCTACGAAGTCGCCGTCTTCCTCGGGGAGGAACTGCTGGCGACCGGAACCGCCCAGAACCGCAAAAACGCCGAACAGGCCGCCGCGGAAAAGGC
>CAZORN010000395.1:0-2583 GCA_964581935.1 uncultured Victivallales bacterium
GCATGCCGCCGCTTTCTCCGATGACGACGCGTCCGAGGTAGTATTCTCCGGCGGCGGCCAGCACCTGACGGAACTCCTCCGCGCTCAGTTTTCCGGCGAAGAGTTCCTCGGTGGGCAGTTCGTAGTTGCAGCGGCTGACGATTTCGCGGAAGATGAAGTGCAGACGGTGTTCCCGGCAGTATTGCACCAGTTCCAGTGCGTCCTTGAGGTTTTTCGGCAGAACTAGACCGAAGGAGTTGCCGATTTTTTCCTCATGGGCCTGACGCAGTTCATTCAGATTGTCGACCCACGCCCCGAATTTTATTTTCATGATTACTCCTCCAGAATGAGAACGGCGGTCTCATTCCAATCTTTCAGTTTGATTGTCGTTTCCCAGCCGTTCCGGACTTTCACGGAATCGAACGGAATTACGGTTTCCCGTCCGCACTCGTCGAAGCGCAGACAGCGGGACGGCTTTTCCGTCGTGACGAATTTCCGCGACACGGCGGTGATGATGCGTTCACGGCCGATGATGAAGCCCTCTCCGAGTTCAACCGGGGTAAACGGGAACATGTGGTTCACCGGTCCGTATCCGCCGGTTCCGGGCTTGATCCCGATGCCGTAGTAATAATAGAGCAGGCCATGCCGGAGGGCGGTGATGACTCCGCGATGAAGGATGCGGGCCCAGTCCTCCGGATTTTTGCTGTAGCGGTCCGGACGCAGGCCCAGAATCACCGGGCTGGGGCTGAGCTGGCATTTGGCCTGATAGCGCATCACCGGCGGCTTGGTTTCCGTCGCGATGAACGGGAAAATATTGTCGTTTTCCATCTCGTGGAAACGGAAAGCGGGCAGCTGTCCGGTCAGACGGCTGGTGGGCTGGGTATTGGCCACGATGATCTTCTTCCTGTCCAGAATATGGCGGGTGATCTGAGCACGCGCGGTATTGCCGGTGACCGCATAATCGTAATATTTCCGGGCGATTTCGCCGGTCGGGGTCAGGTCGACCGTGCGCCCGTCCCAGCGGTCGTAGGAACAGCGGTCGACCCGGGAGAGGGGACCTCCGCATCCGGCGGCGAACTGATCGATGTAGATGCCGTCGAACCCGACGACATCGATCAGGTAGTCGATCTGTTCGAGCATTTCCCGATAACGGCAGTTGTTCTCTTCGACCTGAACCAGAAGCTGGATCAGCGGGTCGGCCGGATAATAGGTATCGGCCAGCACCCGGCCGTCCGCGAGACGCAGCAGGGAATCCTTGTACGGGGTCCGGCTGACGATGGCCGACTGCTCCGGATTGAGCTTGTAGCCGTATTCCCCCTCGCACATTTTGCCGCAGAACGGCAGTTTGTCACCATCCTTGAGCTGGGTTTTATCCAGAGTGACCAGATTGCATTCCGTCTTGGCCAGAACCTTGATGTTCGGGTCCTGTTTTTTGATGTCGGCGATTTTTTTGCTGACGATTTCGCGGTACTGGTCACGGTTGTAACGCTTGCCCTCGAAATATTCAAACCACGGACCGGGCACGCTGATTCCGATCTTCAGGCCTTCCGGCTTGACGCCGAATCCGAAGCAGAACGGACCCGCGACCGTATTGTTCAAATTCCACTCGCGGCGAAGCCGGTTGACGAATCCCATGTAATCGGGATCGGACGACGGATAGATCTGGTATTCAAGGGTATAGCTTTCGCCCGGACGCAGGCCCAGGTGCGGTTCGGCCATGACGACCGTATTGGCGTTCCGGGACGTTTCCAGATGGGCGCGGAACACATCGTCGGCCGCCGCGATTCCGATGGAACTGCGGTCCTGCCGGACAAATACCGTCGGGTTGTCGGCAATCCCGCTTTCGCGCTCGGCCTCGGTATTCCCGCCCAGAAAATACTGTCCGACGCCCAGACGCTTTGCGGCCGCGAGGGTATAATTGACGCTGATCCCGATGTCCGCTGCGGATTTGTTCGTAAGGGTGTCCGCCACTTTCAGGACACTGCCGTTCATGGCGATGGTGCGTTTCAGTGTGTAGGCGGCGGAATTCGCCTCGATCCGGATTTTCCCGCCGTCGACAGTCGTGATCCGGGGCGTCCATCCGGCGATGCCGGAGGCCTTTTCCGGAGTCAGGGTGTTGAATCCCATGGAGGGGCGCGACGGATAGGAGAAGGCCGAGGCGAAGCAATAGCTGTCGCCGTTGACGTCGATCACCATGCCGCCGCCTTGCGTAACCGCGGCTTTCAGCCCCGCCGCGGACAATTCAGCCGCGATCGGAGACGGCTTGTAAGTCACCAGTGCCGTTGCCGGGGGACGCTGTTTTTCCACCTCGGCGACCGGCTGATAGACGATCTTGAGATTTTCGATGAACATGTTGACGGCAATGCTCTTCCCGTTGACCGCCGGAAGCAGGGAACTGATGAAAGTATTGGTCAGGACAAGAACGTTTTCCTTTGCCGATTCGATCCGGTCGTCCGCACCCGGTTCCACATAGTTGACGAGGTCGGCAACGTCCAGCAGATAGTCATACCCCTCCTGCCGGGGAGCGGTGACGCGCGCATCAAGTTCTCCCTGTCCCGGACCGAAAAACACCATCAGGAGATTGTCGCGCCACCAGTCGCGGAT
>CAZORN010000396.1:0-2558 GCA_964581935.1 uncultured Victivallales bacterium
CAGGAATCCTGTCCTTCCCGCCTGCTGTTCTGCCGTCTGGTCCAGCCGCTCAACATTACGAAACGCCTGCTGATTCCCTTTCCGGCCCTGGCCGAGAAACGCGCGAACATGGGCGCCTTCCTTCATGACGCCAAACATCTGGCGCATCAGGTGGGGGCGTCGCTCCGGGTGTATCTGGTGGCCGGGGAGAAGGCGGATCTGAAGAATCTGATACGGAATACCCGCCCATCGTGTCCGCTGACCGTTCTGGAAGGCGAAACATGGACGGAAGTCCAGTCGATGTTCCTGAGCGACATTTCGGAAAAAGACATGGTCATGATGCCGATGGAGCGGCGCACGGGGATTTTCTGGACTCCGGCCATGCGGAAACTTCAGGAAACGGTGTTTTCCCGTTTTCCGGGGATCAACCTGCTGAGCGCCTATCCTTCCCTCCAGTGGCAGAGCGAGGAAGCTCCGCTGGCGGTTCATTCGTCCGCGCCCGGCAAACCGGAGTATTATTCGGCGGAAATTCCGGCCGGAGGAGAGGGGGAAGCCGGTCTGGAAGCCATGGTCCGGAGAGCCTTCGGGGAGGACCCGAAAGTGTTGTCCGACGTGACGCCCGGGCTGGTCCGGTCCATGAACTCCTACCCGCTGGAATTGTCCGGAAACATCGTGCTCCTCCATGCGCATTGTGAAAGCGTCTCCGCGCCGGTGATCATCGTCGGCCGTTCGGAACGCGAATGGAGTTTCCGAAACCTGAAGGGCGCCTACCGGATCCTGATGGTGCTGGTCAGTCCGAAGTCCGCCCCGACCGAACAGCATCTCAAGATCCTTGCCGATCTGGCCCGGAGCTTCCTCGATCCGAATTTTTCGCAGGAAGTCTGTTCCGCCGCCTCCGCCGAAGAAATCGAAAAGCTGATGCGCGCCCTGAAATAAGTCCGGGATCGTCCCCTTTTTCCGCTGTTCCGCAAGGGAAGCGGCGGCAAGGCCGTTTATTTCCCGAATCCCCTTGAAACTTTCCGGACATGTGGTATATTAATTATACTATTTGCAAGCCTTCCAGAGAAGGCGGTGTTCTTATGGATAATTGATCTTCGAGACATTCTGCGGCATTCTCTCTTCCGACAGGGGACGGAACGGGCGTCTTCAGAATGTTCTTCTATTATTAATTCGATATTTTTTCAAGGTTTCGGTTTTTACAATCACTCCGGCAATGACGGATGAAAAATTTACAGATTTCCTTAAAGCGGCGGAATAACACTGCGTTTTATGGAATAAGAATGATTATATAAAGGAGCCTCGCGTTGGCTGGCAAGGAACAAATCGGAAGGATTGGCGATCTTTCTTCAATGCGGTCTGAAATCAGAAAAAGCATTGGAGCTGCGGTCATTCTGGCCTGCGTTTTTGCCATTGCCTCATTGGCCCTTCATATTTCCCTCCCCCTTCTGCAGGGGGACTGCCGGACGGTCTACTACAGCAAAACCATTACGAACGTTTCTTCGTCTTCTTCCGAATCTCCGGCGTGGACGCGGACGGAAGCTTTTGTGGGAATGGCATTGGATGAAAGGAATTCCTCCTCCACGGAACAGCCGTTGAGGAAAGTCCGGTCCGTTTTCCTGCTTCCTCCCAGAAAATTTGCCGGGGACCGCCCTTCCTGCAGCGTTCCCTATTTTACTTTCCAGAAAATCCTGTGGGCTGCCTTGCCCGTCCGTGCGGGTCCCTCCTTCTGCTGAGGCAGCCGGTCTGCCTCGGCTCATCAACGGAAATTCACGAAAATGAATTTGTTGTGTGCGGAGTGCATACAGTTCTCTTTCTGAATCCGAACGGTTTTGAGCGGTCTGCTTCATGCCGGCGTCAAACGATGGGATTCACTTGCAGAGAGAAGTCTCCCGAACGACAGAATGTGCGATGAAGGAAGACCCTGAAAATCCGGCAGGGAAATGCGGACAGAATTTCGCGGGTCGAAAATGGAATGAAACTTTACGAACAGAAAATAAAAATGCGCGGTGTGATCCAGGGGGTGGGGATGCGTCCGGCGGTCTGCCGGGTGGCACGGCGTTTCGGATTGACCGGTTCCGTAGTGAATCGGGGGGATTCCGTCGACATCGTCTGGCAGGGCGAAGAACCCGCGCTGGACCGTGCCGCCGCCTCGCTGTCCGAATCGATTCCGCCCGCCGCCCGGATTACGGAGATCCGCAAATCCTCGCGTCCGATTTCCCCGGAATCGCGTGCCGACGGCTTTACCGTGGAGCATCCCGTCCAGCCGCCCGCCCTCAATCTCTTCGCGCTGGCCGACCGCGCCCCGTGCGCCAGCTGTCTGGCCGAACTTCACGAAAAAGGCGGACGCCGCTACCGCTACTTTTTCAACTCCTGCGGCGATTGCGGTCCGCGCGCCTCTGTTATTTCTTCTCTGCCATACGAACGTTCCGCTACCGCGTGGAAGGATTTCCCGCCGTGCGGCGATTGCGATACCGAGTATAAATCCCACGAAGACCGTCGCTTCGGAATCGAAAGCGTCAGTTGTCCTTCCTGCGGTCCGGTCCTGCGTTTTCTGGAACCCGGCGGACGCGAATGCGCGA
>CAZORN010000397.1:0-2552 GCA_964581935.1 uncultured Victivallales bacterium
CAGACTGTTTCTGATACTTCATAATGTGTCTTCCTATCCGGGTTGTTGAAATTATCCTGTTTGATCCGCGGTTCAGACAATGCCGCGCAAGGTTCGAGACGGCAGGGACCGGAACTCCGAAGGGTTTCGCCTGCGTAAATGGCAAGGCCGCCGCTCCAGCCGAGGTCGCAGTGACTGCACCGCAAAAGTGTATTTTCGGCTTCCGTGAAGGTCAGCTTACCCGAAACGGGCGTCCTGCCTTTTTTGATTCCGGCGATGTCGGCGGCGATTTCCGGATAATCGATCGCGATCTCCTGCCGTCCCTGTTCGTAGGCCCCCTGCATGGTAGTCCCAAGTGTCAGTTTCGAGGCGGAAAAGTTGACCGCCGCGAAACGCGTCCGGTTCTCTCCTGCACGGTATTTCAATTCCAGTTCCGTGCATTCGCTCCACCCGAGCCCGCCCTTGTCTCCGGCTCCCACCAGATTGTATGTGCTCCTGAACATCGCCTCGACAATCTCCCGCTGACGCGTCAGACGGTCGCAGCCGTGCATGGTGATCAGAATGAAAAGACGGTGAAGCGGCTTGCCGGGAACGTCCGAATCGAGCAGGCGGTTGACCCAGATGCAGCTCATATCGCGCGTCGCCGCGATGTCCCATCCGAGCGCATAATTTCCGTTCCCGAAAACCCCCGACCAGAAATCGGACTCGAAGAAATCCCGCCGGCTTTCCAGCTGCCCCATCCCCTCGCAATGCACATACAGGATGTCGAGCTTCTTCTGCGCCGCCGAAAGAAGTTCGGGCGCGATCATTTGCTCGCCGGACGCCTTGTTGGGAATGCACATGAACTGGCTGTTGAAGGCGTCCAGAGTACGGCATCCCTTCCGGATCGAGGCTGTAAAATCTTCGCGGCTCTGCGTCGGACGTCCCTTCGCCGACCGGAGTTCGTTGATCATCTCCACGTAGCCGTCTCCGACCGCTTCCGCGAGCGTGGTGCTGTGAAAACTGATCTCCGGGTGAAGCCCGTTTTTACAGTCGCGGCACAACGCGGCGAAAGGAGTCTGCTCGGACCCTTCCGGGTCGTAGGCGGAGACGATTTCGAGCTGGTCGCCCTGAATCGTGCAGGGAAACGCCATGTCGTACATGACCTGCTGATTGTCGTGCAGGTCGAATTCGTCGATCAGCACGTCGCCGCCCTTGCCCGCGAACGCCTTCGGATTGCTGGAAAGAGAATAGATCCGCGCGCCGTTCCGGAACTTCACCACATGCGCGCTGATTCCGGTCTTCTCATCGACCAGCTCAAGCGTCTTTCCGTCCAGCCCGACGCAGTCCTTCCATCCCTCCGCATATTCCTCGGCGCCCTTGCGGTCGAGCGTCTCGCAGACCTCTCCCGTGTCCGGATCGCGAAGCTCGAAAACCTGTTTCCCGGCGGCGGCTTCGCGGGCGATCCGGTTCGCCTCGCGCGCCCAGTTCGCCACATAATCCGTGATGAACTGCCCGGCGGTAAGGTCGTCCCGCGAACTCACCCATTGCCGGAAACCCGAATTTTTCCTGCCCGACCTCAGACATTTTCTCGCGGCCCTGTAGCTGGTCGCATAAGTGATGCCGATCCGCCGGGACTTTTCATACACTTTGAGGACGGATTCATCCAGAATCCATCTTTTCTGATACGGCAAAAAACGCATTCCTCACCTCATGACAATCCGAATTGACGATCCATTTTCCGCGACACCTCGGCGCCGTCGACCGCTCCCGCGGCCGCCTTGAGCTTCTCGATCACGGCCTCTTTTTCCGCCAGGGTTTTCCGCAGTTCCGCAAGGGACTGCCCCTTTCTTGAGAGTTCCGCTTCCCGCTGTTCCAGCTGTTTCCGGAGCGCACGGACCCTTTCCGCGTTCGCGCCGTCCTTGATCTTTCCGACCGCCCCCGCCAGCTTCAGCAGAAGTCCCGGGTCCGAGTCCGCATTTTCCGTCATCTCCCGGATCTGCTCGAGCAGCGCCAGCTGGGTCACGTCCGCAATGTCCTGAAGGGCGCCCGCGGAACGCAGAATTTCCGCCGCCCACTTCGCGCCGTCCGTGCGCCGCGCCGTCTCCAGGAAGGACTGTTCGTAGTCGGCGTATTCCTTAGAACGGCGGACCGCCCGGAACAGGGGATCCGGCAGCGATACGCGCCTTTCCTCGCAGCATTTCCGGACAATCGAATCGCTGCGGATGTCATCGTAGTCCGCCCCGTCGAAAAGCAGGAAAAGCACCCTTTTCCTAACCTCGAAACTGAGCCTGGAAAAGTGATTTTTCTGCCGGACGCCTTTTTTCATTCCCTGTCTCCGTCTTTCATTTTCAAACTTTTTTCCTGCAACCTCACAAACTTTTCGGCCCCCAGATGAAGGGGTCGGCGCGTCCGGGGTGAAAATCCGTTTCCGCCGCTCCTTTTCCGGTCAGGCGGAAATATCCGCGGGCGAACGGGACAGCCTCGAAATATCCTTCCTTCAGGAGAGCCTTGAACTCGCGGGACAGGCTGTTTTCGCTGACGCCGAAAAGTTCATTGTGCGCCTGAATCCGTTCGGTGGTGGCGGGTCCGTA
>CAZORN010000398.1:0-2550 GCA_964581935.1 uncultured Victivallales bacterium
GGATGGTGATGAGCGATGGCGGGAGCAAGCGGTAACGTAAGAGCCGGTCGGGCATTCGTCGAAATCATGCTCGACCAGACGAAGCTGGAGCGCGGGCTCAAGGGGGCGCAGGCGAAGCTGAAAAACTTCGGCAATTCGCTCACCGGAGTCGGGAAAAACATGGTGACGGTGGCGGCGATAGCAGCCGCGCCGTTCGCTTTGGCGACCAAGGTGTTCGCGGATTTCGACGACCAGATGCGGATGGTGAAAGCGGTCACCGGGGCCACCGAAGCGGAATTCCAATCCTTGACTGAGGTTGCGGAGAAGCTCGGACGCGAAACCAGTTTCACGGCGAAGCAGGTCGCCGAGGGCATGGCGGCGTTGGGACGCATGGGCTTCAATCCGAAAGAGATCGAGGCGGCGATTCCGGCGGTGCTGAACCTCTCCCGCGCCACCGGAACGGAACTTGCCGAAGCCGCCGAGATCGCGGCCAACAACATGCGCGTTTTCGGCATTGACGCCTCCAAGATGGCGGACGTGTCGGACATTCTCACCGCGACGGCGAACGGTTCGGCGCAGACGCTGACCGATCTCGCCGAGGGATTGAAAATGGCGGGTCCGCAGGCGGCCGCGGCGAAGGACAGCATCGTCAACGTTTCCGGTGCCCTCGGCGTGCTCGCCAACATGGGTATCAAAGGCTCTCTGGCGGGAACGGCATTGCGAAAGGCCTACAGCCAGTTTGCCAACACGGACGTGCAGGACAAGCTCAAGGAGATCGGCATCGCCACCGTCGACGCCAACGGAAACCTGCGGTCGATGCCGGACATCATGGCGGATATCGCCAAGGCGATGGCGACAATGCCGACGGCGAAGCGACTCGCGTTTGCGGAGGAGATTTTCGACCTGCGCGGCTCGCTCGCCGGACTGCAGCTGGGCGGCAACATCCAGCAACTGGACGAATTCATCAAGAAACTGAAGAACGTCCAGGGAACGGCGGCCGCGACTTCGGCGGAAATGGACTCCGGCATCGGCGGGGCGTTCCGCATCTTCATGTCGGCGGTGGAAGGCGTGGAGATCGCCGTCGGACGGATCATCGGCGACGCGCTGACGCCGCTTCTCAATAAAATGTCGGCCATCCTGACCAAGACCGCGGAGTGGATCGCGGCGCACAAGGAATTCGTGCTGACGACGGTGAAAGTCATCGCCGGAGCAGCCGCTCTCGGCGCGGCGCTGATCGTGGCCGGCGTCGCCTTCAAAGCCATGGCAATTGCGGTCGGAGGACTCTGCACCATTTTCACTGTGTTGAAAGTCGTGGTCCTTGCGCCCATCGCGGCGGTCCAGGGACTCATGGCGGCGTTCACGCTTCTAAAAACCGTCCTCATCGGCGTAAAAGTCGTGGCTCTTGCAACGTGGGCGGCGATCTCCAGTCCGGCGGTTCTGGTCGGCGCGGCGCTTGGAATTCTCGTCGCGATCATCTGGAAGCTCACCGGGGCGTGGGACATCTGCGCAAACGCCGTCCGCGGACTCGCCGGAGATTTCGGCACGGCGTTCGCCGCCATCGGAGACGTGGTGGGCAAAACATGGGAAGTCATCAAGCTGGCGCTCTCGTCCGGCGATCTCGCCGGAGCGGCGAAGATCGGCCTCGCTGCGCTGAAAGTCGCATGGCTGACCGGCCTCTTTCCCTTGGAAAAAGCGTGGATTGAACTCAAGAACTTCCTCGCGGACTCCTGGACGATCTCCGTCTATTCGATCCTGAAGCTGGGCAACAACCTCTGGTACGGCCTCCTCACGGGGCTGACGCAGGTCGGCAACGCCATCGCGGACGCCTGGAGCTTCCTCTGGGACGGCGTGATCGGGGCATTCGAATCGACCGTGGCATGCCTCAAGAAGAAGTGGATCGAGTTAAAGGGCTTCTTCGACTCCGATGTGAACGTGGATGCGGAAATTTCCCGCGTCGACGCCGAAATGGCGGAGAACAAACAGGCGCGGGAACAGCGTTCCGCCGATGCGGTGAACCGGCGCGCCGGGGAGCGCGCCGCCTTGGACCGGGAATGGGACTCCTCCAATCAGTCCATCGACGAGGCGATGCGGCGCGAAATCGACGGAACCCGCCGGAAATACGGCGACGCACTCTCCGGGGCCGCCGCCGAAATCGAGGCGGCTAAAGGCCAGTGGCAGAGCGCCATGGACGAGGTCAGGAAGCGCGCCGCCGAGAAAGCGGCAAAGACCGAGGAAGTCAGGAAGAAAACCGAGGAGGCCGCGGCGGGGACTTCCGCGGCGGAGGCGAAAGTCGCCGGAGACAAGGCGACCGGCAGCTGGTCGGCAAAGGCGCTGGATTCCATGCTCGGAAGCGGTTCGGCGCAGGAACGCACCGCCCGCGCGACCGAGGAGTCGGCGCGCCAGCAGAAGGAAACCAACAAGCATCTGAAAAAAATCGAGAACGCAAGCGGTTCCACCACATACGGAGACTGATATGACAAGAGTCGAGCAGAGCTACAAGGAGCATTCCAAGGCGATCGACGCCAAGGGAAAATACATCAGCACCGAGATTTCATATGTCGTATTCGAGGC
>CAZORN010000399.1:0-2530 GCA_964581935.1 uncultured Victivallales bacterium
TCATGGCCGAACGAGGCGATCGCTTCTTTCACAGCGTGGATGGTGGCGGCGGAGTCTCCCTCCGCGAAGATCTCGGCGGAGGTTTCCTCCGAGGATGCGGGATTGCGCCGAAGATGTTCTTTCAGCAGCCCGCGTTTACTGCTATATGCCAAAGCTATTTTCATTTTGCCGGAAATGTTCCCCGCATTTTCTGCTTCAACTTTTGCAGTGCAACGTCCTCTCTGTCCGGCCATTGCATCGTGGGTATCATTGGAGCCTTCTACCCATTCGTCAAACTCTGTATTTATTGAGCCTGTACCGTAACATCTTTTGTTGTAATGTCAAATAAAAAAAATGCTTTTTGGACACTAAAAACAACTTTTTTTCAAAATAATTTTTCAGGAATCTTTCCCGGCCTTTTGAAGAACCCGTTCCGACGCCGCAGAACAGACCGTCGAAAATCCCCTTCCGAGGGTTGTTTTTCTCTCATTCAGGAACTATAGTAAGCCCGAAACAAATGCCGACAACACATCTTTTCGGGGGGAGCCATCATGTTGAAGATATTGTTTTTTGCCGTCTGCGTTCCTGCAACCTTATTCTTAAACGCGGCGGAACCGGACACTCCGGCAAATTCCGCCGCTTCGGAAATTTCCTCCGGCAAAACGGAAACACTGAAAAAGTTGGAAGTCATATCGAAAATCAATCCGTCGAATGTGGTCCGGCTGGAATTCGACAAGCCCCTCACGTTGTCCCCGCAGCAGAGAAAAGAACTGGAAGGATTCCTTTTTTATTTCCCAGGTGCCGGTTGCCGCGTCCTCCGGATCGAACACCTCGATGCCAATGACAAACTGCTGAGCCAGTATGACTGTTCAGGAAACGTCTCGACTCGCGATTCGGACGGAAAACCGGTCGGCGCTCCTTTCTCCTTTCCTTATATATTCCGAAAGAACGACGCAGACGGAACCAAAGTGCGTCTTTGCGGCAGCGACTTTGGAAAGGTGGACGGAATGGGCGCATGGGAAAGAAATTTTCCGGAATTTCTCAGACGAGTCGAAAAACTGAACCAAGTGAAGTTTGAACAGCCGCCGATAAAGCTCCTTTCCGCAGAACAGACAAAAGAATTCTTCGAAAAAGCAAAAAAATTGAAACCGGACATGTCGGCAGACGAGGCCATTGCGATTCTCGGCAAACCGGATATGGACACGGAGACAGCGCCGCGTAGAGAAGGCAGAGGAGGAAGTTCCCGGCTGTCCCGTTCTTCCATGCGCCTTCTTTATTATTATTTCTATCATGTCTATGATGAGCCCGTCAGCGTCAACGATCTTTTTGTGTTACTGCAATTCCATCATCCGGCCCCCGCGGATCGTGCAAAAAACAATCTGAAGACCTTGTTCGCCGGAACCCAGGAGGAACGTTTTAGCACCGCGCAAGGAAACGCTTCCCGAAGAGGAATCCGTTTTTCCGGCAACATGACCGGGCGTTCGCTCCCCGAGGAAGGGAGGAAACCCAGAATCAACGAACCGCGAAGAATTCAGAGCGACGGCAAAACAACGGCCATTTTGTTTCCTCGCTCCAGAATGTCAGAAATCACGGGAAGCTATCCGTTCAACGACCGGGATTTCCTCCTTCGGATGATTCCGGAAATCAACAGCGGCACGGGGGGATTTTATTCCTTGTCAGACGAAGACAAGTTCATTCCTGCAAGGAAATCAGAAGACGGCCCGGACCGTCTTCTATTAAATCCAGACGGCACTAGGCGCGGATATCCGTTCCGTCTCGAATGGCTGAAAGAGGAAGCCGAGCTCGAAGAACTGGACCTCTCCCAGCTCTCTCAGGTGGAACTCGATTCGACCCGGCTCCCGAAACTCCGCGTCCTGAAGCTTGACGGCCAGATATCCGGTCTGGAAAAGCTCGATCTCCCTGCGCTGGAAACACTGGAAATTGCCGGAAGACCTCAGCCTCCCGGAGGAGAAATCCGCATGAACATCAGGTATACAACCGGGATTCCCACCTTCCCGGATGCACCCCCGCTCCGTCTTTCCCGGAACCTCCCGAAGCTCAAGAAGCTGGTCCTGAAAGGAAATCCGGGCGACTTCGACTTCTCCACCCTCTCGGACCGGAATCTGGACAGCGTCTCTCTGACATATTGCACAGCCGGACAGTTCGCCGTTTTCCGCGGACAGAAACTCAAGGAGCTGACGTTCAGCCTTTATGGAAAGGATGACCCGAAGCCGGTGGCGGACCTTCTGTCCACGTTCCCGCTGGAGAAACTGCAAATCGCCGGAGAACTCAAAGACTACAGCTTCCTGAAAAACAAAAAACTGCGCGAACTTTTTCTGCGTCCAATGGGAAACAGGGAAACCTTCGCCCCGGAATGGCTGCGCGGTCAGCCTCTCGAAAAAATAACCATCTTCGGAGCTTTCGGCGATATTTTTACCGACTGGACGGTTCTGAAAAACATGCCGAATCTCCGGGAACTGATTTTCTTCTCCACAGGAATTGCCGATCCCGCCGCCTTCGCCGGACTCCCTGTGGAAAAACTTTCCCTTCA
>CAZORN010000400.1:0-2526 GCA_964581935.1 uncultured Victivallales bacterium
CTTGCCGCGGCAAAGCATCTTCAATACACGAACCGTCTCGAGGACCTCAAGGACCGCGACATTTTCATTGTCACCGTTCCGACTCCCGTGGACAAATACAACCGCCCTGACCTTACGCCGCTCTATCGCGCCAGCGAAACGGTGGGAAAAGTCATGCGCAAGGGAGCGATCGTCATTTACGAAAGCACCGTGTATCCGGGATGCACCGAAGAGGAATGCGTGCCCGTGCTGGAAAAGTTCAGCGGGCTGAAGTTCAACAAGGATTTCTTCTGCGGTTACAGCCCGGAACGAATCAATCCCGGCGACAAGGAACACACCCTCACCAAGATTCTGAAGATCACGTCCGGCTCTACTCCGGAAGCGGCGGAGATCGTCGACGCCCTCTACAACAGCATCCTCAGCAACGGAACCCACAAGGCCAGCAGCATCAAAGTCGCCGAAGCCGCGAAAGTGATCGAAAACAGCCAGCGCGACCTCAACATCGCCTTCGTCAACGAACTCGCCAAGATTTTCCACCTGATCGGCATCGACACCACCGAGGTGCTTGAAGCCGCCGGAACCAAATGGAATTTCCTCAAGTTCAAGCCGGGGCTGGTGGGCGGCCACTGCATCGGAGTCGACCCCTACTACCTGACCCACAAAGCCCAGGCGCTCGGCTATTTGCCCGAAGTGATTCTGGCAGGACGCCGCATCAACGACGGCATGGGCAAGTATGTCGCCGAACAGGTCGTGAAACTCCTGATCCGAAAAGAACGTAAAGTGCTCGGCGCGAAGGTCCTGCAGCTCGGCATCACCTTCAAGGAAAACTGCCCGGACATCCGTAACTCAAGGGCCATCGACGTTGTGCGCGGCCTTCAGGAGTTCGGCTGCGAGGTCGACATCTACGATCCCTGGGCGGATCCGTCGGACATCAAGCACGAATACGGTGTGAAGTCCACCGACAAGCTGAAAAATATCCGTCCCGGCAGCTACGATGCGATCGTCCTGGCGGTCGCCCATCGTGAATTTGCGGATCTGGATGTCTCCAAATTCCGGAAAGGAAACGCCGTCGTATTCGACATCAAAGGGATTCTCCCGAAGAAACTGCTGGATGGAAGATTATGATTTTTCTGCCCGGCGTCCGAAGAAAGAAGGCGCAGCGGTTCCCGCGACCCGGAAAAGAGTCCTTGAGTCCGGGGAATGAAGCGAGCCGGGACCGGATTTTCCCATGCCCGGTGTTTCATGGGCGCGCGCATCTGTCCCCGGTTTGATAATATCCCTTTGTCCGGAATTCGGGAATCATGTCAATCTCAAATCGGCTTCGGTGAACCCGGGCGCTTTGTGATCTTTGCCGGGTTTAACCTGTAATTTATGAAGTGGTTAAACAAAGCAACCGATGCGCATGAAACCAATAAATGAACGAGATCAGACTTGAAGGCATCATCTATGCAATCTGCCAAGCTCATTTCCTGTTGAGACTTGAACAACATGGACCGGAATATGACATGAGTAAAAATTCCATGCTGTGAAAGTTGAATGTGTAAAATGAATATAAAGGAACTATTCAGATGAAAATAGCCTATTGCGGGGATTTCAGCCTGCTGAATAACAATGCATATAGTTCGCGCGCTATAAATATAGCCAAAACCCTCGCCGCATCCAAACATCAAGTCATTTTTCATGCGCGAAGCAGAGAAGAGGCTCCTGTTGTCGAAAAATCCTGTCCTTTTCCGTGCCGGAACCTGGTAAGGGACGGCCTCACGGACGGTTTCTCTCTAAAAAATATTTCGAATTACCTGTTTGCTGGAATTTCCACCTTGGATTTACTTCGATCCGACGAAACTCGTCCAGATGTCATTATCCTGTCTGCCGGAGGCTTCACCCGGTTTGACCTCCCTTTTCTTTCGTTTTGTCGCAAGAATCATATCCGGCTCTGCATCGAACTCTGCGAATGGTTGAACTACGAATCTTTTTTCGGCTTCAATCTTCGAAATCTTGATGTGGCGTTCGCCATGAACTTTCTGCATTCCAAAGCGGACGGCCTGATCGTCATCAGCCGTTATCTGGAGAATTATTACAGGGAACACGGTGTAAAAAATATATATCGTCTTCCCGGGCTGGTGGATCTGCAGGATCCCATGTGGCAGGAAGATTCCCCGGCGGAAAGTTTCGATCCGAACTGTCTGAATCTGGTTTACGCCGGCTGGCCCGGACGCAAGGACTGCATCGGGAATGTAATTCTGGCGGTGAGGGATTTGTACAGGGAGAACTTTCCCGTCAAACTGCATCTGCTGGGCCCGTCGGACGATATGGTGGCGCTCCTTGGAAAGGAGAACGCCGACATTCCCGGAATATTGGGAAAAGCTCTGTTCCTGTATGGAAAGATTCCGCACGAAAAGATTCCGTCTTATCTGCGGAAGGCGGACTTTTCCGTTCTGCTCCGGAAAAATTCCCGGAATGCGAATGCGGGATTTCCGACAAAGATGGGGGAGAGTTTCGCCGCGGGCGTTCCGATGATCGCCAATGCGACCGGAGACATCGGCTGTT
>CAZORN010000401.1:0-2509 GCA_964581935.1 uncultured Victivallales bacterium
TCCGCGCTGGCGTCCGGACGGATCGCCGGATATTGCGTCGCCGAACCTTTCGGGGCGATTGCGGTGAACGGCGGCTACGGTCGGCTCCTGTATCAGTCCAACACCCTTTGGAACGATTCCATCTGCTGCGCTCTGGTGGCGAATGACCGTTTCCTGCGCGAAAAACCGGAACTGGCGAAAAAGTTCGTTGCGGAATATCGCAAAGCCGGAAAGCGTCTTGCAGAAAAAGGACGCGCGCTGACAGATGCGAAGGAATTCCTCAAACAGCCGGAACCGGTGCTGGAAAAATCGCTGGAATGGATTTCTTATGACGACCTGACAATCTCGAAAGCCGCCTATGAAGCTCTGCTCGAAAAGGTCAGAAAATACGGAATTTCATCCAATCCGCCTTCTTTTGATACATTCGTAAAAGAAATTGGGACAACGGAATGAAATTGATAGTCAAGACAAGAACCATCATCATCTCCTTTGCCGTGCTGCTGCTCCTCTGGTGGGGCGCGGCCCGGTTCGGGCAGTTCGGAGAGGCGCTTTTTCCGACTCCGTGGGCGGTGGCGAAAGCCCTGACGGAACTTTTCCGGAGCGGAGTCATGCTGGAAAACATCGAAAGCAGTCTTTACCGTTTCGTGATCGGCTATCTGCTTTCGGTCGTTTCCGGGGCGTTTCTCGGTCTGCTGCTCGGCTGGTACCGACGTTCGTTCGAATATGTGAACCCTGTTCTTCAGCTGCTGCGTCCGATTGCGCCCGTCGCGTGGATGCCGTTCATCGTCCTTCTGATCGGAATCGGAAACGTTCCGGCGATCGTCATCATTTTCCTGGCCGGTTTCTTCCCGGTTCTGCTGAGCACCGCGGGAGCCGTCCGGAACATCGATCCGGTCTACCTGAAAGTGGCCGCCAACTATGGGATCGGCGAACCGCAGGTGCTGTACAAGATCGTTTTTCCGGCGGTTTTTCCGGCGGTGGCGAACAGCCTTCACATTGCCCTCGGAAGCGCATGGATCTTTCTGGTTTCCGGTGAGATGGTCGGCGCGCAGAGCGGACTCGGCTACATGATCATCGACGCTCGGAACAATATGCGCATGGATCATCTGCTTGCGGCCATGGCGGTGATCGGGGTCATCGGTTTTCTGCTCGATCTGGTCATTGGTCATTTTGAAAAATACATTTTGAAATTGTGGGGTCAGGACCATGTATATTGAAGTCAGGAACGCGGTCAAGCAGTTCCTCTGCAAAAATCCCGCGGATGGGAACGCGCGGCCTGTCACCGTTCTCGGGGATGTTTCGCTTTCCATCGAACGCGGTGAATTCGTCTGCCTGCTGGGACCTTCCGGCTGCGGGAAGACCACCCTCATGAACGCCATGGCCGGATTTGAAAAACTCACTTCCGGTTCCGTGGTGATCGACGGCGAGACGGTCACGCGGCCTTCTCCGCGATACGTGACGATTTTCCAGAACTACGGACTCCTTCCCTGGCGGTCCGTCCGCAAAAATGTGGAACTCGGTCTGGAATCCTCCGGTCTGTCTCAGGAAGAACGGGATGTGACCGCGGAAAGGTATCTGAAGCTCGTGAATCTTTCCGCGTTTGCCGGACAGCATCCGCGTCAGCTTTCCGGCGGACAGCAGCAGCGCGTGGCGATCGCGCGCGCCCTTGCGGTGAATCCGGAGATCATTTTCATGGATGAACCTTTCGGTGCGCTCGATGCGATCACCCGCTATAAACTTCAGAACGATTTAAAGGAGATTGTACGGAGGGAAGGCAAAACCGTTGTGTTTGTGACGCATGACATCGACGAGGCGATCTTTCTGGCCGACCGGATCATTGTCATGGAGCCCAATCCGGGCCGGATCCGGAAGATCCTCCCGGTGAAACTCTCTCACCCGCGCGTCCGGAACGAACCCGGTTTCGTGGAACTCCGGAAAGAAATTTTCCGTGAATTCTTCCATGTCTCCGACCGGTCCATCGAATATTACATCTAGGAGTTTTTTGAATGAGCATCACCCGGAAAATCCTTCAGCTGAAAGAGGAACGCAATGCCGTGATCCTCGCACACAACTATGTCAACGGGGAGATACAGGACATCGCCGATTTCGTCGGGGATTCTCTCGAGCTGAGCCTCAAGGCCAAAGCCTGCCGGGCGCCCGTCATCGTCTTCTGCGGCGTCCGGTTCATGGCTGAAACCGCCAAAATTCTTTCGCCGGATTCCGTCGTCCTGCATCCCAATCCGGAAGCGGGCTGTCCGATGGCGGATATGGCGGATGCCGCCGCCGTGGCGGAATACCGTGCGGAACATCCCGGCACCCTGATCGTCGCTTACGTGAACACCACCGCCGAAACCAAGACGGCGGTCGACATCTGCTGTACCTCAGGCAATGCCGAACGGGTGATCCGAACCCTTCCCTCGGACCGGAAAATCCTGTTTCTTCCGGACGCCAACCTCGGTGCCAACCTTGTCGCGAAGCTGAACCGTCCGATGGAGCTCTGGCCGGGGTATTGCCCGACCCATCATCGCAT
>CAZORN010000402.1:0-2505 GCA_964581935.1 uncultured Victivallales bacterium
ATCCGAACTGTCTTTATTCCGTCGAACTGGAAGGGAAACTGATCCTCAAGGGACCTCCGGTTCCGCGCCGTCTTCTCCTTCTTCCGCCCGCCTTCACCGATTTCAAATCCGCTCCGACGGCAAACCTGAAGTCCGGCGACCGGATCCGGGTTTCCGTCCTGCCGTTTCAGGAGGGGGCGGAAAAAGAACGTTCCACCCAGTCGTCCGACACGCTGGACCTTTTCGACCTGGACCGTTTCCTTGTCCGCAAACTCGAAAAAATCAGGGAGTTCCAGCCGCAGAACGAAATCTCGAAGATCTATTTCGCCGAGCCGAAGGAATACGTTTCTCCCTACACCCGGCCGGTGAATCCTCCGGTCTCTCCCGCCGCGGAACTCGCCCGGAAAAAGGAGATGGCGGAGGAACTGGCCTCCCTGACGGAGCGTCTCTTCCAATCTGGAAGCGATCCGTGAGCCTCAGAATGCAGGGCATTCAGTTCATGGTGGTCGTCATCCCGGATTTCCGGGACGTTGCCGCGCGTGCGCTGAATCCCGGATTTGCGCAATACCCGGACCTTTCTTCCGCGAGAATCGTAAAGACTCTTCTGGAGAACGACATCGAGGCTCTTTACGTGACGGACGCCCTTCTGGAACAGGCTTCCCGACACCCCTTTCTTTTCGCCTATCCCCATGACCCGCATCCCGTCCAGGGGGCGCAGACGGTGATTGCCGACCTCATTGCCGACCGGCTTGAAAAACGGTTCCCCGGAGAATGGACGCCCCGGTGCGCGGACTCCGACTTCACTGCGGAGGAAGGCGTTTCCGCCACCAGAAGCGTCATCCCGAAAGACGTTGACGCGGGAAACCTCAAAGCCGGAAGCCTTATCCCCTGCCGCTTCCCTCCGTGTCTCCACCCGAATTCACCGGTTCCCAGCGCAATTTCCTCGGACAATGGAAAGCCGCGCTTCAGGATGCGCCCGGTGCCATGACATTTTCCCTTCCGAAAGCCGGACAGTGGCATCCGATGCCGGAGGTTCCGGTTCCGGAGAAGTTCGGAAAGGGAGACGGAATCGTTTTTCAGATGGATCTCCAACCGTATCTGAATGCGCAATACACGCTCCGGATCAACGGTCGGGATTTTACTCTGCCGATTGCCGAGGAACTGGTTCCCATCCGGCTGATCTACACGAGTCCCTCTCCGCCCGGGAGCTTGAAAATGGAAGTCAAATCCAGTGCGTCCGATGGTATTTTCGCGGTCAGGGGGATTTCCGTCTACCGCTGAAAGGCGACCCGAAGAGTCACGGATTCCGGCTGAAATAAAAAAGCCGTGCCCGGTGTGGGGCAAGGCTTTTATGTATTCCCGGAAGGATCATTCTTCCTGATCGTAATCCTCGTTGGGACGGAATTTCTTTTTCCGGTCCTCGGTTTTTACCGGGGGCCGACGCGGACGATCCCCTTCGCGGGAATCCTTGCCGAACTTGTCGTTCTTCTTGAACTCGCGGCGACGCGGTTTGTCATCAAACATTCCGCCGTCGAATCCGCCGGGTTTCCGTCCGGAATGACCGTTTCCGTCGCCTTCTCCGCGAGGCGCGTCGAAATCACGTCTGGGAGGATATCCTCCGCCGCCCCCGCCTCCGCGGTCGCTGCCGAACTCGCGTCTGGGGGGATATCCGCCTCCGCGGTCGCTGCCGAACTCGCGTCTGGGGGGATATCCGCCCCCGCCTTCGCGGTCGCTGTTGAAATCACGTCTGGGAGGATATCCGCCGCCGCGGTCGCTGTTGAACTCGCGTCTGGGGGGATACCCGCCGCCTTCGCGGTCGCCGTTGAATTCGCGTCTCGGAGGCCGGTCATACCCGCCGCCTTCGCGGTCGCCGTTGAATTCGCGTCTCGGGGGGCGGTCATATCCACCGCCGCCTTCACGGTCATTGAATTCGCGTCTAGGAGGGCGGTCATATCCGCCGCCACCGTTGAAATCTCTCTGCGGGGGACGGTCCGTTCTTTCTCTGGACTCATTGACCCGGAGATTTCTGCCTCCGATGTCTTTCCCGTTCAACGCTTCGATTGCCTTGTCTGCGTCTGCGTCTTCCATCTGGACAAAACCATAGCCAAGAGGGCGTCCGGTCTCACGATCTGTCTTGATTCTGGCTCCGAAGACCTGGCCGTACTGGGCAAACAGATCTTTGAGCTCATTCTCCGTTGTTGCATACGGCAGATTGCCGACATACACACTCTTCATAATTGGCGTTCCTTCATTTTCTCCTTGCCCTTCCGATTCCCTTTCCATTGTTTCTGAAAACCGGTCCGGGGCGTTTTTCCGATGCAGAGCATCCGTCTTGTCCATTTGTTCCATCCGCTGTTCGTTTTCACAAACTTATGAAAACGACGCAAATATCCCAGCAGTTCTAAAATAATACAGGAAGAAAAGAATGCAATTGTTTTTTTCAAAAAAAAACATTTTTTTTTCGGGGAGGGGAACCGGATTCTTCCCGTATGTTCAATGAATACAAAAAAGCCGGGCCATGACAGG
>CAZORN010000403.1:0-2505 GCA_964581935.1 uncultured Victivallales bacterium
GACGTGCTGGTCGAGATGAAGCTGCCCTCGGCGGACGGCGTCAACGCGGTCCTGAGCTGCGGAAAGTTCAGCAAAACCATTCCGGTCGCGAAACGCCAGATCGTGGCGGTCCCGCTTGCCGGACTGCCGGACGGAAAGAACAGCGTCAATCTCAAGCTTACCGGGAAGAATCTGGACTATGGCATTTCCGTGCCGCTGGTCAAAAAACCGTATTTCAAGGGAGCGACGCAAATCGACCGCATCCGTCTCAGTGTTTTCAACGACGGCAAACCGGTGCTTCCGGTGGCTCCGCTGATCTGCATCAACCAGAAATGGAGACAGGACGTCGAAAAATTCATTCCGGAAATCCGGTTCCAGCAGAAATACGGATTCAATGAGTTCATCATCCTGCTGGAAGGCGAGGACGAGTTTGTCGCGGAATCCGCGAAAAAGCTGAACGATCTCGGAATCAAGATCATCCTGTGGACCAAGGCTCTGACCGCAGGGGTGGAACATAAAAACGGCAAGTGGATCCGCACGGATTACGATCCGAAACCGCTGATGAAAAAGCTCAATCTGCCCGGCGTCATCGCGATCATGCCGTGGGACGAACCTGAAATTTCAGGGCTGAAATCCGAAGACTGCGCCTGGACCATGGAAAAAATCAACGCGGCTAAAACCTATCAGCCGACGGCGATCAACTATACGGTCATCGGCATTCCGGCGCGCTATGCGAATCTGGACGCCGACATCATCGGGATCGACGACTACATCACCAACAACGACAAGCGCGACGCGGAGAGCGTGCTCGCATACGTCCGCCGGGTCATGGACACCTGTCGAGCGGAGCGCAAAGTCGGCTACTTCTTCACCGCGGGAGAGGTTTACGGAAACCATTACCGCTGTCCGACTTATGAGGAACAGATCGCGCTGAACTACGGGTCGCTGGTTGCGGGAATCACCGGAATGGAATATTTCTATGCGATGCCGATCAATCCCGGCAACTGGCGCGGAATGGTCCAGATCGCGCGCGAATTCAGGGAATTGACGCCGGTCGTCTGTTCCCGTGAGGACGCGGCCGAAGCCCAGATTTCCGATTCCGCGGTAAAATTCACGACCCGCCGCCTGAACGGAAAATTCTACGTCATCGCGGTCAACACGGAAAATCGTCCGGCCAAAGGCGTCGGCATTACTCTTCCCGCAGGCCTGAAGTTCGGGCCGAAAGCCGAGGTTATGTTCGACAACCGTTCGATCCGGCAGTCGGGCGGCCGCTTTCAGGATGATTTCGAGCCGTATTCCCGCCGCGTCTACAGCGTGAATATCGACTGATCCGATTCCCGACGTGTTTTCCGACCGTCCGGAAATTCCTTTCTCAAAGTCAGCGTGAACCGGTTTTGCTGATCGAGAATTCCGGAGCCACGGCCTTGAGCTTGCGCGGAACGAGCTTTTCATTTTTGCGGAAAGCATCGAGCTGGGCAAGGAATTCCATCATTTCCGGGGTGCCGAACTCATTGGATTCCTTGCCGGACGCTTCCTCGTAAAAACGGCGGCCGGACTCATACATCCGCATGGCTTCAGCATTGCCCTTCATCCCGGCGGTCAGCAGGGCGATCATTCCGGAAAGACGGACATTCACGGAGTCGGCCATGGGAGGAGTCATCGGCGCCGTGATGCAGGGCTTCGTGATGAGCGTATCGAGATGGGCCAGCGTCCGCGCATCCAGTGAACCGAGATCGGAAAGGGCGCGGACGGCAATCACGCGAAACGTTTCCTGCTCCATCTTCCGGGTGGCGAGGGCCTGAAGAAATTCGCCGCGGAACGTGTTGTCCCGAAGCTGATACATGGAGAGAAGGGCATCGGCGGAAACCGTCGTTTCCTTGTCGCGATACAGCTTTTTCAGGGTCGCGTAGGTTTCTGGATTCCGGATCGAACCAAGAGCTTTCGCGACCGCGCCGCGCACTTTCGGATTCGAAGAACCGGCAAACGAGGCGACCAGCGGCCCTGCCTCGCGGTCGGCCAGAGTTCCGAGCGCGGCAACGGCGTCCACGATCAGAAGGTCGTTGTCGGCGTCCTTGAGATAACGGCGGACGTCGGGAGCATGGGACCGGTCGCCAAGGCGCGCGAAAACGGAGACGATTTCACGCCGTGCGGCGGGATTGGCTCCTGCGGCGGCAAGACGGTCGCGAAACTCTTTTTCAGGCTTGAGCTTCACCAGCGAGTCGGACGCCGCGCGCCGGACCGCGATGTCCGGATCGCCAATCAGCCCGATCAGCGCAAGGATCGAATTTCTCGTGCTGGATCCCCCGAGCGAAACGACCGCCGCTTCCCTCACGGAAGAATTTTTGTCGGACGCCAGAGACAGGAGAACCTTCTCTTTTCCGGGCGTGACATTTTTCATGGAAGCCGCGGCCAGACGGACCGCGGGGTCCTTGTCCCCGGCAAGTTCCGCGAGAAGCGATTCCGGCGACGACGGATTTTCCGCGAGTCCGCGGGCGGCCTGAAGGCGGATCAGCGGATCGGAATCCT
>CAZORN010000404.1:0-2504 GCA_964581935.1 uncultured Victivallales bacterium
AGCTGGTTCCCTGCGGGATATCGTTCCATGTGGGTTCGCAGCAGCGTGAAATCGGGTATTGGAACTCGGCTCTGGCGAAAGTCCGCTACATTTTCGACTATCTGGAGACACTCGGTCTGAAAATGACCCTGATCAATATGGGCGGCGGTTTTCCGGCCAGTTACATCAGCCGGACGAGTCCCATGGAGACATATTCGGAGGAGATCACGCGGTATCTGAAGGAAGACTTCAGCGAGCGTCCGCCGGAAATCATCATTGAACCCGGGCGTTCGCTGGTGGGCGACGCGGCCGTGCTGGTGACGGAAGTGATTCTGATTGCGGAGAAATCGCATCACGCCATGGACAAGTGGCTGTATGTCGATGCCGGCAAGTTCAACGGATTGACGGAGACCTGGGGGGAAGCCATCAAGTATCCTCTTTATACGGAAGCCCCCGGCGAGGAGTCGTCGGACTACATCATTGCGGGTCCCACGTGCGACAGTCAGGACGTCATGTATGAGCACTTCCGCAATCCGCTCCCGAACGGGATCAAGGAAGGAGACCGGATCTACTGGTTTTCCACAGGCGCCTATACCTCCAGCTACGCGTCTGTCGAGTTCAACGGATTCGAGCCGCTCCCGGTGTATTTTGTGGGGCAGCGCGCCAAGTCCAAGGAATAACTCCGAGGCCGCGTGAGCGCGGGAGGGAGGCCGGAGAGGCCTCCTGAATGCAAGCCCACTGTTTTCCCGACGGATAGGTCCGCGGCGGTTGCCTGTACAGATGTAATACTAATATTTGTCAGTTGTTTTTGAAGAACTGCCGATGCGGAACAAAGTCATATTCCAGCGAACCGTGCCGGTTTTGTCTACAGTTCTTTTTCTTTTTCGAAGGCGGCGAAGAGATAGGCGAAGAGGAGTCCGGGCGCCAGCTCCAGGATGACCCATATCCGGAGCGGCGAGAATCCGGTAAGCCGGATTGCCGCCAGAAGGATTCCCAGCGTTGCCGCCATGACGCCGACGGCAAAAAGTCCCGTATAGGGAGAGCGTTCCCAGGTAATGAGACGGGTCCACAGGGCGCAGAGGTACCCCCATGCGCAGCCGGCGAGCAGGAATGGAATCGAGCGGCTCCAGAAGAAGCGGAACGCGGCAAAAATTCCAAGAAGCACGCTTGCCGTCGCAAGGATCAGCAGCAGAAAGCGGATCATCTCTTTTCTGCGCGCGCGTGCGAACCGATGTTCGCGCTGGAGGATGCGGGTCGGGGTATCCGGAAGGATTCTGGCCAGGTTGATTTTGCATTTCGGACAGAAAACGCTGTCCTCCTGCTCATTGAGTTCATCGGCGACATCGAACTCGTAATTGCATTTTTCGCAGAAGCAGGTTCTCATGCTGAAGATTCCTTTGCCTGGTTCCGGTTGGCGAATTCACTGGAAAATAATATCACCGTCCGAAGAAGATGCAAGCCGGAAAAAGAAAAAAGGTTCGGAAAAAGGCAACAAAGAAAGCGAGTTGCGAAAAAAGAGATTATTTTTTTGTCATTCCCCCTTCCCAAAAATATAAAAGTGGAATATAATTGTAAAACTAATTCAAGATGGGTGCTTAAAGCACGGACGTCCGAGGGTTTAACAAAGGAATGGTGAGTAAAATGGCCGAGAAAGAAAAAGGCAAGGTAAAGTGGTTCAACAATTCAAAGGGCTACGGCTTTATCGAGCGTACTTCAGGGGATGATATTTTCCTGCATTACAGTTCGATCAAGATCGACGGCTACCGTACGGTGAAGGAAGGCCAGGAAGTGGAATTCATTGTCACGAACGGTGAAAAGGGCCTCCAGGCGGACGAAGTCGTCCCGCTGAACTGAAGACCGGCGGCGCGGACCGTTTCCAGTGGTGTGGACGGAGCGCAAAGAAAGTCGCAAAGCATATTTATATATCCTGAAAGAGCATCGGATCTTGAGCAAGTTACTGAAGATGCTTTTTCAGGATATATTTTTGGGTCGGAACCGATGTAAAAAAATGATGATCCGGAGGTGGGGATTTTGTTCGGCTGTGGAGCTGAAATCTTTTTGCGGGAAAGGGGGGCAGAAAACGTTGGAACCCCTTGCAATTTCCCTTGGTTTGCGGAAACTTCCGTTGATGTATTCTTGAGAGAAAAGGCGATTTTGACGTGAAAAAGGGGCGGAATTGCGAAAAAAATGAATGAATCCGTAAAAAAATCTTGATTTTTATGATTTGAGGTAGTAAGTTTATAGAGGAAAATTAGATGGATTTATTACAAGGAGTCAATAAACACAATGAAACCTGAATTTGTAAAGTATCTGCAGCCCGAATCAATCCTTATTCTGGACGGCGAAACCAAAAAAACCGCTCTGGAAGAAATCATATCATACGCGACTACCCGTTGCACATTGGACGATGCCCAGCTCCGCGAGGCGATCTGGAAACGTGAAAAAATGATGACCACCGGAATCGGCAACGGTCTTGCTCTTCCCCATATCCGCGTTGCGGGATTTCCGTCTCCCCTGGTGATCGT
>CAZORN010000405.1:0-2493 GCA_964581935.1 uncultured Victivallales bacterium
GTTTCGATCTCGAACGAGGTGATTTTCAGGATGTCGAAAAAATGTTCCCGGCTGATTGCGATCTTTCCCGCACCGGACGGTTGGATCCGGAAGGATACCGACGCGTCCGCTACCTTCACCCGGAGTTTTTCCTCCCGGAAGTCCATATCGATTTTGAACGGTTGTTCCAGAATGGAATCGGGCACCCGGATCTTCCGGGACTGTTCCGGGGTGAAGCGGTTGGCCTTCATGTCGCCGTATTCGACAACCGTCTCTTTTTCGCCTTCTTTCCGGAGGATTCGGATGGCTTCGCCGCGCCTCTTTTTCAGGTCGTAGCGGAAGGAGACGAGGATGGCAAAATGTCCGGCCATTTTGAAGTTGATCCCGGCGGTGAAACGGACGCGTCCGCCGGAAATATCCGGGATCACCGGAATGTATTTATTCCCGGCGGAGAGCAGACGGATGGAATCGTGCGTATATTCAAGCGAGGGAATGGGGAGGTCTGAATTCTTCTCGATGATCCAGCCTCCCGGCAGACGGTCTTTTTTGCTTTCAAAGGTCTCGAAAAACAAACGTTTCATGATGGCCTCCTGATAAAAACGATAAGTTTTCCGTAAGCTACTTTGAAAAGTCTGGTTATCAAGCCTTTGAATTGTTTTTCAACGCAAAAGAATGTTATTTTTTAACTTCGGCAACGACCATGCAGTAGCCCCGCATTTCCGGAACCGTGAAGGAGAGGGTGTCCCCTGAAACCGTGAACGGAATCGCCTGTTTTTCCGGAGCCAGATACACCTTTTCCACGGTGGTGCCGTCCAGACGCAGTCCGATCTTCACGTTGGCGAGGGGCAGTTCGTCTTCGACGACCAGCGTCTTTCCGCGGAGTTCCGGCAGATAGTTCAACAGATGCACCATACGCCGGTTCTCCTTCTCCGTGACGAAGGCGCGGGCGAACGACGGCAGGGAAGCATCGGTTTTCAGCAGGGGCGACGGCAGCAGATGTTCCAGCATGAAGGCGAGCACGTTCCGGAGATCGACCGAACCGTGATTGTAATATCCTTCGAAAATCGGGAAGGCGCAGTAGGCGGTCCGGGCGTTGAAAACCGCGAACGGCAGTTCCGTTTCCTTGTCCGGCGGCGCATAGAAATAGGAGTAAGTTCCGTCCCAATGCTTGTTGTAATAGGGCGCGACCACCTTTCCGACGACCGTGCTTCCGTGCAGGGCTTCCGTGCAGAGTCCCGCGGTATACGTTCCGAGCGGCATATCGGCCGCGCGGGAAGCGAAAGCTCCGGTCAGGCGGAAATACGCGGGGGAGTAATCGCATTCTCCGAGGTATTTCACGCCCCACTCTGCCTCAAAGAGAAACGCGTTTCCTTCCGGATTCAATCCAGAGCGTCCGGACGCGAGAAGTTTCTTTCCCGCGTCCAGATGTTTCTTCACCAGCGCGGCGAGTTTTTCATTCAGCGAGACATGGTCGGGGAGGATCAGCAGGGAATAGGGATTCCAATCGCAGTCCTCGTCGATGAAATCGAATTGCATTTTGAGTTCGGAAAGCATCCGGGTGAGTCCCACCATAGACGGATTTTTTCCGAGCGGACTGGGCAGCACGACCCCGATGTCAACCTTGTTTTTCGCCCCCTCGAACCACTCGTCATATTGCTGGATCTTGCCGTAAATCTTCCCGACTCTTTCGACGACTCCGCGGCTGATGTCGCCGCGCGGATGGAAATGGTCGCCGATGTTCGGGCGCATTCCGTTGGCAAGGCCGAAGAAGAGATCGTATTCCACCGCCGCCTGAGGACGAAGACTTCCGAAGTCGCCCCAGTCGTTGAAACGTCCGGTCATGTTCAGCACGGGACCGTCAGTCAGGTTCCGGAAATAACGGGACATCAGCGGGAGATAGTCGTAGCCCCAGCTCGGGTTGGTGGGTAGACATTCGCACTCGAGATATGAACCGAGCCGGGAGTTGTCCTTGGGCGAGATCCCGAGAAAATTGACCAGAAGTCCGTTTTCCTTCGGGCGGAGCAATCCGGAAATATCGGTCGCCAGCCGGAGAGAGGTCAGACGTGCGAATTCCAATACATCTGTATGATTTCTGCAATCCATTCCCAATTTTTTCATTCCTTCGACGCAATGCGGACAGACACACGGGAAGCCGTTGAAGCTGTCGAGGAGGAACCCCGCGACCGGATACTTGTCGCGCACTTCCCGGATCAGGCTCAGCAGATAATCCCGGTAGGGCGAGTTCAGGCACATTGTCCGCATGTAGGGAGTGACCCATCCAATGCCGAAGATGTCCGGACGGAGAATGGCGCCTTCCGGGCTGATCATGCACCAGTCGGGATGCCGGACCGCGTCTTCGTAGCTGAGTCCGCAATTCAGATACGCGGTGACGGCGATTCCGCGTTGATTGCATGCACGGACCGTTTCCCCGAACAGGTCGAAGCCCGCTGGAAGAGAAGGATGCCGGATGCCGATTTTGGTGTCGTAATAGCAGAATCCCTGATTGCATTTCGC
>CAZORN010000406.1:0-2487 GCA_964581935.1 uncultured Victivallales bacterium
TGCCGTCCGGCAGAACCCGGAGCGGCGGATTGTGTCCGGCGTTGCAGCAGACGGCTTCCCCTGAGGAACAATCCAGAATTCCGCAGAAGACCGTGATGAACATGCAGGAATCGTTCTCATCCGCAAGATAGTTGTTCGTCATCTGAAGAATCCGGGCGGGAGAAAGGCCGCTCCGCGCGAGGCCGTGCATGAGGGTCTTGGCGGTCGCCATGAACAAGGCGGCCGGCATTCCCTTCCCGGAAACGTCGCCGATCACAAAGAAGAGATGCTTGTCGTCCACGAAGACATAGTCATACAGATCTCCGCCGACTTCGCGCGCGGGGATCATGCGGGCATAGACATCCACGTCGGTGCGGTCCGGAAACGGCGGAAAAACTCTCGGCAGCATCGAGGTCTGAATCTCGGCCGCCGCCTTGAGTTCGGATTCGACCCGCTGTTTGTCGCGCGCGGCCTGATTGAGATTCCGGATGTAGACCTGAAGATCGGAGGTCATCCGGTTGAAGGTGTTCCCCAATTCCTCGAGCTCGTCGCCCGTTTTCAGCTCGATCCGGGTGTCAAGATGCCCCTCGCCGATCGACTTGGCGTCCTCCATGAGCTTGAGGATGGGACGGGTCAGACGTTTCGCCATGAAGTACCCGAACAAGAGGATCAGGAGCAGCAATCCCAGAGAAATCAGCACGAACGTCACGGCTCCTTCGAAAATATAGCTTTGGAAAATCGGGAGGGTTTCTTGCTGAGTTTTCTTGAAGCGGGCCTCCATCAGGACGACTTCCTTCAACGCATTTTCTTCCGGCAGAAGAATCGCAAGACTCCAGGCGCATTCCCGGATCGGGGCATACGCGGCAAAACAGGGGACATTGTTGACCCGGATCCGGATGACTCCCGGTTTCATGGTCTTCATTTTTTCCCACAGCAGCGGTCCTTCCGAAGGGAATCCCCCTGAAAGACTCGGGAGGGAAGCCGTCTTGTCCCAGTCGCCGCTGAACCGTCGGTAAAGGTCGATGCCTGCAATGACTTCGCCTTTTGAATTCACAAGGAAGGGCGTTCCGGCACGGCCCGTCTGGGAGGTGATGAACTCGCGGCCGACCGCTTCCACACTCACATCCGCGCCCAGAACGCAGAGGAGTTTTCCGTCCGCGTCATAGACGGCACGGGAGCATGTAATGGTCAGTTCATTGGAACCGGTGGCGGAAAAATAGGGCTCGGACCAGCAGTTTTTCCCCTTTGCCATCACCGCGCCGGTATACCAGAAACGCGAGCGCGGATCAAAGCCGGAAACGGTCCGGCTCCAGGGATACTTCAGATGAACGCCGTTCGGAAAAGAGACAAAGGAGAGGCGGACATACGGCGAACTGTTTTTCAGATAGATGAGAGCCGGAACGCGGGCCGCGAGAAGCTGAAGCAGTTCCTTGTCATTCCGGTATGACAGAGGTGTGGAACCGGAGAGACTGAAAGCCGCGCAAAGCTCGGGATCCGGAGGCTCCGCCGCGGACGGGGAGGAATATAGCAGCGCGGAATCGTTGGCAAATCCTGGAATCGAGCGTGCGGAAAGCATGTGACTGGCGATATTTTCGATCGGCAGGGAAATGCCCTTGAGCAGAAGCTCCGTGATGTAAGCCTGGTCCTCGGTCGTGGCGCGGAGTTCCGCCATCGACTGCCGTATCAGCGCCGAACGGCCGTCCACGGCAAGAATCTGCCCGAGCTGTTCGCCATATCCTTCTGCGGCCATGCCGAGATGTTTCATTCCGCGGAGGGAATAGAAGAACATCGCGGCAAACGTCAGAAGCGTGATGAAAAACAGCGTCCCCAGAATTTTTGTACGTATACTGGCCTTCACAGAACTCCACACCTGCCTTTGCGACGCGTCTCACCGGAGACCGCGCCAGAGCAACCCGTATCCAACCCGAAAGTCTTAATTTAGCTCTTGTCACACTGAAATCAAGCGGTGTTTCACAAGAAACGCATTCAAAACCGCCATTTGACTTCAAGGAAAAAAAACGGATGTCCGTTTCCGCCCGGCACACAGCTCATGAAACGGCCTCCAATGGAAAAAACAGAAATAAATATCGAATTCCGCTTGATTTTCTTCCGGATTCGCGTATATTAAACGCATTGTTTGAATAAAACATGCGCCCATAGCTCAGTCGGTAGAGCAAATGACTCTTAATCATTGGGTCCAAGGTTCGAGTCCTTGTGGGCGCACCATTTTTTATATTCGTTTCAGCCTTATTTTCAACATCTTACGACTATTCAAGTATACCGGATGGGTTTTCGAACCGCCTCTTCGACGGTTTGAACTGTAAATCATAGCCTCTTCGACGGTTTGTGCTATAAATCATAGTTCTTTCACGCACGAAATTTCAGGCAGTTGGAAGATTTTCAACTTGAAGTATTCCATATCGCGGAAGCCGTAGGCCTGTCGGATCAGCCATCGGATTTTGTTGTTGAAGCCCTCCATCGAGGCATTGGTCAGATGATGGAAGGTCC
>CAZORN010000407.1:0-2479 GCA_964581935.1 uncultured Victivallales bacterium
GGGATGTGGAGGACCTGGATCTGGAAAGGATCGTCACCCGGCTGCGCTTCATCTGCGAGGTTCAGAAACGCGATTATTCCGTCACCGACTTCGAGAAACTCTCCGGGAACGAATGGCGGTTGACCATGGCGGTATCGGTGGTCGCGCGGGAGGAAGGCTACTACGCTCAGACGCTCGAGCAGCTCAAGGCCAACGGCTTCAAGGTCACACGCTCCTATCTGCGCGATTTCACGAGGAGCAGCGCGTCCGATGACTTCCGGCGAAAGGCGGTCCGCCTCAACACTTACTACATCATTCCCGTGAAGGAAGGGGCGGACACCCCCGAAAAAATGGAAAACCTCAAACGCGAGCTCAACGAACTTTCCTGGAGTCCGCAATTCGATCTTTTCGAGCGTGAATTGCTGGTTCGGAATGAATTCTGCTGTGCGTCCGTGAATCTTCTGCGCGCGGCCTCGGAGTTCGTGCATTCCCAGCTTTCATTCGTCGACCGCAACGCCTACTCCCTGCCGGAGATCCAGCGTTTCATGGCCACTTACCCGGCGATTCTGCGTCAGCTGGCCGATGCCTTCGAATCGAAGTTTTGTCCGGAGGGTGTGAAGTTCGATTTCGACAGGACGCTCGCAACGGTCGAGATGGAAATTTCCAACATCAACAGCGGCATGGCCGAAAAGGACAACAAGGTGAAAACCGTGCTGTCCGCCGTGACGGATTTCCTCCGGAATATTTACAAAAGCAACTATTTCTCGGAGAAGAAAACTGCTCTTGCGTTCTGCCTGAATCCTGCCTTCATGAAACATTATGAGTCCATTTCAGAAGCCTACAGGAAAGCCTTTCCGCCGGAACGTCCGTACGGCGTCTTTTTCTTCTGGAGGCGCAACATCAGCGGCTTTCAGATCCGTTTCTCGGAAATCGCCCGGGGCGGCTGGCGCACGGTCGCTCCGCAGCCCGTCCGGAACCTGCTGGAAAGCGGCGACAGCTTCGAGCTGGCCCGCTGCGAGCTTTTCCGCGAATGTTTCGTGCTTGCCAATACCCAGCACAAGAAAAACAAGGACATTTACGAAGGCGGCTCCAAGTTGGTCACCCTTCTGAAAAGGAATGGGGAAAACGATTTCAAGACAGAGCTCTGGGCGGCGCAGCGGGCCGTCTTCGAAGCCTTCCTTTCCCTGATCAATTACGGGGCCGACGGCACGCTCAAGGACAAGAAAATCGTCGATTTCACGGGCCGCATGGACATCATCGAAATCGGACCCGATGAAAACATGTTCGACGAGATGATCTCCTGGATGGGAGACCGGGCCGAGGAAGACGGTTACATCCTGAAAGCCGGGATCATTTCCGGCAAAGTCGAAACGGGCATCAACCACAAGCATTACGGAGTCACGTCGTTCGGGGTGCACCAGTATCTTCTCCGGACGCTCCAATATCTGAAGATCAACCCGGAAAAAGATCCGTTCAGCGTCAAGCTCTCGGGTGGCCCCTTCGGCGATGTGGCGGGAAATGAAATCAAGCTCCTGAACGCCGTCGACGCCAAAGGGAAATACCTTCTGCCGAAGCTTAAAATCGTGGCGGTCACGGACGGTCCCGCCGCCCTTTACGACCCGGCCGGAATCGACCGCAAGGAACTCTCCCGGCTGGTTCATACGGCCAACCTCGACGGATTCGATCCCGCGAAGCTCAAGGGCGAAGGCGCGCACATGATCTTCAATCAGCCCGACCCGAACGGCAATTACCGGATGGTGTCCGTCTCCGGCGGGAAACATGCGGAATCGAAAATCCCGCGCGATGACTTCATGCGGATGTTCCAGAACAATATCTGCCACGAAGCCGATGTCTTCATCCCCTGCGGCGGACGCCCTCAGACCATGAATATCGCCAACTACAAGAGCTTTGCGCCCGACGGAAAACCGAGTTCGAAAGCGATTGTCGAAGGAGCCAATTCCTTCATTACTCCGGAAGCCCGCATCGCCCTCCAGAAGCTGGGGATCGTGATCGTGAAAGACGCCTCCGCCAACAAGTGCGGAGTCATCACCTCCTCGTATGAAATCCTCAGCGGACTGCTGCTGGACAAATCCGAATTCACCTCGGTCCACGAGGAACTGGTCAAAGAAATCATGGACCGTCTGGCGGTCTGCGCCCGGCGCGAGGCGGACTGGCTGTTCCGGGAGTTTGAAGCCACCGGCACTCCGATGACGGAACTCAGCGACATGCTTGCCAACCGGATCAACGAGTACAAGAAGAATATCTTCGAGCTTCTGGACGGGCAACCGGATATGGTGAGCGACAAGGTGATTTTCGCGCATCTTCCGCCTCTCTTCAAGGCGAGATACGCGGACCGGCTTGCCCGGATTCCGGACAGCTACCGAAAGGCGATCGTCGCCGTGGAATCGGCTCTGCGGATCGTCTTCCGGCTTTCCCTCCCCCTGAAAGAGGAAGTGCGGAAAGTGGAAGAGGAGATCGAATAAAAAACCGGGGAGAAATA
>CAZORN010000408.1:0-2478 GCA_964581935.1 uncultured Victivallales bacterium
TTGCGGCATTTCCGACCGGAAAGGCAAACTCGCACGCTTCCGAAAAACGTCCCCGACAGCATTCCACCACGGCAATCCGCTCAGAAGCATCGAATACCGGCGAAATCCTCCCGCTCGCAGGCACGATTGTCATCGCTATTTTCATACCCCGTTCCTTTCCATGGTCTATTTGAAGCCCAGTCCACCCGTCCCTGCCGGATGACGGAAGAAACGCCCGGTTTCCGCCATTCAGGGGGTCTCATGCTTTTTCGGGTTCGTCGCGTGAAGAACCTTCGCGGCCAGTTCCACACATCCGCCGCAGGAAAGACGTCCCAGCTTGCGGATCTCCCGGCACCGGTCGGAACCAGCTTCCGAGAGGAAGCGTCCGCGCAGGATTTCCCTGACCTCTTCATCCGAAGTCAGCCTGCAGGCGGAATACAACGCGCCGCAAATCCCGCCTTCCGCGCGTCCGCCTCCCCATTTCTCCGCTTCGGCAACGATCGCCTCGGAAACCTTGAACGATTCCTGAAATCCCCGCAGGAGACTCTGCGCACAGTTCAACTTTTCTTCCCGGTAGGCTTTCAGCGTTTTTTCGACGGACATCATCTGATTACTCCCTGTACAAAGTTTGAGACACATTTTTCCATATTTCAGCAAGACTTCCGGCCGCACGGCTTTCCCTGAAAAGGACCGCGGGTTCTCCGAGAACCATCGCCCGGTTGAAAATCATATCGTAAGGAATCCGGCCCGCAACTCCGGCTCCGGAAGCTCGCGCACGTTCTTCCATCGCCTCCGTCTTTTCCGGATTCAGATCCCACTTGTTCACACAGAAACTGACCGGAATCCCGAAATGACCCGCCAGTTCCAGAATCCGCTCCATGTCGTGCTCCCCGGACACCGTCGGCTCGCTCACGATCAGGACCGCGTCCGCGCCGGTCACCGACGCAATGACCGGGCACCCGATCCCCGGAGGTCCGTCGACCAGCAGGAAGCCGCATCCCGATTTTTCCGCAGCTTCCCGCGCCGCCTTCCTTACACGGGTCACCAGCCTGCCCGAATTCTCCGCCGCCGGAGCCAGACGCGCATGGATCATCGGACCATACCGGGTTTCCGATTCATACCACTCGCCGCAGCGTCTTTCCGGAAAACGGATCGCCTCCTCCGGACAGGATCTTACGCACACGCCGCACCCTTCGCAGGAAAAAGGATCGACCGAGGCCTTTCCGTCAAGGAGACTCACCGCGCCGAAACGGCAGACCTCCCGGCATATACCGCAGCCTCGGCATTTCTCCGGATCGACAACGGCCTCGCGCCCGGAAATGAACTCGTGACGCACGCGGATTTCCGGTTTCAGCAGAAGGTGGAGATCGGCGGCATCCACATCGCAATCCGCCAGAACCGACTTTCCCGCCAGCACGGCAAAGGAGGCCGTCACGCTGGTTTTGCCGGTGCCGCCCTTGCCGCTGATGATCACCAGTTCCTTCATCGTTCCCCCTTTCCGCCGACTCTCCGCCCGATTTCTTTCAACAACCGTTCAAACTTTTCCTTCCATTCCGGCGATGCCTTCAGCAGCGTCTCCCCGCGCGAATACGCCTCGGCGATCTCACGACGGTTCGGAATCTCCAGCAGAACCGGAATTCCTTCCTCTCGGCAATACGAACAGACCCGCCCGTCCCCGCTGTCCGAACGGTTGACGATCACTCCGAAGGACAGCTTCAGCGTCCGGAGAGTCTCCACCGCCAGCGTCAGGTCATGAAGCCCGAACGGAGTCGGCTCCGTAACCAGCAGGACGTAATCCGCCCCGCGGACCGCCGAAACCATGGAACAGGAGGTCCCCGGAGGCGAATCCGCTATCACGATCCCCCTGCCCTCTGCCGCGCCGCTCTTCACCGCCCGGATCAGCGGCGGTGACATTGTCTGTCCGATCGAAAGACTTCCGTCCCTCAGAATAAAGTTTTCCGTGACACACGAGCCCGCATCGCCGATCCGGTATGGTTTTTCGCGCAGCGCCCCCGTCGGACACACCTTCACACACCCGCCGCAACCGTGGCACAGCTCGGGAAAAAGAAGCGCCTTTCTTCCCAGCACCGCAATGGCGTTGAAACGGCAGATTTCAACACATTTCCGGCAGCCGTCGCAGAGACTTCCGTCCGCTTCCGGCTTGAGAACCGTCACCGGTGCACGGACCGGCTCAGCGGAAACGAACAGATGACAGTTCGGCTCCTCTACATCGCAGTCCAGCAGGAGCGCATCCTTCCCGGCGGCTTCCGCCAGCGCCAGCGAAACCGTGGTTTTGCCCGTCCCTCCCTTTCCGGAAGCCACCGCTATCATCATGCCGGCCTCTCCTGATGAACGTGCATTCAGACCCAATGACCTTCCACATCGGCGCCCGCCGCAGGGAAAAGCTTTCCTTCTCCGTAAAGAGCCAACGCTTCCCCGACAGTCTTTGCCTGCGTGTTGAATACCTTGATCCCCGCCTCGCTCAGCACGCGGAAAGCC
>CAZORN010000409.1:0-2472 GCA_964581935.1 uncultured Victivallales bacterium
ACGACCGCCACCCACGCCTCCCGCTGCATCCACGGCGGAACCGCCTTCATCTGGCCGGTCATTCAGGACTACGGATTCCTTTCCCTCCGCCCGATCCAGCTGGAAGTCAACCTCAAGAACGCCCTCTGCAAACAGAACATCCGTATCAACGTCCCCTCCGTCTTCACCGTCGGCGTCAGCACGGACGAAGCTCTCATGGGCAACGCCGCCAACCGCCTCCTCGGCCTCACCCCGGAAGCCATCGGCGAACTGGCAAAGGACATCATCTTCGGACAGCTCCGTCTGGTGATCGCCTCCATGACCATCGAACAGATCAACTCCGACCGCGAAACCTTCCTCCGCAGCATCGAGCAGAACGTGGCAGAGGAACTCAACAAGATCGGTCTCCTGCTCCTGAACGTCAATATCACCGACATCACCGACGAGAGCGGATACATCGACGCCATCGGAAAACGCGCCGCCTCCGAAGCCATCAACAAAGCCCGTATCGAAGTCGCCGAAGAAGAGCGCAAGGGCGGCATCGGCGAGGCCGAAGCCCGCAAGGAACAGCGCATCGCCGTCTCCCAGGCCGAAGCCCACGCACAATCCGGGGAAGCCGACGCCGACAAGCAGCGCCGCATCGCCGTGACCCAGGCCGAAGCCCAGGCCCAGTCCGGAGAAGCCGACGCCGACCGCCAGCGCCGCATCGCCATCAAACAGGCCGAAGCCGAAGCCATGATCGGCGAAGCCGAAGCCGACAAACAGCGCCGTATCGCCACCAAGCAGGCCGAAGCCACCGCCATCGAAGGCGAAAATATCTCCGCCATCGGCATCGCCCAGTCCAATGCCGCGCGTATCGAGAAGGAAGCCGACGCCTACCGTCAGGCCGAAGCCGCAAAACGCATCGCCGAAGCCAAGATCAAGCAGGCCGATTATGAAGCCGAGCAGGTCGCCCAGATCGCACGCGCGAAAATGGAAATGGAAAAGCAGAAAGCGGAAACCATCGTCCACGCCGAAATCGAAAAGGAACAGGTCGTCATTCAGGCCGAGGCCGAAGCCGAAAAGCTCCGCCGCGAAGCCAAAGGACAGGCCGACGCCATCTATGCCAAGCTCGAAGCCGAAGCCCGCGGTAATTACGCCGTCCTCAAAGCCAAGGGCGAAGGCTTCAACCAGATCATTTCCGCCTGCGGCAGCAATCCGGACGCCGCCGCAAAAATGCTCCTCATCGAAAAACTCGAAGAGCTGGTCAAGCTTCAGACCGAAGCCATCAAGAACATCAAAATCGACAAGGTCACGGTCTGGGACGGAGGCAAGGACGCCGACGGCAAGAACGCCACCGCCAATTTCCTCAGCGGCATGATGCAAAGCCTTCCGCCTCTCCACGATGTCGCCGGAATGGCCGGAGTCGAGCTTCCGGGCTATCTCGGAACCGTCAAAGCCGCGGAACAGCCGTCCGTTCCGCCTCAGGCGTAAAACAGGAAACCGTCCCCGCACTAACGGGGGTTTTGAACACAATAACCGCAAGGGGGTAACAAATGCCTACAGTCAAACTTACAATCTCTAAGAAGTTCGAACGGGAAGAAAAGGAAGACCTCGCCGTCGAGATCTCCAACATCGTCTCGAAAGAACTCAACAAGCCGCTCTCCGTCACTCAGGCGATTGTCGCGGACGATGCCATCGTTTCCTTCGGCGGAAACTTCATCGCTCCCTCGGCCTTCATCGTGGTCATGAGCATCGGCGGACTCACGACCGATGCCTGCAAGCGTCTGACCGCCGCTCTCTGCGACCTCCTCGCGAAGAAATACGGCGTCAGCTCTCAGCGTGTCTATATCAACTTCTGCGAAAAACGCGGAACGGAATGGGGTTGGAACTCTACCGTTTTTGAGTAAGAAGCAACGCCTTTGAAACCTGCCCGAATCCGCGGCGCTTTCCAGCCCGGCCCGCGGCAGGTTTTTTTATTTATTCTTCCCTCTCAAACAAAGGAGTCATCATGTGGACCGCAGGAATCAACATTCATGAAGTCACAGAAATCCGCACACGCACAACCCTCTATTTCGGGGTCGGCGCCATCGACAGAATCGACGCCGTTGTCAAATCCTTGAAGAAAAAGGGCGTCTCTTCCATCCTGATCGTCTCCGGAAAAGGAGCCTACATCAAGACCGGCGCGTGGGACCATGTCAAAGCCGCACTCGACAAACACGCAGTGAAATTCGCTCTCTATGACGGCGCCACGCCCAATCCCACCGTTGAACAGGTCGATGCCGCGGCTGAGGCCGGACGCAAAATCAATGCCGCCGCGGTCATCGCCATCGGCGGCGGGAGCCCGATCGACACCGGCAAGAGCGCGGCCATCCTTCTGAGCCATCCCGGAAAAACCGCCCGCGACATCTATGAATTCAAGTTCGCTCCAGAGCAGGCCGTTCCCATCGTCGCCATCAACCTCACGCACGGAACCGGCACCGAAACCAACCGCTTCGCCGTCGTCACCATCCC
>CAZORN010000410.1:0-2463 GCA_964581935.1 uncultured Victivallales bacterium
CGCTGAACGCGCTGACGGAGGACTGCCTCGGACGCGAATGGGAACGCGAGGACGGTGCGATGCTGAAGATCGAACGGGCGATGGTCGACGCGAACTGGGGCCAGTCTACAGACATCGTCTATCAGTTCTGCCGTGCGAGCGCCTATTCCGGCATCCTCATGCCAAGCCACGGCCGTTACGTGGGCGCGTCCTCCAAGCCGATGACCGAATACAGAAAACAGCCCGGCGACCGGCTCGGCTTCAACTGGATGATCCCGAACGTCGCGGGCAAACGCGCCATCCGGCATGTGATCTACGACAGCAATTACTGGAAGTCGTTCGTCCACGCCCGGCTCGCGGTCCCGTTGGGCGACAAGGGTTCGCTGTCCCTCTACGGACGGGTTCCCGGCGTCCATCAGCTTCTGGCCGAGCATCTGACCGCCGAATACCGCGTGAAAACGCAGGGACGCGGGCGGACCGTCGACGAATGGAAGCTCAAACCCGAAAGAAACGACAATCACTGGCTCGACTGTTGCGCAGGGTGTGCCGTCTGCGGTTCCATGCTCGGCGCGGCGTTGCCGGAACTCAAAGCGGTTCGAACCGCGGCAAAGCCGAGAATCCGCCTCTCGGACAAGCTCCGCGGCGGAAGCGCGAATCTCTCGACTCAAGTTCAACAAACCACCACCGGGAAGCTCAAACTTTCCGAAATCAGGAGACAGAAACATGGATGACAAAGTCATACGGCGGATCGCCGAAATTCTGGCGGAAGCGATCCTTGGAAAAAAACTTGCCGGATAGTTCGAAGAACGACTTGCTGTATCGCTCGATCCACGCTTTCTATATACGGCAGATCGAACCATTCTGAAAGAAGGAGGAAAACAAAATGGCGGTAAAAACAAACATCCGGACACGGGTGGCGGAGCTTCAGCGCATGGAGCTGCCGGAACTGCGGAAAACGTGGTTGGAGGAGTTCGCGCGACAAGCGCCGGACTGCGGGAGTTCCTTCCTGCGGAGGCGTCTGGCCTGCCGCATCCAGGAAAAATTCTACGGATGCGTGCTGAGCGACGCGGCAGAGCAAATCCTGTCGGAGGTCGGCGACCGGCCGAAAGTCCGCCCGAACGCGGCCGGGATCCTTCCCGGCACGAGATTCGAGCGGAAATGGAAAGACAAAATCTACATCGTCACCGCCCGTGAGAACGGATTCGAACTGGACGGAAAGCATTTCAAGACCCTCTCCGGCGCGGCGACGGCGATCACCGGCACCTGCTGGAGCGGCAAAAAATTCTTCGGGGTGAAGCAATGATGGAAAAGAAACGGTGCGCGGTTTACACTCGGAAGAGCGTGGAGGAGGGGCTGGAGATGGAATTCAACAGTCTCGACGCCCAGCGGGAGGCGGGGGAGAACTATATCGCCAGTCAGAAAATGAACGGCTGGGTCTGCCTTCCGGAACGCTACGACGACGGGGGCTGGTCGGGCGGAAACATGGAACGTCCGGCGCTGAAGCGTCTGATGTCGGACATCGAGGCCGGAAAAATCGACATGGTGGTGATTTACAAGCTCGATCGCCTCTCCCGCTCGCTGATCGACTTCGCCGACTTGCAGACCTTCTTCGACCGCCACGGCGTGTCGTTCTGCGCGGTTACGCAGGAAATCAACACAAGCACGAGTTCGGGACGCATGATGCTCAACATCCTGATTTCCTTCGCGCAATACGAACGGGAGATCATCGCCGAGCGAATCCGCGACAAGATCGCCGCCAGCAAGAAGCACGGCAAGTTCTGCGGCGGGGTTCCGATGCTGGGCTACAAGCCAGACCCGGACACCAAGAAGCTGCAAATCGTCCCGGAGGAGGCGAAGATTGTCAAGGCCATCTATGAGAAATATCTCCTCTTCCGGTCATTGCGATGCGTGGTCTCAGAACTCAACCGCCTCGGCTGCCGCACGAAGGAATGGACTTCGGCCAGGGGGAGGGCGCACAAGGCGCGGCCGTGGGACACCGGTTCGGTCTACCGGATTCTCTCAAGTCCGATCTACGCCGGGTATGTCAGCCATTACGACGAGCATTACGAAGGGGAGCACAAGGCCATCATCGACCGTGAAGTCTGGAAAAGCGTTCAGGAGATGATGCGCGGCAACAGGGGAAACACGAACGGCAAGAAACGCACGTCCCTCGGGAATCCGTTCTCCGGCCTCATCCAATGCGGATGCTGCGGAGCCGTCATGACCTCGACCTATTCCTGCCGCCACGGGCGCAAATACTTCTATTATTTCTGCCAGAGGCGCAGCCGGAATCCGGAGCATGTCTGCGGAATGAAGCGCATTCCCGCCGGGGACATCGAACAGGCGGTCATGAAGCAGCTGGCCGGACTCTTCCGGACGCCGTCGATCCTCCGGGCCACGCTGGGCGCCGTGCGGGAACGGGAGAATGTCCTGCGGGAAAGTCTCGTCAATGACCGCGAGATGCTCGAGGCAAAGCTCGGCGAG
>CAZORN010000411.1:0-2462 GCA_964581935.1 uncultured Victivallales bacterium
GGATGAACCAGCAGGGGAACGTCTGCAACGGCATTTACGAATCCCTGATCGTGGTCACCTATCTGATCATTATTGGCTGCGGAATCATGATGATCGGCCCCGATTTCACCATCGGCGATTTCGTCGCGTTCTACACCTACATCGGCATCCAGGTCGGGCCCATCGCCGGGCTCGCGGCACAGATGAATTCCGTGTCGCAGGGGCTCGCCGGCGCGCAGCGCATCATGAAAATCCTCCGCGTGATTCCCGAAATCAAGGATTCTCCCGAGGCCATCACCGCTCCGCCTTTCAAAGGACGCATCGAATTCAGTCATGTCTCCTTCAAGTATGCCGATGCTCCGGTCCTCCGGGACTTCTCGCTGGTCATTGAACCCGGGGAAAAAGTTGCCTTGGTCGGTCCCTCCGGCTGCGGCAAGTCCACCATCGGGAACCTGCTGCTTCGATTCTACGACGTTTCCTCCGGCGCCATCCGCGTGGACGGCCGCGACATCCGCGAGTTCACCCAGGATTCCTACCGCAGCAATATCGGCGTCGTCCTTCAGGAGCCCTTCCTTTTCAGCGGTTCGATTCATGACAATCTTGTTTACGGGCGCCCCAACGCGGACGATGAGGATGTCCGTAAAGCGGCCGAAATGGCCAATGTCGAGGAGTTTGTCCGCAAACTGCCCCAGAAATACGACACCGTGATCGGCGAAAACGGCGCTTCCCTTTCCGGCGGACAGAAACAGCGGATCGCCATTGCGCGGGCCGTCCTCAAGAATCCATCGATCCTTTTGCTCGACGAAGCCACCAGCGCGCTGGACACCGTTTCCGAAAAACTCGTCCAGCAGGCCCTCGACACCCTCATGCGCGACCGCACCACCGTGATCATCGCCCACCGCCTTTCCACCATCAGCAACGCGGACAAAATCGTTGTTCTCAAGGAAGGCCGGATCGACCAGCTCGGCACCCACGAAAAACTGATGGCCGTCGAGGGTACCTATAAGTCCCTCTACCTTACCCAGCAGAAAACCGCCAATCAGGAAAACAGCCCGGAGAACATCACTCCGGAAAACGACATTATTTTCTATCAGCAGCATCCGAAAGCCCTCGAAATCGAGCGCAAAGCCCGGAAAAAATGGTGAGGCTCCGCTGTCCGCTGCTCCCGTGCCGGTCCTGCTGATCTTCTCGCCTCTTTTTCTCTCGCTTCGATCCTGTTGACTATGTCCGCCTCTGGAAAACGTCTCTCCGCCATGAACCTTGAGTCATGGCTTTTTTTATCCGAATCTCCTTGAAATTTCATATTGTGGCGTATATATTATAAATAGAGTTACTTAAGTTTCACAATATGAACTTTAGGGGTGTCCGATGATCAAGGTGATGGACAAGACTTTTGCCATTCTGGAAGAGATCGTGATCTCCTCTCCGGAGCCGCTTCCCCCGCTGGAACTTTCCCGGCGTCTCCAGCTGAACCGGGCCACCTGTTCCCGTCTGCTCAAACTCCTGCTGGATTCCGGCTATATTCTTCAGGTGTCGCGTCAGAAGGGATATGTCCCCGGACCGAAGATCCTTACACTCAGCAATATGGCGGCGTTCCGGAAAAACCTGCTGTCCGTTGCGCGCCCGGTGATCGACCGCTGTGCGGAAGAACTTCAGAACTCTGTGCAGATCGCCCAGCTGTGCAACGGCAGGCGCTACATCCTCTATCACCGCAATTGCAATCCCCGCCGCTCCATCCGACTCGACCGCCTTTCCTTCAACGATCTCTTTTCCACGGCGACGGGACTGATGCTAGTCTCGCATCAGGAGCCCGCCGAACGCATGGAGCTTTTCCGCCGGACCCAGGAGGAAGAAGGGAGTTTTTTCGAGGATTTCAAGGACGCGAAAACGATCCAGCCGAACCTGGATTCGATCTGTAAAAGTGACTTTTTCGACTGCCGCAAAGACATCCAGTGGATCTACGCTTTTCCTGTTTTCGAAAACGGTGTTTTTTCTTCCGCGCTGGGAGTCAGCATCCCCTTTGCGGAATACGAGGATTCCTATCATCGGAAAATCATTAAAACCATGAAGGAGGCGTCCCGGGAAATTTCACTCGGCGTGTCCACCCTTCATTCAATCGGCTGAACAAGGAGAACGGCAATGGAAGACATCGGAGGCAAGACGGCATTGGTGACCGGCGGTTCGCAGGGGATTGGACGCGTGATCGCGCTGGCTCTGGCGGAAAAAGGATGCCGTGTGATTGTGAATTGCGCCAACAATCCCGATAACGCGCAGAAAGTCGCGGACGAAATTCATGCAAAGGGCGGAACGGCGGAAATTTACCGCTGCGACGTTTCCGACGAAAAAGCGGTGGAGGCCATGTTCGATACCCTCGGCCGAATCGACATCCTCGTGAACAACGCACGCCTCGACCCCTGGCGGCGCACCGCGGAAATGTCCGAGGGCGAATGGTGGTCCAAAGTCATGGATGTGAACCTGAAGGG
>CAZORN010000412.1:0-2461 GCA_964581935.1 uncultured Victivallales bacterium
TAGCCTTTTGATTGTATATTGTTACGGCTTTACCAAATGTCCATCGGCATTAGTCGGTATGGTGTTAACGGTTTTTGCGGTAAATACCTCCGTCTGACCGGAGAAGAGGGGAACGCTGCCACTATCTGCAGATTCTCCATAGTATTGAATGGTTTTACTCCACTGTTCTCCAGCAGCGGGACGAACAGAGCCGTCGACAAAAAGAACGTTGCCGTATTTGTCATGGTTGGACTTGCCCGTCTTCGGATCCAAGGCGGTATCAAAGGAAAGGCCGCTGTCCGGACTGTTGTTTTCGTTCATACCGGCGATGAAGCAATAAGAAAAGTTTGAGTCAGAGGAGCCATCGGCTTTCAGTGCATATGGTGCCGTCGCTGATCCAGCGTTAGTCGTGGAAGACGGGCAGACGTAAACTTTGTAGTCCGTATTGTAGTTCTGGGACATCAGAAGCGTCATGGAGGGACCATTGTGGAATCCGGCAAGCGCGGTTCCAGAAACGGCTCCACTGTTAAGAAGATGGATGTTTGTGCAGGGGAACTTTTCGTTGAAATCGCCGGCGTACATCTTGGCGGCAAGGCCGATCTGCTTGAGGTTGCTGACGCAGGAAATGCGGCGGGCTTTCTCACGGGCGGAGTTCAGGGCGGGAAGCAACATTCCGGCCAGAATCGCAATAATTGCGATAACAACCAGAAGCTCGATCAATGTAAAGATCTTTTCTTTACGGGTTTTCATCTTTTTCTTCTCCAAGCTGAGTTTTTGTTTTCGGATCAATTCAAATTTTCCTCCGGGAACCGGAAGAACCGTTCTGTTATGTTTTTTTTGCCTCCTCTTTTGTTTTTTCCATTCTTTTCGGTAAGCATAATAACTTGCTTTGTATTGCCCTATTATAAAAACAGGATTTTTATTTTTGAATGCTGTTTTCTAATTATTATACACAGAAAGATAGAAATAACAAGGGGGTGGATAGAAAAAAAGCTAAAAAAAGTGATTTTTGTTCATTTGAATATTATTAATGAAAAGACTATGAGCATAGATATATATATCAGACAGAACAATACTCATTTTGCTCAACAGTGTTCCGATTCCCCGGGGAGATGGAATGGAACTGTCCACTTGTTTTTTTGAAAGGATGGTCAAGAATGAAAAGGGTGAAAATCGCGCCGGAGATAAGGCAAGCATCCGTGTCTGGAGCCGTGACAGCGGATTGACTCAGACGGAAATCGGAGACATTATCGGAGTTTCCAATCCGACGGTCAATTCATGGATCAACGGAAAAATCCTTTCCATCCGTCCGGAACACCGGGAAAAGCTATTTCCGTATATCCGGGATCTCCTGGGTAAGGAGACCAGTCCCACCGTTAAACTTCACCGGAAAACCCGAATGCGGCATCTGTATCGACGATTCCGGGAACTGCCCATGCGACCTCTGCAATGGGAAATTACTGGTCCCGCGTTTTACGGAAGGTCCTCTCTTCCCGGGAACTGTCTTCCGATGAAAAAGTCAAGTTCCTCAAGGTCATTACGAATTTCTTTTTTTTGAGAGTTCCGGTTTTTGAACTCAGTTCGTGGAAATGCTGTTCGGCATCCAGAGACTGGAAATGTCCTTGGCGCGAACCCATCCTTCCGCATCGCCGGACCGGATACGCACCCAGTCCAGACGCCGTTCCATGATCGAAAGTTCCTCTCCTGCCTTCAACTTCATTTCGATCCGTCCGGATTGAGCCGACGGCAGCGAATAGACCGGCAGGTTCCTGACGGTCACGATTGCGTAATCCGAAGAGTAGCTGGTATTTCTCTGCGAGAGATAGGCTGCCGTCGGAGCGATCAGCAGAATCAGCCCGGCCCCGGCCGCGCTCCGCACGAAAATCCGGTTGAGCTTGAGGGCGCGGAATCCGAATGCGGCGAAAAGGAGGGCCCATCCGCAGCAGAAGAAGAACATCCATTCATCGGGACGGAAAGAATCGCGCAGGAAGGACGGAAGATCGGACGGGCTGGCGATTTTATACTTTTCAGGGAGTCCCAGTTTCCGGCGGACGAGATTCAGGTTTTCGAGGATATCCGAATCGCGCGGACTCAGTCGCTGGGCGCGTTCGTAGCAGATCAGCGCCTTCGGCAGTTCGCCCATCCGGTAGAGGCAGTTGCCCATGTTGTAAAGGACTTTCGCCGACGGCTTGCTCTTTTTAAGCTGTCCGGCGTAATATTGTCCGGCGGCGTCGAACTGCCCCGCGTCATACGCGTTCATGGCTTCGGCGTCGTTGCGGATCGGAATATCCTTCTTGATGGCGATGTCCGCGCCGGGAAGGGACAGCGATCCCATCATCAGGAGAACGATTCCGAGTTTGCCGAGGGCTTTCAGGAAAGAGGCGCGGAACTCCTTCGTGAAACGGCTTTTCATGGAAGGCACCCACGCGGACTGGGAAAGTTCCTCCAGCATTTTCGCGAGTTCGGGCGATTTGGTTTCCAA
>CAZORN010000413.1:0-2459 GCA_964581935.1 uncultured Victivallales bacterium
CGGTGTCCGAGGGTTTCGCGGTAATATTTCTGGAGATGGGTGCAGCGGAAATGGAGTCCGGTGCCGATGTTGCGCTTTTTGAGTTCAGCCATGAAGTCGTCGCGGGAAATTCCGGCTTTGTCCGAGTCCACGCGGACGACGAAAAGGTGCCAGGAGTGTTTGGACGCCCAGGGGGTGTCCTTGAGGGGGATCAGCTCCGGGACGGAAGCCAGCAGCTCGCGATAGCGCAAGGCGAGCTGACGACGTTTTTCGTTCAGGATGTCCACGCGTGCGAGCTGGCGGATTCCGAGCACGGCCTGCATGTCGGGGAGGTTGAATTTATATCCGGGCTCGACGACCTGGGCCTGGGGGGCGCGTCCGTGCGTCTGCCGGTCGTAAGCGTCCACGCCGAGGCCATGGAACTTGAGGCTTCGGACGCGGTTTCCGAGTTCAATATTGTCGGTGGCGAACATGCCGCCTTCGCCGGTGGTGATGTTCTTGATGGGGTGGAAGGAGAACATGGAGGTGCCGCTTGCGCCGATTTTTTCTCCGTTCCATTCCGTGCCGAGAGCGTGAGCGGCGTCTTCGACGAGAAGGATATTGTGTTTTGCGGCAAGGGCGCGGAGTTCGCCGAGGTTGAGGGCGGCTCCGGCGAAATGCACGGGAACGATCATTTTCGTGCGGGGAGTGATTTTCGATTCGATTTCGGCGGCGTTGACCATGAGATTATCCCGGTCGACATCGACAAAGACGACTTTGGCGCCGAAGAGGAGGGCGGTATTGGGGAGTGAGACCCATGTCATGGAAGGGGAGATGATTTCATCGCCGGGTCCGATGCCGAGGGCACGGAAGAGCGTGTGCATCACCGAGGTTTCGGAGGTCATCGAGACGGCGTCGGCGCATCCGGTGTATTGTTTGAAATCGGCTTCCAGCTGAGCGCACTTGGGACCTGTCGTGATCCAGCCGGAACGCAGGACGTCTCCGACCGCCTGAATATCTTCTTCCGTGATGGATGGTTTGGAAAACGGCAAAAAATCTTTCCTCATCTGTAATCGCGCTCCTTCCTGTGACGTCGCTTCTGAAGACTCTCCTCCCTTGCGGGCGCCATTCCGGATATTCCATGAGGGAGGCGGCATTCCCGCGGGAGAGAGCCCGTAAAGATATTGCATACAATAGCATTTCTCCCGATTATTTCCAGTCACTGGAACGATTTCCACCGCAATAATGAAGGGAAGGTTTCTTTCGGCGGGAGCTCCCGAGGATGAATGCAGAGAGCGTTCCGCGTCATCCAACTCCCCGTCACGGAAAATTTCCTGCATTCCGGCAAACAAGTCAGCCGTCATTGAAAACGTCGACCGTCATAAGGATTATGGCATGAAAATCATTATGTGAAGGAGGAAATCTGAATTGATTTATGACAATATTGTGCTATACTTGTCACATTATAACCGGGTTCTTTCAATTCCTGAACAGCGGAAAGCGGGTGAAAAAAAATGCAGCGGAAATTACTGTTTCTGTTTTTGCTTCCGGCATTTTTGCTTTTTTTGCCGTTTGCGCTGTTTTTGACGGATTCGTTCGACCGGCCTTCTGCTGTCGGGAAAATTTTTCCTGAAGACGGAGACAGGACGCCGATACAGGTGAGTCCGAAAGGCAACACGGAAGCATTTCTTCTACTGAACAGGAATCCCTTCCAGATTGTTCTTTCAAGGCTGGCCGAAAAACGCCCTGTGGCAAGAACATTGCAGCGGCGCCCGGACGACGTTCCGGTTTTCTTTTCCCTGCTGTCGTTTTCCTTCAGCGGGGTGCCTGTGCGCGGGCATCATGCCGCCTATTATTCTTATCCCGTCGTCTACCATCAGACCAACCGCACACGGCCTGTCCGTGCGGGTCCTCTTTCTGCCTGAATCTCTACCGCGGGCATTTCCGGAAGAGTTCCGGAAATGTCTTTGCGCGCCTCCGCGTATCTTTTGAATACGCCGGCATTTTCTGTGGACATATTATTACTTCAGGGAGAATTTCATTGAAGACAATTCTGATTGCGGCAGGAGTTCTGCTGTGCGTTGTTTCGGTCGTATCATTTCTCTATTGTTCGATTCAGGACCGCAGGGAAGCAGAACAGGAAAAGAAGCAGTAACATTCAAGGAAGGTTGCAGCGACCATGAAAATATTCATTCTGATTGCATTGGCCGTGACGATGGTAGGAACCATTATCGGGACCGTGTATTTTGTTCTCAAGGAACTGAAGAAAGATTCCTGAGGAATGGTTTCCGCCTTTTCCCGCAGCCGTCAGGTTTGCGGGAAAGGCGGGAGGAAACAGACGGAGGTTGCCTCCGAGGCCGTGTCCGGAATCAGGCACGGCTTTTTTTGTATTGAAAAGAGAGGATGTTCTGACCGTTTTCATAGCGGTAGTCAATGGAATCCATGCTGTTTTTGACCATGAAAATTCCAAGACCTCCGCAGGTGCGTTCATCCGCTTCGAG
>CAZORN010000414.1:0-2459 GCA_964581935.1 uncultured Victivallales bacterium
GCTTCTGCGCGGAGGTCAAAACCGACGTGCTCGGCAACACCATGGGCGTGCTCAATCCCGGCGCTCCGCTCCGGGTCATGCTCGCCGGACATTATGATGAAATCGGCTTCCAGGTGGTCTATATCTCCGACGAGGGGCTGCTCTACTTCCGTCCCAACGGCGGCATCGACAAGCTCAATGTGCCATCCACCGAAGTCGAGGTCATGACCGCCAACGGCAAGGTCCACGGCGTCATCGGCAAGAAGCCGATCCACCTGCTGAAACCCGCCGAACGCGAGATTCCGCCGGAACTCTCCGATATGTGGATCGATATCGGCGCGGCCGACCGCAAAGAAGCGGAGAAACTCGTCGCTGTCGGCGATCCCGTCGCCGTCTGCCCGAATTTCCGCATGATGAATGAACACCGTTTCATCACCAAAGGGATGGACGACAAGGTCGGTGCTTTCGTCGTCGCCGAAACCATGCGCGAACTCTCGAAACGCAAGCTCAACGTCGCGGTCTACGGCGTCGGCACCGTCCAGGAGGAGGTCGGCCTCCGCGGCGCGCACACCAGCACCTTCGGCGTCGATCCGCAGGTCGGCTTCGCCATCGATGTCGGCTTCGCCACCGATTTGCCGGATATTCCGAAGAAGCTGCTCGGCGAAATCAAGCTCGGCGGCGGCCCCGAACTCAACCGGAGCTGCGACAACAACGCCGTGCTCGGCCGGATGATCCGCAAAATCGCCGCCAAGCACAAGATCGCCTGTCAGGAAACCGCCGCGCACCGCGCCTCCGGCGGCACCGACGCCGCCCAGATCCAGATGACCCGCGCCGGGGTCGCCACCGCATTGGTCAGCATCCCCAACCGGTACATGCATTCGCCGGTTGAAATGTGCGACCTGCGCGATGTCGAAGGCGCCGTCAAACTGCTCACCGAAACCATCGCCGCCCTCAAAGGCGACGAGAGTTTCATTCCGGGAATCGACTGAAGGGAAAGGGGGCAGCAGGCAAATGACACAGGCAGAACTCGCCGCCGCACTCCAACGGCGGCAGCACACCAAAAAGAATCTCAAACGGTACATGCACACCCGCAGCTTCAACCAGCTGGCCGGGAGATGCACCGCGCCGGGCAGCGACCGCCCGGTCAGCCACGTCTTTGCCCGTTTCATCCTCGGAGTATTCGCCCTCGGCGTTCTCCTCACCGGTCTCTACTTCGCATTTTTCTAGCTTTCGACTCCGCCGGTCCGCCGAAAACGGGGGGCCGGTTTCCCGGAGAGCTTCCGATTCACGGATTCTGAAGTTCTTTGAGCAGAAAGCACCACACCGTCATGTCGTCGGCCAATTCCCGCCCTTCCGCGAAGAACGTTGCGGCGCCGATCATGTCATTGATCAGATCCGACGGCGGAATCGCATTTTCGCTGTTCCGGATGAGTTGCTTCAGGCGCTCGCTGCCGAATTCCTCTTCCTGCGGGTTTTCGGCTTCCGTAATTCCGTCGGTATAGGCGATCACCTTGTCGCCGGGATTCAGCAGGACGGCATCGAACCCGTACTGCTCGTCCTTCAGCATTCCGACCGGAACTCCATGCACCGTGGTCAATTCGGCCAGGAATCCATCCGCCCGGCTCAGGATCGGCGGATTGTGCCCGGCGTTGGTATACTGCATTTCGCCCGTCCGCAAATCGAGGATCCCGACAAAATAGGTGATGAACATTCCGTTCGAATTGTTTTTGCCGAGCGTGGAATTCAGGCAGGTGACCATCTTGCCGGTATCGTCGCACTTGCATAGCGCACAATGCTGAAACGTCTGTACAACCGACATCAGAAGGGCGGCGGGCACTCCCTTCCCGGATACGTCGCCGATGATCATGCAGATCCGGTGGGCGTCAACCATGAAAATGTCGTACAGGTCGCCGCTGACCATCCGGGCCGGAATCAGCCGGGCGGCCAGGGTGAACTCCCGGCATTCCGGCAGGGGCGGCAGAAAAACCGGCAGCAGCGACTGCTGAATTTTCTGGGCTATTTTGAGTTCGCTTTCGATTTTCTCCCTCATGGCAATGTGATGGGCAAGCTGTTCCAGACGACGTTGCAACTCCTTCTGCATCGTGGAGAGAGAATGGGTCAGGCGGCCGATTTCGTCATCGGCAGGATATCGGGGCAGGACGGCGTTGAAATTTCCCTCCCCGATCTGCAATGCGGCCCGGGCCAGCAATTGCAGGGGCTTTCCGGTATTCCGCAAGGCCAGCGAAGTCAGCAACACCATGAAAGCCGCACCCGCCGCGGACCCTGCCAGCAGCATCCAGAGAAGGGCGTTCAGACGTTCATAGATAAGCCGGGTCGGGAACACGGAAAGCAGCATCCAGTTGGTCTCCGGCACCGGGGTGTAAAAATACAGGGCTCCTTCATTCAGGATGCTGGTCTTTTTAACGCGCATGGAGCCCTCTTGGCCCTTGAGTATTTCCCGCACGATGTCGACCACCACC
>CAZORN010000415.1:0-2455 GCA_964581935.1 uncultured Victivallales bacterium
TGATGTTCTATGCCGATTCATATAAATATTTTCCTGTCCGCGACGACGGAATCGGCGCCGGAAACACCGCCGGACGCTTCTGGTTCCAGAAAGTCTACGGCACCCTCTCCGGTGCGAACGGCAGCGCCCTGGTTTTCTACAAGAAGTCGGCTTACTACAACTGTCCCTCCTATCAGCTCGCCTCAAACGTGGCAGTCGACTACAACAACATCGCTTACGGAAAGAATGACTCTCTGGGAGTCAATTACAGCGGCGATTTGATCCGGCCCGACATGGTCAAACGCCCTTCGACGGTCATCTCCATCGCCGACAGCGACGACGACGCCTACTACGGGATGATCATTCAGGGAGGCAATTATCTGATCGGAAACCGTCATAAAAACAAAGCCAGCGCGGCATTTGTGGACGGTCATGCGGAAATCGTTCCATCCAAGGATTATCTCGCTCCGGGCGTCATTTACGGCTGCATGAATTACTCTAACGGCGTCAGTCTCATCAAAAGCACCGCCTCCACGGCGGGAACCATGACATGGCCGCTTCAACTTCTGTATAAGTGGGGCAGCCGCGGCGGCGGATACGAATACCTGACGAAGTAAGAAAAAAGTCCCGGGAATCCGGACTCCGCATCCACCGGTTCGGAAGCAAAATATAAATCATACGATTGTATTATTTAATCACAACGAAAGAAAGAATAGACATGATGAGAAAATCAGCTTTGTCAGCCCTTCTCTGCGCAGTGTTCCTGCCGGTTGCACTCCCTGCCGCTTCCCCGCTTCGCGGAACAGTGATTCAGGGAGACGATTTCAGCACCAACGCCACGCTGATCGAAAAGTGGGATAAGAAAAACAATGTCGAAATCAAGGACGGCAAGCTCTATCTCAATCAGGGCACGCTGGCTCCGCGTCATGAACTGCCGGAGGAATATTATGTCGCGTTCGATCTCGTGTCTCTTGACGACGCAAAGAACTTTCCCAACGGCGGAGGGTTCTTCACCATCGCGGCCGACGACGGTGTCCTCGCTCTGATCCGTCCCGGCGGAGGCCACCAGCTTCTCATGCCCAATCCCGACAACCCGCAGAAACGGATCGGCGGAGGCAAGACGCTCAAACCCGTTCCCGGACAGCCCATCCGCGTGGAATTCTCCCGCCAGAAGGGCGCGGAGGGGCTCTACCGCTACACGCTCATCATCAACGACCAGGTCATCCATCAGCTTTCCGGCAAGGCGAAAGTAAAACCGACCCTCTCCTTCGGACAATGGCGCGCCGAAGCAGTCATGGACAATCTGGAATTCTGCACCATCAAACAGGGACAGACCTCCCCGAATCTGGTCATCAACAGCTCGCTTGAACACCTTCAGGAAAATTTCAATCCCCAATACTTCACGCTCGGATTGAGCCGCGATTTCAAGAGCAATCCGTCTTTCGAGGATTTCGCTCCCTGCCTGAATCCGGACGACAAGGTCGCACATTCCGGCAAACGCTCCTTCCGTCTTCAGAACAAGGCTCCGCTCGCAACCGGCGCACTGGTCGGAACCGCCGACATCGGAGTCATCAAGGGACAGCCGGTCACCTTCAGCGTCTATCTCAAAGCCAGCAAGGCCGACACGCCCGCGCGGCTGATCATCCGCGGCATGTGGGGCAGACAATTCCACAAGGACGTGAAAGTCGGAACAGAATGGCAGCGCTATTTCATCACGGAGTCTCCCGAAAATTCGCTGATCCGGTGCAACGTGACCAATGCGGCCAAGGACGACGCCATTCTCTGGGCGGACGATTTCCAGTGCGAGCTCGGGGCAACGCTCACGGAATACGCCCCCTGCGTTCTTGACGATGTGAAACTCGGACTCAAAAAAGTGGAATACGCATCCATTCCCCCGATCAGACCCGTCCAATTCGCCTCCGCGCCGGTCCTCGACGGCAAACTGGAAGACCTCTGGAAAAAGGGCGCAAAGGTCGATTCCTTCACGGTCCTGAAGCCTGACAGCCGTCCGACGCCCAGGCATAAAACCGAAGCCTTTTTCGGATACGACAAAGACAACCTCTACATCGGCGTCCGGGACTACGTCGGCGACCTTTCCAGGGTCAAGGCTGACGAACTTCAGCGCGACAACACCAACATCGTCGTCAAAAACGACTGCATCGAACTCTACATCGACCGGGGAGCCACCCGGAAAGAGATGTTCTGGCTGGCCGCCAATTCCGTCGGATCCCAGCTCGACGCAGCCCCCGGCGACCGGCTGAACTGGAACGGAAACTGGCGCGTCGCCGCCTCGCAGAATAAAGAACTCAATGCGCTCGAATATGAATTCGCCATTCCGTTCTCTGAACTTTCAGGAACCAACCTGAGCGAAATCTTCGGCATCAACATCGGACGCACCACGCCCGCCGACGGAGAAAGCTGCGACATCACCACCACGCCCCGGCGAATGTTCAAGGTCGCGGAAGTATTCCCGCAG
>CAZORN010000416.1:0-2454 GCA_964581935.1 uncultured Victivallales bacterium
GAAATTAAGGTGCGACCCGGAAGGAAAGAGTTTTCACCTGACCCGTTGCCGACTCCGCAGCTCGGATGCGCCAGTCTCCGTTCGGCGCGTTCAGGGGAATCGTAAAATCCCAGTCGAGCGACCCGTTCTTCAAAACGTTCCAGCGGGAAAGGCTTGAACGTGTTCCGTCGGGAAGGAAGAGTTCCAGATTCACGGGAATCAGACCCGATCCGTTTTCGAGCGAGAGTTTCACGGTGACGTGCGAACCCCGCCTGACTTCCTTTTCCCCGGAAACCGCAAGTTTTCCCGGCTGTTTTTCCATAAAGAGTATAATATTGCCTCCGGATGGCGGAAGTTCAAGGGAGATTTCCCCATTTTTCACTGGAATCGGAGTTTTTACATTCAGGTTGAAGGCATGGCGGAGTTTCGGATCGCTGACCTTGAAAGTGACTTTCCTGGCCACTCCCTGTTCCCTGACTTTTCCAAAGCGTCCGTAGAGGTCTCCTGGAATCCGCAGATCGTTCACCACAAACAGGTAATGGGCGTCCCCGGCCCGGAGATGGTTCCAGAAGAGACCCGCGTCCGGGGTGGAAAAAGCCGTTTTGACTCGTTTTTCGAGCAGTTCGGGCAGACCGGGCATCCGCTTTTGTTTGTCCGCCTCCTTCTGGAGCTCTTCCATGGCTTCGATATAGGTCGGCGTATTGGTCTTCCCGTTCGCCTGACGGAGGATTTCCTGTTCCTTTTCGCGGAACGCGGCTTCGTCCCGCTTGTCCGGACTCTGGAGGATCACGGCGCCCTGCAATCCTTTGACTTTCAGTTTGTCGTCGGCGACAACGGTTCCGCCGCGCCGGATGAACGCGTTGAGATTGTCCACCGCTTTTTCCGGCAGCGCGGAACAGTTCGGAAGCACGATCACGTCATAGGAGACGGGAATCTTTTCGAGGTCATGGTCGAGAAGGACATCGAAGGGGATTCCGGACTCGGCAACGGCCGTGCCGAGTGCCCCGTAATTGGGCCAGCGGACGTTTCCGAAAAGATCCGAGGCGAAACTCCTGATCACGGCGAGTTTGCGCGGAGCATTTTCCCAGTTCGGAAGGAGAGCTCCGAAGGGGACCCAGAGATTGTCCGAAAGGGAACGGAATTCGTCTTTCAGCCTCGGATCGAAACAGAACGGGTTCGCTTGTTTCTCTTTCATCGCTTTGGCCGTCGACGCATATCCTTCATTCCCGAGCAGTTCCCTGATTTCTTCCGGGGTCCGCTGATCGCCCTTGACGAAGGCGTTGCCGACGTTCCAGAAGGAGATGACACGCATGGGGCGGCTGGCGACGATCCAGCAGGCTTCGCGGAACATGTCGCGGGACGGCATTCCGGCGAAGGGGGCGGCCATGCCCTCCTTGAAGAGGAACTGAGGCATGGCGGAAGTCATCATTTCGGGATATCCGCGTTTCACCGCCCCGAGCCCTTCGACTCCGGTCACCATCACGGAAAGTTCGGTGTAGTAAAACCAGTCCTGAGCGACGTTGATTTTTTCATAGCTACGCAGGGCGGGACGCCGCATCACGGGATCCTGCATCATCAGGAGGTCGGGACGCACCTTGAGGATGGCTTCCGCGAGGAGGTCGTTGATGACCACTTCGGTTCCGCCGTTCTCGGAATGATGGTCGAGAAGATAGGCATACAGGGGATTGTCCGCCGGAATAGCGCGGGAATCCGGCACGAGTTCGGGGGCGATGGTTGTCCCGAGATACCCCATCGGCATGAACTTCCAGAAGCTTTCATTGGCCTTTTTACCGTTCAGACGCCATTTTTCAAGGTCCAGTCCGAACGAACGGGCGCGCTGAAGTTCCGCGGAGGAGAAATTGACCCAGTCGCCCGCGCCGCCCGCGTGGTGTTCGGAATTCAGCACGATCGCCTTGAAGGTGGGCGCCAGCCGGATGGATTCGACCACCTTGCGCCCATACGCGGTCACGTCTTTGCGGAGGTAATCCGAACGGATGTCCGGATAGAGTTCCTTCCCGAAGGAATCGACCGCCACATCTTCCTTGCGGCCGGGTCTTGGCGTTCCGAAATAGTTCAAATTGTAGTTGCCGTAGAGCCCTTTTTCCGCGAGGGCGTCGATCTTGTGTGCCTCCAGACCGCTCCATGCGACGGTCAGTCCGCTTCCCTCAAATTCCGGACGGTATTCATTCCAGGCGTTGACCTGAACGTTTTCCCAGGGCCGGAGCGCCTCGGCGATCCTGACCGGGAAAGAAAATTTTCCGGAGGAGCCGTCCTTGAAGCGGCATTCGAGTTCCAGCGGATAGTTTCCGGGCATGAATTGCGCGGGATCGAAACGGAGGGCGAGGCGGTTCCCGGCAAGCTCGACAGAGCCGGTTTTGAAGGAGCCGACCCGGGCTTCCGCCGAAGCGACCGGTTTTGCGCTGTCGAACAGAACCGTGATTATCCCCGCGTTAACGGGGAAAACACAAAAGGGCT
>CAZORN010000417.1:0-2448 GCA_964581935.1 uncultured Victivallales bacterium
CGTCCCGGTGCTGGTTCTGGCCCAGCTCAACCGCGAACTCGAAAAGGGGCAGAGCGCCAAGGCCCTTCCGAAGCTCAGCCATCTGCGCGAATCCGGCGCCATTGAGCAGGACGCCGACCTGGTGGTCTTCCTCCACCGAAACCGCGACGACGCCAAGGAGCAGAACCCCGAAGCCAACCGCGCGGGCGTGGAAGCCAAGCTCATCGTGGAAAAGAACCGAAACGGCAAGACCGGTCATGTCGAACTGAAATTCTTCCCCGCTCTCATGGAATTCCGCAGTATTGACCACCGGTATTCGGACGCCGACCGCAGCCCGGAAGGAAAACCTGTTGAAATTCCCCCTAAATAATGTTTGATTTTTTAACGATTCGGGGTTATAGTTCCAGATTCCAAACAACAAACAGGCTTTGAAAGAGATTTTCGTCATGGTTAAATGGTTCATTTTTCCGCTGCTCGCGGTCGCGCTGCTCTTTCCGGCGGCGTTTTCGCTACAGGCGGAAGAAATCTCTTCCGTGGTTTTTCAGCAGAACGGCACCTATAAATTCGAGGAGGACGTCCTCCGCGCCAATGTCCAGAGCCGCAAAGGCGCCACCTACAGCGACAAGGCCGTCAACGACGACATCAAGCGTCTCCACGCCATGGGAATGTTCTCCGACGTCGCCGCCGAAACCAAGAAAACACCCGACGGCAAGATCGACATCATCTTCAAGGTGCTTCCCAAACCCGTCGTCTCGGAAATCCGCTTCGAAGGCAACAAGAAATACACCGATAAAAAACTCATGGAAGAGGTCAAGGTCGTCCCCAACGTCCCCTTGAACGACATGGCCCTCCGCAGCAGCGCGGAAGCCCTCCGCAAATTCTATTCGGGCAAAGGACTCAACGACGCCATCGTGGACCCCGTTTTCGAGAAAATCGACGCCAACCATATCCGGGTCGTCTTCAAGATCAAGGAAAATCTCCGGCTCCGCGTCGGTCAGGTCAACTTCCAGACCGCGGACGGAGGCAACATCACCGTTTACAAGCCGGATGAGTTGCGCGACCAGCTCGCCAACCAGAAATCCTTGCTCAGCCACCCATGGTTCAGCTGGGCTCTCGACTTCGGCCTCCTCGACCGCGAGGAGCTCGCACGCGACAGGATCCGTCTCCGCGACCTTTACTGGAAGAAAGGGTATCTCGACTTCAAGATCCTCGACGTGAAAATCACCGAGGATCCTTCCGATCCGGAAGTCGCCGACATCACCTTCGTCGTGGAAGAAGGCAAGCCCTACAAGGTCGACAAGATTTTCTTCACCGGCACCCAGCGCTTCAAGCCGCAGGAACTCGCCGCGCTGATTCCCATGAAGCCCGGACAGACCTTCTCCAATGAAACCGAACGCGCTTCCGCGGATCTCATCGACCACAAATACAGCCGTCTGGGATACGCCGACTTCAACATCCGCCCCACCCTGACCCCCAACTACAAAACCCATACCGTCGACGTCGATTACCGCATCACGGAAGGACAGCTCTTCAAAATCAATGACATCTTCATTTCCGGCAACCGTTACACCAAGGACTACGTGATCCGCCGCGAGCTCCCCATCCTCCCCGGCGATCCTGTCGACAAAAACATGATCAAGCTCTCCAAGGACCGCCTCCTCGGCATGGGATATTTCGAAAAAGTCGATGCCGTTTCCATCCGCTCCGACAACGGGCCCGTCGATACCAAGGACGTCGACATCCGGGTGGATGAAAAGCGTTTTATCGACGCCCGAATCGGCGCGACATGGTCGGACTCGGACAGCCTCTCGGGCATGATCGAGGTCACGCATAAGAACATGGACATCCTCGATCCCTGGAACTACTTCACCGGCGGCGGACAGCGCATGAGGCTTCTGGCCGTCATGGGTCTGGAACGCTACAACTTCGAGCTTGACTTCACCGAACCGTGGCTCTTCGGAATCCCCCTCCGATGGGACATCTCGGCTTACGCGAGAAACGTTGACTACGAATACTGGGATGAACGCCGGATCGGTTTCAATACCGGCCTCACAAAGCGCATATTCGACGACTTCACCTCCGCATCGCTCGGATACACCTTCGAACAGGTGGACGTCCATGCCATGAGCAGCAACCTCTCCGAAATGTTCCAGGAACAGAAAGGCGACAGCTATGTCGGCAGACTCCAGCTGACCCTCGACCGTGACACCCGCAACAGTGCGTCCGACCCCACCCGCGGCTACAGCATCGGAGGCCTCGCCGGAGTCACATCGCAAGTATTCGGAGCCACTTACAACTATGCGCGACTGGAGCTGAAAGGCACCTATCACTACTCGTTCCTCAACGACTGGTTCGTCCTCAGCACGGGCGGCAAGGTCGGCTTCCTCTCCTCCATCGGAACCGACGACATGGTCCCCCTCTACGAACGCTACTTCCTGGGCGGCGGCGACTCCCTGCGCGGCTTCCCCT
>CAZORN010000418.1:0-2447 GCA_964581935.1 uncultured Victivallales bacterium
CATTCTCCCCGGAGGATGATTCCGGCGTCGAGCAGCCCCTGCGCGATCTCGGCCCGGATTTCGCGGAAGCGTGGACGACTCAGACGGAGGTCGCGGCGGATGATTCCGTCCGGATATCCTCGGGTGAACATGTAGCAGACGAGCCGGACGGTTTCGTTCTCGAGTCCGGCGAGGTAGTCCTGCACGATTTGACGGCGGGCGCAACTATTCTGAAACGGCATAATCTCTGATCCTTATGTAGGCCATCCCGTCGGGAGGCATGGGTTCGTGTCTGACCGCGTTGATCCGCGCGATCTGCGAATCGTCCTTGAACAGCCCCGCGTGCTGCAGCGTGTCCAAGGCGCATTTGAGGAGATTGTCGAGGTCGCGGCGGCGCTTGTCCGGCGGATAGAACTCCGCGTGGAGTTCCACCGCGCCCCCGAACGTTTTCAGCTTCATCGCCGTCAGCTTGGCGACCACCTTTTCCCGATAGTCGCGTCCGTCGCGGCTGATCAGCACGCGCGGCCCGACATGGCGGTAGTAGTGATTCACGCTCGGCGGCCACGGAAGCTCGAACTCGCATTCCATCAGCGCGCCCAGGGCGGAGCGGCGTTCGTCGCCGGACTCTGCGCCTTCTGAACCGCACTGGCTCCGGCGGGGGCGGCGTAGCCCTTGATCTCGTTGGTGGCCTCGCCGGTGTCGGGATTTTTGGAGCAGCGGACGCTGACGGTCAGCGGCAGGTTGTGAAGCTCGGTAGAGTCGCGCGGCTCCAGGACGCCCACCGCGTGGCAGATCGCCGACAGTTCGCGCATGGCGATTTCGACCGCCTTCGGATTCGGGTTTTCGAGGTTCAGACGGCTCCACAGCTTGCGGTCCTTGAACTCCCCCTCGATGATGTCGAAGGCGAGTTCGAGATACTGCCCGGAGCCGGACTTGGTCGGCTTCATCGTCGAATCGCTGATGACGGCCTGATACTTGCCCGCCGGAATCGCTTCGAAGACGCTTGCGGGATCGACGGAGTTCGCGTTGAAATTCAAGATTGCCATGATGTGTTTCTCCTGTTGGGTTACGCGATTGCGAACGCGTGGTTGAAAACGGGTTTCACCGGATGCGGATTGCGGTGCGCCGCGACCGCCGGTGCGCTGGGACATTGGATGTGGACGAAGTAGGCTTTCCCGTGCTTCTCGTCCATTTTGACGAGGCATTTCGTTCCCGGCTTCATCGGGAATCCGCAACGGTCGCAGGGAATCTGATATTCGAGCGTGATGACCTTATCCGGCATTTTGCTTCACCTTGAAAACCTTTCTGTCCGCGAATTCCTGACGTTTGCCGCGATTCCAGTTGGCGACCGGGCGGAAATATCCGCAGACCCGGCTGTATACTTCGGTTTTTTGTCCGCATTTACTCATTGGCCTGTCCTTTCTTCAGGGCTTCGACGAAGGCGTTCCACGAGAACGCGATTTCCGCCGGGAGCTTGTAGCGGTTCTTGGCGACGCAGGCCGGACTTCCGTTGGTGCGGAGGATGCGCTCGCCGCCGTCCGCGCCGATGGGGGAGGCGATGCCGCGCTCGCCGCTGAATCCGGCGCTTTCCTTCTGCACCCGGTAGCGCCTGGTGGCGAAGAACACCGCGTCCACCCATTCCGAGACGAGGCTCGCGGCGTGTTTGTGCAGACGCGGCGTGTAGCGGTCGTAGGCGGAATTCTCCGGATCTTCGAAACGCTCGACTTTCGCGTGGGCGATCAGGATCGCCAGCATGTTGCGGCGTTCGCGGAGTTCGTTCAGCAACGCGATGACCTTGCGCCATCTCGTCAGCGCGTGGACGTATCCCTTGCCGTATCCGCCGTCGGCCTTCTCAATGGAACGGACGCCGAACTCGCGGCACACGTCGTCGAAAATCAGGCGTTCCAGCCAGTCGAGGCTGTCGATGACCGCCGTCTGGAATTCGTGCTTCTCGTCGCGGAGCGCGGTCAGTTCGGCGACGACCTCGTCGAAGGTTTTCGCCAGGGGGAATTTGCGGCAGTGGATTTCGCCCAAGCCGTCCTCGGTCTGGATGAAGATCGGATTCGGCGCGGAAGCTCCGAAGGTGCTTTTCCCGACGCCTTCGCTTCCGTAGACCATGAGGCGGGGCGGACGGCTCTCGCGTCCGGACTGAATGTTTTCGAGCAGTGACATTTTATTAATCCTTTCTGTCAGATGTTGTCGATGATTCGGATTTCCTCGAAGCCGGTCGGCCAGACTGCCGTGCGGCGGCATTCGCGGAGGCGTTCGATGGCGGCGGCGTTTTCCATTTCGGCGAAGTTCAGAGCCTCGCCGGAGATCTTCCATACGCCGCAGCGGTAGGGTTCGCGTTTTTCGACCGCGATGACGTGGCAGGGCACGTTTTGCCCGATGCGTTCGCGGAGCACGGCGCGGTAGAACGCCAGTTGGTAGCCGTAGCCGTAACGCTTGAAGTCGGACTCGAACCAGCG
>CAZORN010000419.1:0-2440 GCA_964581935.1 uncultured Victivallales bacterium
TTTTCGCAGAGGACGAAGTCGGGCTGTTCGGCTCCGACCGCGAGCAGGGTTTCAAACATCCCCGCGCTGTCGATCAGCCGCACCTGGGCGTTGCCGATCCGTCCGGTCTTCATGACGCCCGCATCGGAAAGAAGACGGTCCAGTCCGATGAAGTCGCGGTGCGGTCCCGGGTAGAAACGGTATTCCCTTGTGACTTCTTTGCCTTCGGGCGACTGGAAGGTCCGGGAGACGGTGGAGAGGTAAGGCAGCTTCAGCAGGGCTTCCACGGAATGGAGCGAGGTGTTGCGGTCCTGATCCACGCCGAGAAGGCAGATCACGCCGCCCCTGTCGGCAAGGCGCGTGTAGGGGGTGTCTTTTCCGTGCGCGGTTTCGGCTTTCCAGTGGTCGGCGCAGAGCTCTTCGGCGTCGGGTCCGTATGCGGCGACGGTTCCCAGCGGACAGGAGCTGACGACCACGCCCGGAAGGTTCTTGACCTCCTCCACCAGCACGCCGAGCTGTCCGAACGCGGGAACCATCAGGGTTCCTTTCTCCCCGATGACGTCCAGAAAGGCTTTGACGACTTCAGACGGTCCTTTTTTTACCGGTCCCAGACTCAGAAAGGAGCTGTGGAGAAGAACGATGCTTCCTTTTTTCAGGCCGAGCGAACGCAAACCTTCCGCAATGGTTTTCCGATCCATTTTCCCAATCCTTTCGTTGCAAATCGCGATTTGTCAGTTCAGGGTTTCCGCAATGATCCGGCACGGGATCTGCGTGACAACGGGAATTTTCTCAAAAAGCACGGTCAGGAACACCCGGCTGTCCTTGATGCGGCAGAGTCCGCGCGGTTCGCACACTGTGCTGATTCCGGCCTCGAACAGACGCAGAAACACGCCGTGAAGAGCCTGGCTTTCATAGATATCCGAAACGATCATGCGTGCGCCGGACGCGATAATCCAGTCCAGTGCGCCGTCCTCCAGAAAAACGCTGCGGCTTTCCACCTCGTCGGGTTCTTTTTTCCCGAGGGCGTTGATCAGCAGCGCGGGGGTGTCCGGGATTCCCCCGAAGGCTTTTTCGAGGTCATTCGCGGACACGCCTCCCGAACCCGATTTCCGGTTCAGGCGGATGACGGAGCAGGGGACCCGGTACAGCCGTTCGTGCGGGAAGTTGTCCGCGCGTTCGCCGTTGTCGGTTTCCTTGATGTGTCCCGGAAAATCGATGTAGGAGCCGTGCATGGAATGGGCGGGCCAGTCGTAGACCATTCCGGTATACCGGGCGGCGTTCGACTTCAGTTCGACTTCCGTAATTTTTACGCCTGTCTCAAAACCTTCCGGAAAATCCCTCGTGATGTCAATGACTGTTCCCATGACCCGCCCCCTCCGTTTTTTCAGGAACGTTTCGACTGGACTTTCTTCTCGTAAAGATCGATTTCATCCATGTAATCCGCGCCCGCGGGAACGTTGTTCCGGAGGCAGAAATAATCGTAGACGGCTCCGAGCGGGAGCATCTTGAGCTCTTCCGTGAGGACAAGCTTGCGGGAATTGGAGAAGCTCTTTTCCAGCTTGACGAGTTCGGCGGCAGGCTCGAGCAGCGCGGCGAGGAGGGCCTTCTGCATGTTGCGCGTGCCGACGGTCCAGGCGGCGAGACGGTTGATCGTCGCGTCGAAGTAGTCCAGCCCGATGTGGACGCGCTTGGCGTCGTTGCGGACGATTTCACGGGCGATGGCCTGAAGCTCGTCGTCGAAGAGAACCACGTGGTCGGAATCCCAGCGGACCGGGCGGCTCACATGAAGCAGGATTTCGTCGAGGAAGAGGAGCACGGCGCTGATCTTGTCGCTGATGACTTCGGTCGGGTGGAAGTGTCCGGCATCCAGACAGAGCAGCAGGTTGTTCTTGACGGCGTAGCCCATGTAGAACTCGTTGGAGCCCACGGTGCAGGTTTCGACCCCGATTCCGAAGAGCTTGGATTCCACCGCGTCCCTCATCTGGGAGGCGGGGAGCTTTTCCGCGAAAACGGCGTCGAGCGACTTGACCAGACGGCGGCGCGCTCCGGCGCGGTCCACCGTGACGTCCTTGAAACCGTCGGGGATCCAGGTGTTCATGATGCAGGGGGACTTCTGGGCCGCGCCCATGGCGGCGGCGATTTTACGGCAGGCGATGCCGTGTTCGATCCAGAAGTTGCGGATGCCGGCGTCGGGACTGGAAAGCGTCAGGTTCGTGCCTGCTTTCGGGTGTCCGAAGTAGGACGGATTGAAGTCGAGGGCGGTCTTTTTCGCCTGGGCCCAGTCGATCCAGCTTTTGAAGTGCTCGGGCGTGATTTTGTTGCGGTCGACCGCCTTGTCCGTATCCAGATAGATGGCATGGAGATTGAGGCGTTTGGCGCCCGGAATCAGGGAGAAGGCCTTGTCGAGATCCTGACGCAGTTCGGCGGCGTTGCGGGCGCGTCCGGGATAATTGCCCGTGGA
>CAZORN010000420.1:0-2435 GCA_964581935.1 uncultured Victivallales bacterium
AGAACCACATCAACCTGACCCTCCTCAGCTTCGGACGCCTCCAGTTCAACACCAGTTTCGCCTTCCCGTGCAAAACCAGGGTTTTCCGCAACCGCCACACGGAAGAAACCGTCGCAATGGCTCCGGATGCCGTCCGTTTCACCGCCGACGGCATCCGCGACGATCTTCAGGAAACCCCCTCCCCCGGAAGCTGGACGAGTTCCTTCGCAGACCATCCGCAGTCCTGGGCCGGAAACAAAATCACGCCCGACGGACGAACCCAGAAACATCCTTCCGAACTCCTCAAGACGGAATGGGAAATGGTTCTTTCACAGGGCGACCCGGTCATCAATATCCACATTCCCGAATGCGGTCCGCTGAATCCGGAAACCTGTCATGACTCCATGCGGCGCGCCGGCGAATTTTTCGCGAAGCATCTGCCCGACTACCACTGGAAGGCATTCTTCTGCGATTCGTGGCTCCTCGATCCCCAGCTTCAGAAAATCCTGCCCCGCGAGTCCAATATCCTCGCTTTCCAGCGCAGTTCCTATCTGATTCCCTTCCCCGGCGAGGCCGATACCGTTTTCCGCTGTTTCGGCGTCAAGGCCGCAAGGGACGGCATCGCGACCGTTCCTCTCCGGACCAGTCTCCAGCACGCCCTCGTGAAATTCCTGAAGGAGGGAGGACGCTTCCACTACGGCGCGTTCGTCATTCTCCGCGAAGACACGAATCCTTTCAAAACGAATCCGTACAAGCAGAAATTCTGAGTTGATTTCTGTAGGTTTGCATACGGGAGGAACGCCGTACAGAAATACGGGAGACGCGAAACGATGCCCGCGCCTCCCGTGAACGTCCCGATATTTTCCGGATCACCAGTGAATTTCAAGCGTGCCCGCGGAAGGAACCTTTACGCAGAGATTCCCGTTCGCGAAACGAACCTTCAGCGCGTCTCCGTTAAAGAAAACCGCGTTCGGGTTCTGGCTGAACCGGAGTTCGGCGTTCGCGGCATAATCCGTTTCCAGACTCAGTCTGCTGCCCGTCATGGTACTCCGGTTGATCCGGATATTGGCGTCGAGAAGCTGGATGCCGCGTCCGTGGCTGACCGCGAAAAGGCGGCTTCCGTGCACCGGGAGCTCCACCGAGAATTCTCCCCCGAAGCGGAACTGTTCGCCGCTCCAGACGTCGGTAAGGATATAGTCTCCGGGCGTAAGCGCGAGATCCTTCGGACCGAATGACACCATCTTCGGGGCATCCTCGATATTGAACAGCCCGACGGTCCGCACCGGCAGCGCCGCCTGATCTTCCGAAGAACAGAAATGGGGGGTCTTGAAATACAGGATGTCGGGCGTTTTCTTCTTCTGGTTGCGGTAGTCGTAACACGCCAGAAACACATCCTGTCCGTTGTTCGGGTTGCAAACGGCTTTCTTCAAGGTCGAGAAACGGGGCGAATCGGCATGTTTGCTCAGGCGTCCGGCAATCTCCACCATGGAGTGGGTCGTGATGCAGTAGTTCAGACAGAACATGGCCTCGGTATCGTTCAGTCCGGGGAAGAGTCCGACGGAATCGCTGTTCGGGACGAAGAGGTCGCCCGTATGCGTGGCGAAACAGGCAATGCCCCACAGGAAGTTGGTCTTGACATAGTCCCAGTCGCCCGATCCGATGTCGATTCCGTAGCGGTAGTTGGTGAAGAACTCCCCGAGGAACGGATTGCCCATCACGATGTCGCAGCCCGTCTGGAAATACCCGTCGGAAGCAATGCGCTTGCGGACTTCCTTCAGCCACCAGTCGCGCCATTCATAGCCCGAGGCCTCCTTGTTGCGGTAGAGATCGTGGCTGTCCTCGAACGCATAGCTCCAGAAGTCGTGCTTGACGCCTTCGAAGCCGTATTCCAGACAAAGCGTATCCAGCGCTTTTTTCATGTATTCACGGGCTTCCGGAAGGCTCACGTCGAGGGGCTGGGACGCCTTGACCCGGTAGGAATAGTCGATGAACCACTCGGGATGCTCCTTGAAAATGGGCGTATGGACCGGACAGAATCCGCCGATCCAGAGAGCCGGACGCAAGCCGATTTCCCGGAGTTTGTCGGTGAAGGCGCGCATCCCGTTCGGAAACTTCTTTTTGTCCACGCCGGCCTCGCCCTCATAGGGCATTCCGAGTCCGTGCGCGGGCGGAACATTCGTGGCGTAGCCGTCGTCGATCTGCATCCAGTGGACGGTCGGGAAGTTCTTCTTCAGAAATTCGGCCTCCTCCAAAAGCATATCTTCGGAGATGTCGCGGAAAATGCCGTCGTTCCAGGAACCCCAGACCATGTTCGTGCGGTTGATTTTCGTGGCTCCGTACATCGGGGGGAGCTTCTTCCTGAGCCTATTCGCGTATCCCTCGAAAATCCGCTCCACGTCTCCCGAATGGGAGGTCGTCCCCAGATACCATTCGTCGACCAGGATCCGGCCCGGCGC
>CAZORN010000421.1:0-2431 GCA_964581935.1 uncultured Victivallales bacterium
TTTCGCCATCCTTCCGGCTGAGAGCGGATTACTGTTCCGTTTCGGGTTCGGCGCCGTCGGTTCCGGCGGAAACTTCCGCGGAATCGGCCGCATCGTCAGGGCGGACTTCGTTTTCGGGTCCGGGGACGGCGACGGAGCCGCTTTCCTCGGAAGCCGGAACTTCGGGGGCGTCGACTTCGAGGACGACCGAGGCTCCGGTGATCTTGTCGTTTTTGCGGAGATCCATGATGCGGACGCCCTTCGAGGCGCGTCCGACGATCCGGATTTCATCCACGGGGAGACGGCAGACCAGGCCGCGTTCCGTGGTGATGATCAGTTCGTCTCCATGATGGACCTTGAGGGCGGCGATGACTTCTTCGCCGGGGCGGAGATTGACGTTCTTGACGCCTTTCGCGCCGCGCCGTGTCAGGCGGTAGCCTTCCACATAGCTGCGCTTGCCCATGCCGCCGCTGGTGATGACCAGAAGCTGGGGACGTCCGTCGTCTTCGAGAACGGAATTGTCGTCCTCTTCGCCGGTGGCTTCGGCTTCCTCGGCTTCTTCGGGGACTTCGGTCTCCTCGGGGACGTCGGGCGTTTCGGCATCGGCGTTTTCCTCGGTCGCGGGAAGTTCGGAATTATCGCCGGGGAGGGCGGTTCCGGGGACCACTTCCATGCTGACGATGTAGTCGCCTTCGATCTTGAAGCGGATGCCGGTGACGCCGCGAGCGGCGCGGCCCATGGTGCGGACGTCGCGTTCGACGAAGCGGCAGGCCATGCCCATCGCGGTGGAAAGGATGACTTCGCTGGAGCCGTCGGTGATGTCGGCCCCGATCAGGTCGTCGCCTTCATCGATGCTGATGGCGCGGAGTCCGCGGTTGGCGAGATGGCGGAAGTCGGAGAGGCGGGTTTTCTTGATGACGCCGCGGCGGGTGGCCATGACGAGCGCAAGGTTGGGTTCGTCGAACATTTCCTTGCGGAGTGTCAGCATGGCCTGGATCTGTTCGCCGGGCTCGATCTTGATCAGGTTGATGATGGCCTTGCCCTTGCCGGTACGCATGCCTTCGGGGATGTCGTAGACGTTCAGCCAATACATGAAGCCGCGGTTGGTGAAGAAGAAGATCAGGTCGTGGCTGTCCGCGTTGAACAGATGCTCTACATGGTCCTCTTCCTTGGTTTCCATGCCGATGATGCCGACTCCGCCGCGATGCTGGGTGCGGTAGGTGTCGGCGGGGACGCGCTTGATGTAGCCGGTGTTGGAGACGGTGATGACGCAGGAGTGGCGCGGAATGAGGTCGGCGTAGTTGAGGTCGCCTTCGTTGAAGGTGATTTCCGTGCGGCGGCTGTCGGCATATTTCTCGCGGACTTCGAGGAGCTCGGTCTTGATGACGCCGAGACGGAGTTCGCGGCTGGCGAGGAGGCTGCGGAGGTATTCGATGAGCTTCTGGAGTTCGTCGTATTCCTTCTGGAGGTCCTCAATGGCGAGACCGGTGAGCTGATGGAGACGCATGTCGAGGATGGCGGACGTCTGGAGCTTGGAGAAGTTGAAACGCGCCATGAGGGCGGAGGCGGCTTCTTCGCGGGTGCGGGAGGCACGGATGATCTTGACCACGTCGTCGAGGTTCTTGACCGCGATCAGCAAGCCGTCGAGGATGTGGGCGCGGGCTTCGGCCTTGTCGAGGTCGAAACGGGCGCGGCGGGTGACGACTTCCAGACGGTGGTCGATGAACGCCTGAAGGATCTGGGCGAGATTCAGGGTGCGCGGACGGTTGTGGTCGACCACGAGGAGCTGGCAGCCGAAGGCGGTTTCGAGCTGGGTGTGGGCATAGAGCTGATTCAGGACGACCGTTCCCATGGCGCCGCGCTTGATTTCGATCACGATGCGGATGCCGGTGCGGAGACTGGTTTCGTCGCGGAGGTCGGAAATGCCGGTGATCTTCTTTTCCTTGACCAGTTCGCCGATTTTGCGGACGAGCATTTCCTTGTTGACGGCGTAGGGGATCTCCCTGACGATGATCATTTCCTTGCCGTTCTTCTCGACGATTTCGGCCTTGGCGCGGATCTTGATGATGCCGTGTCCGGTCTCATAGAGGCTCCGGATGGGGTCGATGCCGCAGATGAGCGCGCCGGTGGGGAAGTCGGGACCCGGGAGGAAGCGCATGAGTTCGCGGACCGGAGCGGATGGATTTTCGAGGAGATGGACGGTCGCGTCGATGACTTCGCCGAGGTTATGGGGCGGGATGTTGGTGGCCATGCCGACGCCGATGCCCATGCTGCCGTTGACCAGCAGGTTGGGGAACTTGGCGGGAAGGACCTCGGGTTCGCGGGTCTGCTCGTCGAAGGTCGGGACCATGTTGACCGTATTCTTGTCGATGTCGGCGAGGAGCTCCTCGGTGAAGCGTTCCATGCGGCACTCGGTGTAACGGTAGGCGGCCGGGGGGTCGCCGTCGATGCT
>CAZORN010000422.1:0-2423 GCA_964581935.1 uncultured Victivallales bacterium
GCTCTCAATCCTTCTTTTTGAGGATGCGGAAGGGAAAGGATTCGAGCTCAAAGTCCTCGCGGGACGGCTTGGGATTCCGGCCAATTCCGCACACAATCTCCTCAAGACGATGGTCATTTGCGGTTATGCGGAACGAAACGGCTACGGTCATTACACCTTCGGGACGGTCTGCCGGCAGATTGCTTTCCGGAATGCGCAATCGAATTTGAGCTTCCGGGAATACGCGCTGGAAGTCATCCGGCACATGGTCGGGGAAATCCGGGAAACGGCGGTTCTGATTACGCTTGAAAATAACGTGTGGACTTCCCTGATGCGGGTGGGACGGGATGGAAAACTGCAGAAGAACGACACGGAGACAGTTCGCCGCTATTATCTTTATGAAAGCGCGACGGGGCGCGTGATTTTCGCCTTTTCCCGGCCCGCGCAGCGGCGTATCCTGAGACGGGAAAACGGCCCGCCTGAAATCTTCTGGCCGGAATACAGAAACGATGTGAAAAAAATCAGGGCGGAAGGATTTTGCGCTTCGTTCCGGAAGCGTTACCGTTCTTTCGGGTGCGCCGTTCCGGTGTTTGACGGGAACCATGACGTTATCGCCGCGCTGGGCGTGTTTGCGTCTCCGGATAAGCTTACGCCCGTACGGCGGGACTTCATTCTCGAACAGCTTCGGAAAGGCGCGGAACGGCTTTCCCGTTTCCGGGAAGAGTCGTTCTGAACCTTGCTGACGGTCAGGGAATCAGCTTGAAAGCCTTGACCAGGTCCGCGACCTGTTTCTCGCTGATCGGCTTCATTCCGCCGAGGGCGCGCGCATTGATGGTGGCCTTGGCGCTGTACTCCGCCACTTCCATGCGGTCGAAGGCCTCGAGGAGGGTGCGTCCGCTGGAAAGGATGCAGTCGTTTTCTATCATGACCACGGGATAGCGCGGAGAAATGACCGAGGTCACCTTCTGACGGTCGCGGAAATGCGTCCCGAAGGGGAAGGAGGGGACTTCCCGCAGGAGGATGTAGCTTTCCGGGATGACCCGGGGATCGAAAGGTTTGCGCGAGACGCAGTAGCCCATCAGGTTCGGAGGATTGGCGATGAGCAGGGAGTTGATTTCCGGCTGGGCGTCGAAGATCGCCTTGAAGAACCATGCGGCGCGGCTGATCTTGTGTCCGGCTTCGTAGGTGGAGCCCTTGACCAGGACGATGTCCTCCGGGCGGAGGCCGCCGCGGTCGAGTTCGCGCGGAGTGATCAGAAAGCTGTTTTTGTCGATCCGCACGGCGAAGGTTCCTTCCGTGCTGGTGAAAAGCTTCTGACGGTAGGCGCGGCGGATCAGCAGGGACATCTGGTAGCGGAGTTCCATTTCCTCGCTGGTATGTTCCTCGAAGACGGCCGGACGGAAGTCCGCGTTCCGGTCGATCTGGCTGAACTCGAGATCCGTTTCGGAGAGGTAGTATGGCGTGCCGAGCTGGATGGCGCTGTTGATGAGACGAGCGCAGAAATCGAGCGTTTCAAAACGCTGGAAAGCCTGAAGCAGGGTGGCTCCGGCCGTGCATGCCCCGTGATTTTCGAGGAGAATGGTGCTGTGTCCTTCGGCAAAGGCGTTGGAGACCTGTTTGCCGAGGGCTTCGCTGCCTGGGACCTCGTAGGGGGCGTATCCGACGGTTCCGCAGATCATTTTTGCGGTGGGATGCACGTAGGTGTTCGGAATTTTTCCCGCGATGCTGAAGGAGACGAGCGCCGGCGGATGGGCGTGAAGAATGGCGCGGATGTCGGGACGCATCTTGTAGATGGCGCGGTGGAACGGAAATTCGCTGGACGGCTTGTGCCGGCCTTCGACCGTGCCGTCCGCCTTGACGCAGACGATATCTTCACGGCGCAGCGTGCCTTTGTCGACGCTGCCCGGGCTGATCCACATGTCCCCGTTGGAATCCAGGACGGAAAGATTTCCGCCGCTGGTGGTCGTCATCCCGTATCCGTAAATTCGCTGCATGATTTCGACGATCTGATCACGCGGATGAACGTAGTTGACTGTTTCCATAAAAACCGGCACCTCTTTCATGATGGTTGAAATAAGCTGATAATATATCATGCGAATTCCTTTTTTGCCAGACGACAGCAGAAAAAGGAATCCCCCTCAGACAATTCTTTTAAAACAAACAGGGCGCAAACTTCCCTCCGTCTCACGGATAAAAGTTCACGCCCCTGTTTCCGAAAAAAACGAATTACTTCTTGGCAGTCGTATCCGTCGTTGTCGTCGTGGCGGCAGGAGCCGCGGCTTTCTTGGCGCTCTTGTCGCAGCAGGCAGTCTTTTTCGTATCGCAGGCCGATGCGTCTTTTTTGCAGACAGCTGCCTTTTTGCAGTTGCAGGAGCAAGTGGAGGTCGCAGCGGCATCCGTCTTTGCGGCGGGAGTTGTGGTTGCGGCCTGAGCCATCACGACCG
>CAZORN010000423.1:0-2420 GCA_964581935.1 uncultured Victivallales bacterium
CTTACTTACCTCCAACAATCTCTATTTGCACCGCCGGCAAAATGAATTCCGATTTTCTGCGGAAAGTCTTTTTGTCTTTGTCCGGAGACGAATTAAATGAAAAAACGACTGATACGATCTGGTTGAATTTCTGTTCTTTGACGCTTTCATCCGCGCGAAGATTCAGCGTAATTTCCGCAAGACCTTTTTCCTTTTCCGCCGTTTCGACCTTCTCGAGCGTCACGCCCTTGACTTCGTTCCTGAGCTTGAATTCATATTCGGAATCCTTCGGGAGTTTCTGGCGGAGAACCTTCAGCTGAACCGTTCCGCCGGGAGTCAGCGTATGACGGAGCTGTTTCGGATTCGCCCATGAGAAAAGATTGGAACCGAACTGATTCCAGCGCTTGAAAAAGTACAAACGCTCCGAGGGCATCAGATGAGTATAGGCGAATGCCTGCGTCATTTCGTCGGCCGGAATCACCTTCTTTCGGATTTTTCCGGACACCGCGGTCACTTCGGCGGGAATGATTCCCCGGATCTTGTCCTGACTGCAACTCATGGTGACAAACGCGCGGGTGCATCCGGCAGGAATCACGGGACTCCCGACAAAATAAAACCTGCCGACGACCTTCATATCCAGCCGGATTTCGTCGTTGAACCCTTCCAGCGGTTCCACGATCACTTCAAACGGAGTCACGCCCTGAATGTCGACAGGAAGGGAAGACGGCACGCAGTAAATATTGAAATCGGACCGCTCGTGATCGATCCGGAGCCAGTAACCGTAGTCCGCGCCGCCCGCCCCGGTATTGTCCGTAATCCGGAAAGTGTATTCCCCGTCCTCGGGAGCCGTGAAGCTGAGGAAGGAGTCGGTGTGCTGGAGAACCGTGCCAACCTTGAGTCTGGGGAAATCATCGTTGGAGGCGACCTGTTTTCCATCCGGCCCGGAAACCGTCAGATAGGAATCCAGAGGGGATAGCTGGCGACGGGCAAAAACCTCGCCCACGATCTTCTCCCCTTTGGCGGCTTTGATTTTGAAGGTTTCGGAAGCGCCCGGCTTCGCGAGAACGCCTTTCAGGAGGACGGGAAAAGAAGTTTCGCGGGAGGCGGGAAGCTTTGCGGATTCCGCCAGAGGCAGTCCCAGCGGAGGCGGCTCCAGAAGCTTATACGGAGGGGGGTCTCCTTCCGTCGCGGAAATCCGGTAGACGAAATCCGCGCGTCCGCGATAGATGGCGTCCCGGACAAGCAGCCGGTATTCTCCGTCCGCGGGAATCACGCAGGGAAGAATGGGGTCCGGATCAAAGTAATTGTCGTCGGCGTAAGCAACGCGTTTTCCTTTGGCATCGAGAATCTCCAGCACGCACTGGAAATATCCCGGCACGCAGTCCCCCATGAAGGGGACGAGCGACCGCGCATCCGTCTTGAAAACCAGCTTCTGTCCTTTCTTCGCGGAAAAGAACCAGATATCGGTCTCCTTCGGCATGATCTGTCCGTTGAGGACGGACGGGATCTTGAAACGCATCGTCGGCTGGGCCTTCGGAGGAATCTCCATGAACGGTTCGCGCTGCTCAGGAATCGTGCCCACATGGAATGGAAGAGGATTGCTCAGCCTCATATTGCCGACAAGGCGGAGTTCGCGGTATCCGGGAGCGGCATCCGGAGCGATCCTGACTTTCAGGATGGCAAGGCTGTTGATCGCCGGATTCATCTGAAGGGCATTCCTCGGAATGAAGATGTCACAAGCCAGGATATGGAATTCCAGCGGGGTCAGTTTATCGATCTTGTCGAAATAAGGATGTTTCCGCCATTCCTTGAGGATCTCGGGGTCGGTCGGCTTCTGGGGCATCGCCTTTCCGTTCGCGGCATTCCTCATGCAGGCGATGATGAAAGACTTCTGGTTCCCGTTCACGTTCGTGATCCCGGGGACGAGGGTGACGGACTCCACCGTCACGCCCTTCCCGGTCACGACGCCTTCCCGGACTCCGCCAAGCTGCTGGCCGCCCAGAAGGACTTCGACCGTCTCTCCGGTTTGCCCTCCGGCCGGAATCAGATATCCGATATGCTGTGCGGACAGGGCGCAGGAAAGAAACAGGAAACTCCAGATCAACGTCGTCTTCATGGTTTCGTCTCCGGATTTTTATACAGTTCGCCGACCTTGTTTTTTCCGGCGTCCGGCGGCAGAATCGTCAGATCCAGTCCCCGCGGATTCGGGAGTTTTCCGGCGGGGTCGATCCCGGAAAGTTCATAGATGCTCCACAGAAGGTCCGCCGGATGCACCGGCCGTTTGACCGGATTCTCGCCGCGCGCATCCGATTCGCCCAGAACCCTTCCACCGGCAAAACCTCCTCCGGCCACCACCGTGCAGAAACATTTTCCGTAGTGGTTCCGTCCGCCGTTCCAGGGCTCCTGCCAGTCGATCTTCGGAGTGCGCCCGAATTCGCCGC
>CAZORN010000424.1:0-2417 GCA_964581935.1 uncultured Victivallales bacterium
CGCCTCGAAGCCGTATTGGTCAATCTGCATGGTTTTTCTCCTGGATTTTTCTGATTTGATCGATCACCATTTTGGGCGTGATCGCCTTGGTGCATTCAAACTTGTCGCGGGCTTCCTTTTTCCGGGGACACCACAGGAAGTCGAAGTGGTTGAACTCGCAGCGCATGTCGTTCCAGCAGCCGTGGCAGACGGTCGCGTTCTGAACGCGATACGGCGTGTGAAATTCGTTTACCGGGTCGGTGAAGCCGGAAATCAGGATCACCGGAACCCGGCAGCACCACGCCAGCCACGAGAGGCCCGACGAGAGTCCGAGGAACATATCGGCGTCTTTGATGAGGTCGATCCGTTCCTGCAATGGCAGGTCACCGGTGAAGTCTTCCGCGCCGTAGGGGATATGATTCCACGTGTAGTCCGTGCCGTATTCGGTCATGCGGTCGACGCAGAGCACCCGGTAGCCTTGCGATTTCAGATAGGCGACGACCTCGCGCCAGCCGGAAGGGTTGTTCCAGTATTTGCACTGGGAACTCGCCTGCGCCGCGATCACGGCATATTTCTCCTTGATCCGCCGTTCCGCCGAGAGGTCGACGCGCGGAGGAACATCCGACAAATCCTCAATACCAAGAATTTTTCCCGCCGTCCGGTGCAAGCCGATCTGCCGGAAGTCAAACGGCTGGCAGTCCGTATTTCCTCCGAAGAATAGCCCGAGATTGTAGGTCGCATACGGCTTCAGCTTTCCGGCTTCTTCCTTCGAGATGAAGGCGATGTCGGGATACTGTGCCCGGAAGAGCTCGACGATCTCGGAAGCCATCGAACAGGACAGCTTGCAGTTGTGCTTCCTCTGAAAACGCTCGACGAAGCTGAACCATGCGATGGTGTCGCCCAGCGGCCCGACCGGAAGCTGGATCAGCACCTCTTTCCTGGCGAGGTCGAGATCGTGCCGGAACAACGGCTCCTTGAGATCGTTCTTCCGATAAACTTCGAGTCCGAAACGGATGAAATACTTTTTGACGCTCTCGACCGTACAGCCGGGCTTCACGTCCATGCTGTAGAGCAGACAGTCCGTGTCCAAATCCTTGAAAACACAACGGAAATCGCCCGTTTCCGGGAATCGGACGCGGAGTCCATGGTTGAAGTCGAAGCGGACGCCATCGACCGTCTCCATCACCGGAACCTCCGGCGGGAGCGCAAATGTTGGCTCCTTCGGCGGATCGGTCTGAACCGGAAGCGGAAGCGGAGCGTCCGCCACCGGCTCGCATTTGATACTGAAATCAGACATATTCGATATATCCTCCTGTTTCAACGGTTATGCTGGCCCCGGCGGAACTGGTCACGGCGAAGGCGCTGGCGGCGCTCGCCACATAGAAGAGTCCTCCGCTCCCGACGGTCACGCCGGAGGCGTTGTTGAAGCGGGATAGATAAAAACTCCCGCCGCTTTCGATGGTCGTGGAGGTCGCGTTGCAGTTGCTGCTGTGCAGGTAGAACACGCCGCCCGAGGAGACAACCACGTTTTCGAGATTGCAGAAATACGAGGCGTAAAGCGTGCCGCCGCTGCCGATGGAGATGTTCGTGCCGCCGCAGTAGTTGCAGAGGTACATCATCCCCTGGCCGAACACGACGCCGCTCACGGTGCAGCCTTCGTAAACGCCGAGCCAGCCGCCGTTCGACACCTTGATGCCGCCATAGGAGCAGTTCTGCGAAATGTGGAGGCTGCCGCCGCTCAAAACCGTCGCGTCCGACGCGGAACAGGCGTAGCGGACATATTGCCACGCCCCCGAGTTCACGGTGGTGTTGAGCGCCGAACAGCCGTTGGACAGCATCTGCCAGCCGGAGACGTTCGTCGAGGTCACCGCCGCGCCGTAGGAGACGAACTGCGAGCCGCCGCGCTGGATTTCAACAGCGGTCGCGCGTCCGTAGTTCGAGACATACATGTATGCGCCGGAGCCGACCGTCGTCCGGATCGCCGTGCCGAAATATTCCGCGAATTGCTGTCCGCCACTCGAAATCACGGTGTCGAGCGACAATCCGCTGGAGAGGACGCGCTGGTAGCCGCCCTGAAAGATTGTGTTGAACCGGGCGACCGCGCCGAAGCTCACGAACTGCGAACCGCCGCTCGACATGACCGTGCTGATCGCGCTCGCGTAATAGTAGAGTTGCTGGTCCTGTCCGCCCGCCAGCACATAGTTGCAGGCCGTGCCGTTGACGGTGTGGAACGAGCCGAGGTGGTTCGTCCCGGTGACCTCGGTAAGCTCGTCATGCCCCCACACGCCGTGGCTCACCCGTCCGCCGGAGGAGACCGTGACATCGTAACATTTCGCCCCGGACGAGACGTAGAGGATTCCGGCGCTCATCACGGTCGTATGGCTGACGGAGCAGGAGTTGTAGCACCACATGCTCGCGTTGGAGCCAATCGTCATATG
>CAZORN010000425.1:0-2414 GCA_964581935.1 uncultured Victivallales bacterium
CTGCTCAATGGCTCCCGAGATCGCCGATCTCTTCCGGGCGCAGTATCCCGACATCGCCTTCGTTACGAAGGAAGATGCCGGAAAACTGAAGCCGTATGCGACCTACAATCTGGGCTTGTTCTTCGGCGGCGACACCGACCACCAACCGTTTGATTTCCGGCAGATCGGCTTGCACCGGACGGCAGGAAAAATTCTCGGCATTGAGGATTTATCCGATGTGCCGCCGCGCGTCAATCTGACTGCCGAGCGGAAAATCAAGGAGAAATACGTTTGCATTGCGGCACAAGCTTCCAGTCAGTGCAAATACTGGAACAATCCTTTCGGCTGGCGCGAGACGGTGGAATATCTGAAATCACAGGGCTACCGGGTGTTGTGCATCGACCGCATGCCGGAATACGGCACGGATTTCACATGGAATCACATTCCCTACGGCGCGGAAAACTTCACAGGTGATCTGCCGTTGCAGGAGAGAATCAACCTTGTCAAGGACGCGGATATGTTCATCGGACTGTCCAGCGGATTAAGCTGGCTGGCATGGTGCTGCCGCGTCCCGGTAATCCTTATTTCCGGATTCACCGATCCCGTCAACGAATTTGAAACGCCGTACCGCGTCCAAAATGCCAGCGTCTGTCACGGCTGCTGGAACGATATGCGCTGCGATTTCAACCACTTCGATTTTCTCTGGTGTCCGCGCAAGAAGGACGCGAAAGACAAATTCGAATGCACCAAGGCAATCACGCCGAAAATGGTTATCGACCGGATTCGGCAAATTCAGGAGAAAAATCATGCAGATTGACCAATACGGCTTCGAGGCGACAAGCGAATACTTCCATCGCCGCAAGCTCCAGCCCTACCGCATCGCGGAGGCGGGGTCTGTGACTTATCTCTGTTTCGATGACGGAGATTTGAGGCCGATTCACCGCATCACAAAAACTGATACGGAAACCGTGATCGAATGGGCCTACGGAGCGTGGGCGGACCGGGTGTCTTTGAATTACGTTCCGATCAACCAGACACTGGAGGTGTGACATGGCAATAAAAATGGACGCGGTCCTCGGAGAAGTCCGGGAATCGGACGACGGCTCCACGACCGTCGTGGAAGACGTGAATTATACGATCAACGGCGCGGAAGCGGACGAGAACGGCAATTTCTCCATCAGCGCCGAAAGCATCTGCGCGGCGGAATCCGGACATCGGCACGATATCGCCGATGTGGAAAATCTTCCGGAATCCCTGGACGGAAAATCGGACACCGGCCACACGCACGAACTGGTGTCCGGAATCACGGTGGACGGCGAGACGATTTCCGGCGAGCTGACTTTGGAAGCCGGGGAAAATCTTCTCCTCTCGGTCGCCGGACAGGTGCTGACACTGACGCCGGAACCGTTCTCGGCAGATTCGGCGGAATCCGTCGCCGACGCCAACGCGGCAAACATCGAGCCGCTGAAAGTCTTCTCCGGGACGCAAACCGAGTGGGACGCCTTCACGAAAGAGACTGGCGTCCGCTATCTCGTTTTTATCCGGGATTGAGGTGATTTCATGAGTTTTCTTTACACCATCAACGGCCTGTATCCGGACCGGAACTTCGCGTTTACGCTAACCGCAACAGGACTCGGCATCGCCCCGAAGGCGCATCTCCATGTTATCGGAGACATCCGCGAACTTTCCGGGACGCTGACGAACAAAGCGGACATCGGACATACCCACGTCGCACTTCCCGCGATCGATGCCGGGGAATCCCGGCTGACCGGGAGCATCACACTTGCGGCCGGAACCGGGGCTTCCGTTTTACGAACGTACAATAAAATTTCAATCGGCGTGACTCCCGTTCAAACCGGCGCGGTCGGCGGATTCCGCAATGCGAATCCGGCGCGGCGGCATTCGATGCTGCTCTTTTTCGCCGGAAGCAAACAGTTGGCGGAGGGAGACGCGGAATATTTCATTTTCACGGAGGACGGCAATGCTGCATCATCTTGACAAACGCCGGGGGACGCTTCTTTCGAAGGTGTTCCTCTCCGGCTCCGACACGGACCTTCCGGTCAGAAAGATTCTGACATGGACTGCGGTAGACGGCGAAAAACCGGTCTGGCCGGAAGGTGCCACGCACCTCCGCATCGAATCGAACTATGACGCGTCCAAAAACGTCAGAAAAGAGGACGGCGCGGTCTACGCCCATCCGGTCGTCAATCCGGAGGCGGACGACTATGTTCCGCTGGAATTGACCGTCACGCCGCATCCGGCGAACTCCGGATGGAAGCTCTCGGCGGAGAATTTCAGCCTCGACGACGAGGACGGAACCGTCCATTACGGACCGGCAACGCTGACCTTCGATATCCCGAGGCCGGAGACCATCGGATATCACCTTCACCGGATCACGGTTTCGCCGGAATACGGCGACGCCGAACCGGTCGCGC
>CAZORN010000426.1:0-2401 GCA_964581935.1 uncultured Victivallales bacterium
AACACTGGTTCGGCACGGATCAGGCGGGACGCGACGTCTTTGCCCGGATGATCTACGGCGCGCGCGTTTCGCTGGCGGTCGGATTCATGGCGACCGGAATCGCGATGTTCCTCGGAACGGTCATCGGGCTTTTCGCGGGCTACAAGGGCGGACGCGCCGACCTCCTCGTCATGAGACTGGTGGAAATCGTCATCTGTTTTCCAACCTTCCTCCTGCTCCTGATCCTGATGTCCATTCTGCTGGACTACGGCTCCCGGCAGTCCATCCTGCTGGTGATCGCGGTCATCGGCTTGACCGGATGGACCGGACTCTGCCGTCTGGTGCGCGGAGAGACGCTCAAAGTCCGGCAGTCCGCCTACATCCAGAGCTGCGAAGCCATGGGCGTTCCGGTCTGGAGGATTCTGCTGTTCCATCTGCTCCCGAACGTTTCCGCGCCGATCTTCGTTTCGTTCACCTTCGAGGTGGCGGGGGCAATTCTGGCGGAAAGTTCCCTGAGCTTCCTCGGGTTCGGCGTGCAGGACCCGACTTCTAGCTGGGGCGAACTCCTGCGGCAGGCCTTCCCCGATCCCCTGACCTACTGGCATCTGATGCTCTGGCCGGGACTGGCGATCTTTCTGGCGGTCTGCGCCTTCAACTTCGCCGGAGAGGGACTCCGCAAAGCCCTCGACTCCCGAAACGAAAGCCGCTGAAAGCGGACTACTGGACGTCCATCTCTCCGGTGGAAGGATGTTTTTCCAGATAATCGGCAATGGCCCGGGCGGTCTCCAGACCGATTCCCCCGACCCTGCGGGCGATTTCTTCGGCGGAAACGCGCCGCAGTCTCGTCACGGAACCGAACTCCTTCAGCAGAGACTGTTTACGGACCTCTCCGATGCAGGGAATTTCATCGAGGATGGAATCCCGGATCGTGCGGAGCCGGAGTGCCCGGTGGTAGGTCACGGCGAACCGGTGCGACTCGTCCCGGATGGCCTGAAGCAGCTTGAGCGCGCTGCGGTTCCGGTCAATTACGACCGGATCGCCGCTGCCGGGAATGAATACCTCTTCGTTGCGCTTGGCGAGACCGATCACCGGAAACGGCGGACACCGCAATGCAACCAGCGCATCGATCGCGGAGGAAAGCTGTCCCTTGCCGCCGTCGACGATCATCAGGTCCGGGAGAGGCAGCTTCTCCTCCAGAATCCTTGAGAAGTGTCTTGTGACGATCTCCCGCATCATGGCAAAGTCATTCGCCCCCTCCACGGTCCGGATACGAAACCGCCGATATGCGTTTTTCTGCGGCTTCCCGTTCTGGAAGGCCACCATCGAAGCCACCGAAAGAGTCCCGGAAATGTTTGAATTGTCGAAACAGATCATGGAACGCGGAGGCTTCGGGAGCCGGAGAGCCTCCTGAAGGTCGGCCACGGCGCTCTCCCCGTCGACCACCTGCGGCAGGAACACATTCGGGAACGTCCGGTTTTTCGTTCCGTAGAGCGACTCGATGTTCTTTGAAATATCCCGGTAGAGCGCCGCTTTCTCGAAGTTGCGCTTCTGCGCCTCCTCCTGCATTTTCTGCCGGAGCAGAGACGTCATTTCATCCGTGTTTCCGTCCAGAAGGGCGATCAGGGAATCCACGCGGGCCAGATATTCCTCCGGAGAGACTTTTCCGATGCACGGACAACAGCAGTCGCGGACGGTTCCGGAAAGGCAGTGGGCATATTCCTCCCGTCCGGGATTCGGGTGCCGGCAGGTCCGGAGGGAATAATAGCGCAGAAGGAAGTCGAGAGTCTGGCGCAAAGCCCCTCCGTTCGGGAAAGGCCCGAAATAAAGACAGGAATCATCCTTTCGTATCCGGGCCAGACGCGGCCGGGGAAAAGTTTCGCTGCGGTCGATGCGGAGCAGGGGCATCCGCTTGTCGTCACGCAGGAGGATGTTGTATTTGGGGGCGTATTCCTTGATCAGCCGGGACTCCAGCAGAAGGGACTCGTCCTCGTTGCGGACCGTGATGCACTCCCAGCTGTCGATGGAATTCACGAGGGACCGGAACTTCGGATCGGCCCGGTTTTCGCGGGACGGCTGGAAATACTGGGACATTCTCCGGCGGAGGTTGGAAGCCTTGCCGACGTAGATCACCGAACCGAAGGCGTCGCGGTAAATGTAAACCCCCGGTTTGGAAGGGATGTCACCGGGATGAAAAACGATCTTTTTCAGAAGCATGAGAATACCGTTGTTCCAGTTGGTTTTGTGGGAATTACAATAACAGGAAAGGACTAAAAAACAATCGGCGGAAAAGAAAAACAATTAAAAATCATGAGAATGACGTTAAAAAGCGCAAAAACAAGAACTTTTTTGCTGATTTTGTTGTATCCGCGACTTGACAGAATGCTCTCGAAACTGTATTTTGCATGTATGCGTGTTAGGCTGT
>CAZORN010000427.1:0-2394 GCA_964581935.1 uncultured Victivallales bacterium
GAAGGAAACCGCCCAATGACTGCCAGAACAATATGGATTCTCGCAGGCGTCATTTTTTTTCCGTTGATGGCGACGGCAAAGGACGCTCCGTCCGTGACGCAGGACGGCAGAACCGCGAATATTCTGAGGACGGCGGGAACTCCGTCCGATTATGTGGATAAGGCCCAGGCGGAAAAACTTCTGGCCGAAAGGGAAATGCTGGTTCAGAAGATTCACGCGATGCGGCTGGAGCTGATCAAGAAAGATCCCAAGCTCCGGCGGATGTATGAACAGTTGATCCAGCAGGCGCGCGATCTCGCCATGGAGCTGGAATCGAAAAGGGAAATGCGGAACATCACCGACAGTCTGGGAGAGCTTGACTCGAAACTCAACCGGCTTCAGAAAAAATAACAAGGTAAGGCCGAACACAATATGGGCGCAAACACGAATCTGATCGACGGAAAGGCCATTGCGGAGGAAGTGAACCGCGAAACCGCCGCGGAAGTGGCCAATATCACCAAGAACTACGGTTCCAGACCCGGACTGGCGGTCGTTCTGGTCGGAGAGGACCCGGCCTCGCAAGTCTATGTGGGAAGCAAGGTCCGCAAGTGTCAGGAACTCGGTATCGCCTCCGAAAAGATCGTCCTTCCCGCTTCCACGACCCAGACGGAACTGTTGCGCGTGATTCAGCGCCTCAACGAAATGCCGACGGTCCACGGAATTCTGGTGCAGTCGCCGGTTCCGAAACAGATCGATGAAAATGCGGTCGTCAACGCGATCCGTCCGGAAAAGGACGTGGATTGCTTTCATCCCCAGAACGTGGGAAAGCTTCTGCTGGGCGACCTCAGCGGACTTCTGCCGTGCACGCCGTGGGGGGTCATGGAACTCCTGTCCCGCTCCGGAATCAGTCCCGTCGGAAAACACGCGGTCGTTCTCGGCCGCTCCCACCTGGTGGGGCGTCCCATGATGGCGATGCTCTGCACGAAAGGCAATAACGCGGATGCCACTGTGACGATCTGTCACTCGAAAACGCCCGACATCCGGCAGTTCACCCGGACCGCCGACATCATTGTCGCCGCCATCGGAAAGCCGGAATTCCTGCGGGGGGACATGGTCAAGGACGGCGTTGTCGTCATTGACGTCGGCATCAACCGCGTGGAAGACAAGAACGCGGAAAAAGGATACCGTCTGGTCGGCGACGTCGCGTTCGATGAAGTGGCTCCGAAGGCCTCCCGCATCACGCCGGTTCCCGGGGGAGTCGGCCCGATGACGGTCGCCATGCTGATGAAAAACACCATCAGGGCCTTCTACGCCGCATTTAAACGCTGAACCATCAAAACGGGCGGTGCGACATGAGTTTTTTCGGTTTTTTCTGGATTCTCGTCGTCTTCATCATCGTGCTGAACATTCTCGGCTCGATTGCGAAGAGGGGTTCCCCCAAGGGCGGCGCTTCCGGTTCCGGAAAATGGCTGAAAGATCCCGCGGGACTCTTCAATGCTTCCGCACGCAACGAAGCCTGGATGCATGCCGCCGGTGAAATGGGATTCTCCTTCCTCCGTCCGGCTCATTCGGGCGGAACCCCTGAAATTTCGGGGCGCGTCGACCGCATGGACGTCACCGCCAGCTGCGCTCCGGCCGAGAATGGATTCGCGCCCGAAACGGTCTACCGTGTCAAGTTCAACACCCCTCTCAAAATCGGATTGTTGATCATGAAAGACCGTCCGGAGGAAGTCCGCCGGTTTTTCAGCGGGCGAAGACAATATAATTCCCTGATCGATTTCCTTCCGGACGACATGGCGGAGTCCGCGGTTTCCGCTTACGAGGAGAAGGAACTCAAAGCGTTCCTGACGCCGGACCGCGCCCGTGAGATCGTCGACGGCGCCGCCGAATTTCCGCGTTTCAGGATCGACGACGACACCCTGACCGTCCGGTATCCCGGGATCGAGTCGAACGTGGACCGTTTCGTCAGCCGTTTCAACCGGATCATCGCGCTGGGAAAATGCTTGAGCGAAAAATCTCCTTCTGTTTCCGGAACGGAAATCCGTCCGGTTCCCGTCGTAACTCCCGACTCCATGCCCCATCTTGACGACATCGAAGTGAAGCGGAAGCTTGCGCGCAAAACGGCGGAAGAACCGGTTATTGCTCCGGAGTCCGCTGTTGCGGAAAAACCCTCCGAATCCGTTCCGGAGCCCGTTGCGGAACCCGTTCCAGCTCCGGTTGAGGAAGTCCCTGTTGCCGCCGCAACCGGTTCCGACGCCATGCCCTCCAAGGAACAGATGCTCGCCGTGATCTGGCGTTCCTCTTCGGTTGGCCCGAAGGAAAAGGAATTCTTCGAAAAATATAAAGGGCAGAGCGTCTGCTGGGACGGCGTCCTGAAGACCGCCTACGATTATTCCACGGATTTTGTTTTCGGCA
>CAZORN010000428.1:0-2379 GCA_964581935.1 uncultured Victivallales bacterium
GTAAGCGTCCGGCGAGGACACGTTTACAAATGGCTTGAAAGGCATTATACTGTCTCCATCTGAAAAATTTGAAGGAGGCAGGCATGAACAAAATGAGTCGAGTCAAATGGCAGGAGTTGGAGGATGCCTTTTTGAGCGGGGATTTGGATGACGCAGAATTTTGCAAGTCCAAAAATCTGAATTTAGAGTGGTTCCGCCAGGAACTATCAAAATCCGAGTTGCAAGAAACTCCGGGGAGGAAAGCTGGAGGAGACCGTTTGTTTGTGGAACTGTTGCCGCAGGTGGAAACGCCCGGGCTCACCGGTTGCGGCAGTTTGAAGCTGAAGTTCCGCGGAGTGGAGCTTGAATACGGAAATGGAGCGGGAGAGGAGATTCTGCGTCAGGCGTTGCGTGTGATCCGGGAGGAATTATGATCTTCCCGGGGCTTGGCGATGTGAAAATCTATCTTTGCCGTCATCCGGTGGATATGCGTTGCGGTTATGACACGCTGGCGGCGTTGGCGACAAGAGAATTTGGAGAAAATCCGTTATGCGGAGCGTTGTTCGTCTTTTTGAATCGCCCGCACAACCGCGTGAAGATATTTTATCACGAAAGCGGGGGATTTTGTATCTGGTCGAAACGGTTGACCGAGGGCTCGTTTGCACTGCCCCCTGGAGATGGAGAGCGGCACTTGATAGACAAGGGAACGCTGTCGATGCTGCTTGAAGGCTTGAAAATCGTAAAAATGAAGCGATTTTCTTCCTGAAGGCACTGGAAAAATTCGCAGTATTTGCTATACTACTGCATTATGTGTGTATGCTGTCAACAATTGAAAGATGAGATCAGCGGCAAGGACCGCCAGATTGAGGCGAAAAACCGTCAGATTGAAGGTTTGAGCCAGGAATTGCGCCTGGCGCTTCAGATGGTGGAAATGATGCGTCATCGGATGTTCGGGCGCAGTTCCGAGCAGAATCATCCGGATCAGGGAACCTTTGAGCAGATATTGTCCGAATGCGATCAGTTGAATGGGGCGGTGCCTTCGAGTCCTGTTGAGACAGAAAAAATCGAATACGAACGCTGCAAACCGAGTTCAGACAAGAACAATGGGCGCCTCAAAATACCGGATCATCTGGAGCGTGTGGAAAAAATACTGGACCTGCCTGAATCGGAAAAGATCTGTCCTGTCACTGGAAAGCCGCTGATCCGGATCGGAGAGGATGTCAGCGAACAGCTTGCCTACGAACCCGGGCGCCTTTATGCGATTCGCTATATTCGTCCCAAATACGCGAGTCCGGATCGCCGCAACGGGGCGGAAGTCGGAGTAAAAACGGCACCACTGCCGGATGGCCCCATTGACCGCTGCAAGGCTGACGTGAGCCTGCTTTCCCACATCATTGTCAGCAAATATTGCGATCACCTGCCGCTGTATCGTCAGGAGCAGATGTTCCTCAGGCTCGAAATCGATTTGCCGAGAAGTTCCATGTGCGATTGGATTCGCGAATCCGCTGCCGCACTTGAACCGCTCTACCGTCTTCTGCGTGAAACCGTGCTCAAAAGCGACTACATCAATTCAGATGACACCCCGATTCTGTTCAAAAATGTAAAAGGCAATGGAACAGGCAAAGGCCATATGTGGGTTTACCTTTGCAGGGTTAAGGTTGCCCCCGATGAGCCGGACGATTCCCAGCAAAAACAACTGATGTTCTTTGAATTCACAGGAAACTGGGATTCGGATCATCCTGTCAACACACTCAAAAATTTCAAGGGATACCTGCAAAGCGACGGCTATTCCGGCTACCTCAAGGTCGCCAGGCGCGATGACGTTACCGCCATCGGGTGCTGGAGCCATACCAGACGGAAATTCTTCGAAGCGGCAAAAATCGGAGTCAAAGAGGCCGAATACTTCGTCACGCTGACCAATATCCTCTATCGTATCGAACACCGTATGGCAGCCTTGAAAAACCGGAAATATTCCGAGGATTACATTCAGGGGCTTCGCCTGAAACGCGCCACGCGTGTCATGAACCGTTTTTTCAAGAAGGCAAAGGCCTCTTTCCTTCTGCCGAAATCTCCTCTCGGAAAAGCTCTGACTTATGCCTTGAATCATGAGGCCGCCTTGCGCTACTACCCCGAACAGCTTCGTTTTTTCCCGGACAATAATGTTTCCGAAAATGCTCTTCGACCCCTTTGCCTTGGAAAAAAGAACTACATGTTCTTCGGCAACGAAGGCGGAGGAAAGACCGCCGCTGTCCTCTATTCCCTCATCGGATCCTGTCGGGCATGCAAGGTCAACCCCTTCGAATACTTCAAAGATGTTTTGGCCAGGATCAATTCCTATCCCTATGCCAAGCTGGACGAACTGCTACCCCATAAATGGCGCCCCGCTGTCCAGTAATTCGT
>CAZORN010000429.1:0-2370 GCA_964581935.1 uncultured Victivallales bacterium
GTCCGTCTGCCTCATCCGGAAGGACGTCATGCCCATGCGTGTTCCGGAGGAGTCTACAATCCTGAAACGGAAACCGTGACAGTTCGTGGAAACAAAGGTTTTGTCACACTCGAATTTTAATCAGGAGGAGAGTATGAACTTTTTTGCAACTCCCGTCAAGATCGGTCGGGGCGCTTACGAGAAACCCGAGTTTTCCACGCCCGAACGTCTGCTCGAACATCTGGACTATCTCGGAATTGACCGCTCGCTTGTGTTCTCGGTCGAAGCGCAGGATTATGCGCCGTCCGCCGGAAACCGCAACCTTCTCAGGACGCTTGCCCCGTTCAAAGGCCGCCTGATTCCGGCGTTCGTGCTTTCTCCCGCCGACTTCTTTGAATTCGGCACGATGGACTGGCTCCGGGAGCAGGCGAAGGCCGGACAGCGTGCCTATTGCCTGCGTCCCGCCGTCTCGCGTTACCCCGTGCGGCAGATCGAACGCGTTCTGGCGGAGCTGTCCCCGTATCATCCCGTGTTCTTTCTGGATACGGGATACGGTTCCGGCGAGTCCGATTTTCGCGACATTGAATATCTGGCGATGAAGTATCCGACTTCCTATTTCATCATCTGCAAACAGATGTGGGGCGGCTTCGGAACGGTCCTCGATCTGATGTGGCGCTGTAAAAATATCGGTGTTGACATCTCCTGGCTCCACATGCGCGACACCTTCGAAATGGTCGCCGAGCAGTTTGGCGTCGAACGTTTGTTCTTTGGCATCGGACACACGACCCACTACGGCGCGGCGATCGGGGCTCTGGCTCATTCCCGCCTCACTCCCGCACAGAAAGAGGCGGTTGCCCATGGAAATCTCGAAAGAATCCTCGGCCTTGCGCCTCTTGCGAAAAAACTCGCCCATGAGCCGGATTTCGCCGACAAACCCCTCTGGAAGAAATTCAAGGAGGGCGGCGCACTCGAGGGAGTCAAGGTATATGATGTCCACACTCATCTGGAAGGTCCGACGACCCGCGGCTGGTTCATTCGGGAAAACAATCCCGTCGACGCCCTCGACGCCATGATCGAATTCATGGACCGCCACGGAGTCGACAAAACGGTCCTGATCGATGAAAAAGCCCTGTTCGGCGATATTCTGGAAGGCAACCGCGAAGCCGAGACGCTGACCCGGAAATATCCGGACCGTTTCATGGGTTATTTCGTGTTCAATCCGTGGTTTGCAGACGATATAAGCGAGGCTCTTCTGGATGATTTCTTCAGCCGCGGCTATTATGTCGGATTCAAGCTCCTTGCCGGTTACTGGCGAATTCCGTATGCCGATCCGCGTTACAACATCGTGTGGGAATACGCGGACAAGCATCATCTGCCGATTCTCCTCCATACATGGGGCGACGCCGAAGCGCTCAAGACCATTGCTCCGAAATATCCGAACGCCAAGTTCATTCTGGGACATTCCGGCGGAAGCAATGCGGGCCGCATCCAGTCCGAGGAAATCGCCGCGCTTGCCCCGAATGTCTACTTCGAGTTCTGTGGGACATTCTGCTCAACGCTCCCGTGGGAAAATTCAATCCGCAAGTTCGGAAATACCCGTTTCCTCTTCGGATCGGACGCCGCGGCGCACAACGAGGCGTATGAATTGGCCTGCTTCCTCTCGATCCCGCTGGCGGACAAGGAACTTGAGCCCATTCTCTCCGCCAACTTCGACCGGATTCTTGCGGACCGCAAATAAGGAAGAAATTACGGTTTGGAGATGCGGGGAAAGGATTTTCTTTCCCCGCACCCCAATCTCTTCCAAAGATTTTTAACCCTCCCGTGCTTTTTTTCAGACTTCCTCCTTGTGCTTCTGGAGCCATGACCAGAAATTGGAAGGGGAGGAAAAGCCCAGTTCGGACGCGATTTCCTTCTGCTTGAGACCGCGGCGGAACGCTTCGCGCGTATATTCGGCGCGGACCCTGTCCACATACTCGCCGATGGTGCATCCCACGACTTTCTGGAAACGGTGCGAAAGATAAAACCGGCTGTAGCCTGAAATCTGTTCAAGGTGCTTCAGCGAACATCCTCGCGCATTCATGATCCGGATATGGTTTTTGACTGCCCGTACAATATTGTCGGCTGTTTCAGCGGCGTCGGTTTCCGGTCCGGCCAGCTGGAACGCGGCCTCGTCCAGCAGGGCGTTCAGCGGCCCCCTCAGATAATGGCGCACGGTTTCGGAAGAGATCTTTTCCTTCAGGGCGTTCAAGGCGTCCCAGCGTCGGATCAGGGCGGATTGCAGATCGGGCGGAAAGATCACCTGTTTCGAGTCGAGCCGATAGCGCCCGTGAGATTCTACCCGGATGACGGACGCGTCCAGCACCGTCCCCGGCAGGTGAAACCACAGATGCA
>CAZORN010000430.1:0-2349 GCA_964581935.1 uncultured Victivallales bacterium
AAGCCGAAAACGGATTCCAGAATGCCGACGCGGAGCGAAGTGGACCGGATTCTGGACAAGCTGTCGCGCACGGGCATCAACAGCCTGACGCCCGAAGAGGTGAAGACGCTGGAAGAAGTCCGCGAACAGATGAACCGGAAATAAGGGGCGCAAGCAATGAATATAGTCTGGGTGACGAGCGAGTCCGTGCCGTATGCGAAAACGGGAGGTCTGGCGGATGTGTCCGCGGCGCTTCCGGAGGCTCTGGCGAAGCGCGGGCATCAGATCAGCGTCATCATGCCGTATTACAGCCAGCAGACGGGGCGTCTGAATCTGGAGTTCGACGGGTATCACACAATGCTGGGGGTTCCGTTCGGGCCGGAGACGCTCTGGGCGCAAATCCGGATCAAGAAAATCCGCGAAAACCTGACCTATTATTTCATCGAGTTCAACCGTTTCTTCGACCGAGCCGCGCTGTATGACTGGAACGGAAGCGAATATTCGGACAATGCGAAGCGGTTCATCTTCTTTTCGCGCGCCGCGATGCAGGCGATTCTGGCGCTCGGCCTCGAACCCGACATCCTCCACCTCAACGACTGGCACAGCGCGCTCTGTTCGGTCTACCTCAAGAGTCCGCTGTATTCGAGTTATCCGGCATTCCGGAACACGCGTTCGGTCATGACGATCCACAACATCGGGTATCAGGGGGTTTTCGACAAGGGAGAGCTTTACTGGACGGGACTCGGGTGGGAATATTTCAATTATATGTGTCTGGAATTCCACGACCGGATCAATCTCCTCAAGGGTGGAATCATGTGCGCGGACATAGTGAGCACGGTCAGCCGGACCTACGCGGAAGAAATTCTTTCGCCCAAATATGGTTTTTCGCTGGACCCCTCGCTGCGCCATTGCGCCTACCGGGGACGTCTCCGCGGGATCGCCAACGGGATCGATACGGAAGAGTGGAATCCGGAAACGGACCGTCTGCTGCCCGCCCGCTTCAGCGCGAAGAATCTGAAGGGGAAGGCCGCGTGCAAGGCGGCGCTCCAGAAGCGGTTCGGACTGCCGGTGCGTCCGGAGGTTCCCCTGTTCGGCGTACTCTCGCGTCTTGCTTACCAGAAGGGACTGGATGTGTTTGCGTCTTGTCTGGAGGATATGTTGTATCATGACGACTTCCAGTTTGTTCTGATCGGTTCCGGGGATCCCTGTCTCCAGAGCCATTTCCAATCTCTCGCGGCGCGGTATCCGCACAAATTCGGGGTGTTCATCGGGTATGCGAAGGACCCCGATTCCCATCTGCTGGAAGCGGGCTCGGACATCTTCGTCATGCCTTCGCGGTATGAGCCTTGCGGGCTCAACCAGATGTACAGCATGCGCTACGGTACGCTTCCGCTGGTGCGGCATACGGGAGGTCTGGCGGACACCGTGCAGAACTATGCGCCGGAGGCGCCGGAAAAATCGACCGGGTTCGTCTTCTGGGATCTGTATACGGAATCGCTGCGGAACACGGTCCGCTGGTCGGCCGAGGTCTTCCGGAACGCGCCCGCCGACATCGCCGCGATGCGGAAAAACGCGATGCGCACGGATTTTTCCTGGAACCACACCGCTTCCCTTTACGAGGCGCTCTATCATGATGCGCACCAGTGATTTCGATTACGAGCTTCCGCCGGAACTGATCGCCCAGAACCCGCCCGAAAAACGGGGCGATTCGCGGATGCTGGTGCTGAATCCGGCGGACGGCTCCATGACGATCCGTCCGTTTGCGTCGATCGTGGAATATTTTGAATCCGAGGACCTGCTGACGCTCAACAATACCCGCGTGATCCGCGCCCGGATGTATGCCCGGAAGGAGTCCGGCGCAAAACTGGAAATCCTGCTGCTCAATCCCGTTTCCGGGAACGGGTGGAACTGTCTGATGAAGAACGCGAAGCGAGTCGGGCCGGGAACGGTTCTGAGTCTGCTGGACCTTTCCATGGCGGACTCCGGACGGAGCGTGGAACTGCTGGAAAAGGAACCGGGCGGCAACTGCCGCATCCGTTTCCTTCAGGACGATGTCGACCGGACGCTCCGGCTCTGCGGACATGTTCCTCTGCCGCCTTACATCCGGCGCGGCGAAGACGCCCCACCCGACGCGGAACGGTATCAGACCGTCTACGCAAAGGCCCCGGGCGCGGTCGCGGCTCCGACGGCGGGATTGCACTTCACACAGGAAATTCTGGAGGAGCTCAGACGCAAAGGCGTCGGGGAGACCGAACTGACGCTTCATGTAGGACAGGGGACCTTCCAGCCGGTGACGGTCGAAAACATCGCAGAACACCCCATGCACAGCGAGCATTTCATCCTTCCGGGGGAATCGGCGGAACAGCTGAA
>CAZORN010000431.1:0-2332 GCA_964581935.1 uncultured Victivallales bacterium
CAGAATCCTCCGGACGTGATCGTCTGGACGGCTTCCGGGACTCCGGAACTGTCGCATCCCTTCTGGAAACAGTTGGATGCGGTGAAGGAAGGACGTGTCGTTTCGGGAATCGATCCGGACTTGATCCAGCGTCCGGGGCCGCGCCTGCCCGAAGGAATCGGAGCGCTCCGCGCGGAACTGGAGAAATTCCGATGAAATCCTTCCCGGCATGGCTGCTTTTTCTTTTTACGGGACTCCTGTTTGTTCTCGGGCTGTTCGCGGGGTCCTGCTGGATTCCCGTTTCCGAGTTCTTCACCAGCGGGGAGTTCCAGCCGATCGTTGAATTGCGGATATCCCGGATGCTGGCGGCGCTCATCATCGGCGCTTCCCTTTCGCTTTCGGGAATGACGTTCCAGGCGGTCTTGCGGAACCCTCTGGCGGAACCGTTCACGCTCGGAATCTCCGGCGGAGCGGGCGTAGGCGCGGCGCTGGCCTTCATTCTCGGACTGAAAGCGATGGGGGTTCTGATGCTTCCCCTCTGCGCGTTCTGCGGAGCGGGCGTGACATTGGCCGCGGTGCTTCTCATCAGCCGGGGCGGCGGGCGCGGCACGGAGAGCCTGCTGCTGAGCGGCGTGATCGCCGGAACCATCGCGGGCAGCATCCTGATGTACCTCCTGTCCATCGCCCAGATGGAGGAGCTTTCGAGCGTGACATGGTGGATGCTGGGCGATCTCCAGAGCGTCGATCCCGATCTCCTGCTTCCCGGCGGAATCCTGCTGGCCGTCTCCGTCATCCTTCTACGCTATCTGGCCGGCGACCTCAATGCCCTCTCGCTCGGAAGGTCGGAAGCCTGGAATCTGGGAACCGATTCCCGGCGTCTGAGCTTCCTCATGATCGTGATCGCCTCCCTGCTGGCTTCCGCGACGGTGGCCATGGCCGGGACCATCGGTTTCTGCGGATTGATCATCCCGCACATCGTACGGCGGATTTTCGGGTGCGACCACCGGAAAAATGTGATTCTCATTTTTTTCAGCGGAGCCGCGTTCCTGATGCTCTGCGACATTCTTTCCCGCGTGATTTATCCGGAGCGCGAAATCCCCATCGGGGTCATCACCTCCCTGATCGGCGGCCCCCTTTTCCTGTGGATCATCAACCGGAGGCGCCGTTATGAACCTGCGGACTGATAATCTGACCTTCGGCTACGAGGGGAAACGGCTGCTGGATTCCATCACTCTGTCGCTCGAACCCGGACGCTTCACATTGCTGCTCGGGCCGAACGGCAGCGGAAAAAGCACTCTGCTTCGTCTGATGACCGGAGAGTTTTCCCCGGATTCCGGGACGGTCCGGCTGGACGGAAAACCGATTCGCGCCTACCGGAACCGGGAACGCGCCCGTCTGCTCGGCGTCGTGCTCCAGACGCTTTCCCCCGCCTTCGATTTCACGGTCGAGGAAATCGTGATGATGGGACGCGGCGCATGGCTTTCTCCGCTGGAAATGCCGGGCCGGGCAGACCGGGAGGCAGTTTGGAACGCAATGAAACTTCTTCAGGTGGAAAGCCTTGCGGAACGCCCGTGCAGCCATCTTTCCGGAGGCGAACTTCAGCGGGTGATGCTGGCTTCGGCTTTTGCCGGAAATCCGCAAATTCTCCTGCTGGACGAACCCACTTCCGCGACCGACCCCTCTCACACGGTCGAGGTGCTCCGTCTGCTCCGCGAACGCTCGAAATCCAGTGCGGTTCTGATGGTCACGCACGATCTTCAGCAGGCGGCCAACAGCGCCGACCGCATTATCCTCCTGAAAGAGGGACGCATTTTCGCGGACGGCTCGCCCGGTGAAATCCTGACGCGGGAGAACATCCGCGAAGTATACGGTCTGGACGCCTTCGTCTTCCATACTCCGGAAGGCGGAATCTCCATCCTGCCGGATCTGAAAAAAGGAGGTTGAAAATGGATATGAACCGCATCGTTCTCGTAACCGGCGGCGCGCGCAGCGGGAAGAGCTCCTTTTCCGAAAAACGGGTGCTCGTCTTCGGCACGAAATACGTCTACGTCGCCACGGCGCCCGTGCTGGACGATGAAATGAAGAAACGCGTCGGGCTCCATCAGTCCAAACGCGCCGGGGACGGCTGGATCACCCTCGAGGAGCCGTGCGATCTCCCGCGCGCGCTTGCGGAGGCCGAACGGCTCGGCGCGGACGCGGTCCTGGTGGATTGTCTCACGCTCTGGATCAACAATCTGATGTATCGCGATCCGGCGTTCGACGAGGCGGAAATGGCGCTTGAAACGGAAAAGCTGCTGGCCGCGCTGAAAGCCTTTCCCGGCCTGATTGTGCTGGTTATCAACGAAGTCGGACT